>NZ_JBQFZK010000012.1:0-117603 GCF_056542185.1 Ruegeria sp. AE4 | reverse complement strand
CGGCAAAACGCTCCGGCCACCCGTCCCATAATCGCCCTCAGCGAAGGCAACGACCCCCGCATCACAAAAGGGGCCATCAACGCGCAGAGGGCCAATCTGGCCGATATCATTCTGGTTGGCCCGCACGCCGAGGTCGAAGCAGCCCTGAACGATCAGGGGGCTGCGGCCTCTCAGGGCATTGAGATCCATGACCCCAAGACTTCGGACCTGACCGAAGAATTTGCCCAGACCTTTTTCGAACTTCGCCAGCATAAAGGCGTCGATCGGGCCAAGGCCCGTGCTGCCGTTGAAACACCCCCCGTCTATGCCGCCATGCTGGTGCGCAGCGGACGCGCCACCGGCACTGTAGGCGGGGCCGTTCACACGACCGGCGAAATCGTCCGTGCGGCGATCCAGGTGATTGGCATGGCCCCCGATGCAGGAATGGTGTCGTCTTTCTTCCTGATGTACCCGCCGGAAAACGCTCAGCCCGGGGCGCGGGCGATGCTGTATTCCGATTGCGGGCTGGTCATCAATCCGACCGCGGGCGAGCTGAGCAAGATCGCCATCGCGTCCGCCACATCGGCCCGGACGCTGCTGCAGGTCGATCCAAAGATCGCGATGCTCAGCTTTTCCACCAAGGGCAGCGCCAAGCATCCCGATGTGGACAAGGTGATCGAGGCCACTGAGTCGCTACGCCAGGCCGCGCCAGATCTGAACGTCGACGGTGAACTGCAATTCGACGCCGCCTTTGTACCTTCGGTTGGTGAGCGTAAATCACCGGGTTCGTCTGTCGCCGGGCAGGCCAACGTGATGATCTTTCCCAACCTTGATGCTGGCAATATCGGCTACAAAATCACCCAAAGACTGGGGGGCTACACCGCCATCGGACCGGTCTTACAGGGGCTGGCCAAACCCGCCAACGATCTGTCCCGCGGATGCAGCGCCGAGGATGTGACCCAGATGATCGCCGTGACCGCGCTACAGGCAAATGGACTGTAACACTTAATTTTCGCACCGCTCCCGGAACGATGTTCTAAAATACCGAGGAAACTGACAAAATCCTCCTGACATAACCAACTGGACCCGCAAATGACCCATCAGCAGCCGATCCTTGATACGTCACCGAAAGTCTCGGACGAAATCCGCAGGACCACCTGCTACATGTGCGCCTGTCGATGCGGCATCAACGTTCACATGAAAGACGGCAAGGTTGCTTATATCGAAGGCAATCGCGACCACCCGGTGAACAAGGGAGTCCTGTGTGCCAAGGGGTCTGCCGGGATCATGCAGGTCAATGCCCCCTCGCGCCTGCGCAAGCCACTGAAACGGGTCGGCCCGCGTGGCTCGGGCGAATTTGAGGAGATCAGCTGGGACGAAGCGCTGGAACTGGCTGTCAGCTGGCTGGAGCCGATCCGTAAAGACAACCCGGAAAAGCTGGCCTTTTTCACCGGCCGGGACCAAAGCCAGAGCTTCACCAGCTTCTGGGCGCAAAACTTCGGAACCTGCAACTATGCGGCGCATGGCGGCTTTTGTTCGGTCAATATGGCTGCGGGCGGCATTTATACGATGGGCGGCGCATTCTGGGAATTCGGCCAGCCTGATTGGGACCACACCAAACTGTTCATGTTGTTTGGCGTGGCCGAAGACCACGACTCCAACCCGATCAAAATGGGTATTGGCAAGATCAAGGCGCGCGGTGCACGTGTTATTGGCGTCAACCCTATCCGCAGCGGATACAACGCTGTCGCTGATGATTGGGTCGGCATCACACCGGGAACTGACGGACTGTTCATCCTGTCATTGATCCATGTGCTGATGAAAGCCGGAAAGATCGATCTCGACTATCTCAGCCGCTACACCAACGCCCCGGTTTTGGTGGACGCGTCCGAAGGCGCCGGAAACGGCCTGTTCCTGCGCGACGATGACGGAAAGCCCCTGGTCATCGACCGGAATACAGGCAAGCTGACGGCCTTCGACACGCCTGGCGTTCGCCCGGATTTGTCGGCGGTCTACGAAAACGACGGTGTCGTTCATCGCCCTGTGTTTCACTTGATGGCAGAAAAATACCTGTCCGAGGAACACGCGCCCGAAGCTGTTGCCGAAAAATGCGGTATCCCCGCCAATCGCATTCGCGCGATTGCAGCGGAACTGGCGCGTGTCGCCTTTGACGAGGCGTTTGAGCTCGATCACGAATGGACCGATTTCCGGGGCGAGAAACACACCAAGATGATTGGCCGCCCTGTCGCGATGCACTCGATGCGCGGCGTTTCGGCTCATGCCAATGGTTTCCAGACCTGCCGCGCGCTGCATGTGCTGCAGATCATCCTTGGCACGGTCGAGGTTCCCGGCGGCTTCCGCTTCAAGCCCCCCTACCCCAAACCGGTCGAGGCGCACCCGACACCGCATTGCAAGGTGACGCCCAATTCTCCGCTGGATGGCCCGCATCTGGGGTTTGTCCGCGGCCCGGAACACCTTGCACTGAAGGAAGATGGCAGCCCCGCGCGGATCGACAAGGCGTTCACCTGGGAAAACCCGATGTCCAGTCACGGGCTGATGCATATGGTGATCTCGAACGCACATGCGGGCGACCCGTATAAGATCGATACGCTGTTCATGTACATGGCCAACATGTCGTGGAACTCGACCATGAACACCAAGGGTGTCATCGAGATGCTGACGGACAAAGATGAAAACGGCGATTACGTGATCCCGCGCATCATCTATTCGGACGCCTATTCTTCCGAGATGGTGGCCTACGCGGACCTCATCCTTCCGGACACGACCTACCTCGAACGCCACGACTGTATTTCGCTGCTGGATCGCCCGATTTGCGAGGCGGATGCGGCCGCTGACGCAATCCGCTGGCCTGTGATCGAACCGGACCGCGACGTGCGCGGATTTCAGTCAGTATTGATCGATCTCGCTAACCGCATGAAACTTCCGGGTTTCACCCATGAAGACGGCAGCGCAAAATGGGTCGATTACGCCGACTACATCGTCAATCACGAACGCAAGCCGGGTATTGGCCCGCTGGCCGGATTCCGCGGTGAAAACGCCGACAAGGAAGGGCGCGGAGAGGTCAACCCGGATCAGTTGAACCGCTATATCGAAAACGGCGGCTTCTACGTGGCGCATATCCCGCAAGGCGCGGATTACTACAAACCGTGGAATGCAGCCTATCAGGAATGGGCCGTGGGCATGGGGCTCTATGACAGCCCGCAGCCATACCTATTCCAACTCTACTCCGAACCGATGCGCAAGTTTCAGCTGGCAGCCGAAGGCCATGGCGACCGACAGCCGCCTGATCATTTGCGCCAGCGGATCAAAGACACGATGGACCCGCTTCCGATCTGGTACGAAACCGATCAGCACGGCAACGACGGCTTCACAGTCAACGCGCTGACCCAGCGCCCGATGGCGATGTATCACAGCTGGGGCACGCAAAACGCCTGGCTGCGGCAGTTGCACGGGCGAAATCCGCTTTATGTTCCGACCAGGCTGATGCGCAAGCACGGCCTGAACGACGGAGATTGGGCCAAAATCACATCCCCTCATGGTGAGATTACGGTCCCTGTGATGGAAATGGCCGCGCTGAACGACAACACCGTCTGGACATGGAACGCCATCGGCAAACGCAAAGGCGCCTGGGCCCTGCAAGAGGACGCGCCCGAGGCCACCAAGGGTTTCCTGCTCAACCACCTGATCCACGAATTGCTGCCGCCAAAAGGCGACGGGCTACGTTGGGCCAATTCCGACCCCATTACTGGTCAGGCCGCATGGTTTGACCTGAAGGTGAAAATCGAAAAGGCCGACGCGCCCGCCGATGCCCAAAGCCAGCCTCATTTTGACCCAATCAAATCACCGGTAGGAACGGGCCCTGCGAATTTGGCGTGGAAGGTGGGCAAATGACCCGGATCCGCACTTCATCTGGCCACAAATATCCCGGGGGTGAATTGAGCCGCAGGCTCAAGAGGGGGCTGGCCCCCTCACCCGTCCTCAACAGCACAGGTATCCTGACATGACCCAGCTACCGAACTCCACCGAGCGCAAGATGGGTCTGGTGATCGACCTGGACACCTGCGTTGGTTGCCATGCCTGCGTGATTTCCTGCAAAGGCTGGAACACGGAGAATTATGGCGCGCCACTGTCCGATCAGGATGCCTATGGCGCCAATCCTTCGGGCACTTTCTTGAACCGCGTGCATTCCTACGAGGTGCAACCGGCGGAAGGGCACGCGCAACTGATCCATTTCCCTAAATCCTGCCTGCATTGCGAAGATGCGCCCTGTGTTACCGTGTGCCCGACCGGGGCCAGCTACAAGCGGGTCGAAGATGGCATCGTGCTGGTTAATGAAAGCGACTGTATCGGGTGCGGCCTGTGTGCCTGGTCCTGCCCCTATGGCGCGCGTGAACTGGACAAGGCCGAGGGGGTGATGAAGAAATGCACACTCTGCGTCGACCGGATCTATAACGAGAACCTGCCCGAGGTGGACCGGATTCCCTCCTGTGTCCGAACCTGTCCGGCGGGCGCGCGGCACTTTGGCGATCTGGGCGATCCGGACAGCGACGTCAGCAAGCTTGTTGCGGATCGCGGCGGAATGGACCTGATGCCCGAAATGGGCACCAAACCCGTCAATAAATATCTGCCGCCGCGCCCGAAAGACACGGTGGAAGATCAGATCGACATCCTGGCCCCCCTGTTGGCACCTGTCGCTGAAGAGCCCAAGGGCTTCCTCGGCTGGCTCGACAAGACGTTGGAGAAACTCTGATGCATCCTGCACCCTCCGTCATCCTCTTTACCACCCTGTCCGGTCTGGGCTTCGGCCTGCTCTTCTTTCTTGGTCTTGGCCTTCCGGCTGTCTCGGGTTGGGTGGCCTTTGTGTTCTTCGCCATTGCTTACGGTCTGGCCGTCGGAGGGCTGATGGCCTCGACCTTCCATCTCGGCCACCCAGAACGGGCCTGGAAGGCTTTTACTCAATGGAAAACGAGCTGGCTCAGCCGTGAGGGCTGGTGTGCCGTGCTCGCCCTGGTCGTCATGGGGCTTTACGCGATTGGCGTGGTGTTTCTGGATCGGCAATGGAGCCTGCTGGGTTGGATCGGAGCGTTGATGTCACTGGCGACCGTGTTCACGACTTCGATGATCTACACGCAACTCAAGACCATCCCGCGCTGGAATATGAACCTGACCCCCGCCATGTTCCTGAGCTTCAGCCTGGCAGGTGGTGCGTTGCTGGCTGGCCAGACACGGGTTGCCATTCCGCTTCTGCTGATCGCCGCTTTGGTTCAAATCCTGTATTGGAAGAAAGGCGACAAAGCGCTGGAAGCATCCGGAACGAATCTGGGCACAGCCACAGGTTTGGGTAACCGGGGTACCGTCAGAGCGTTCGAGCCACCGCATACCGGTACCAACTATCTGCTGCGTGAGTTTGTTCATGTGGTCGGGCGCAAACATGCCGATAAGCTAAGGGTGATCTCGTTTGTATTGGCCTTTGTTCTGCCGGTTCTGTTTCTGGTCCTGCCATTCAACCATTTCCTGGCCCTGCTGGCAGTGGCATCGCATCTGGCAGGCATCGCGACCTCGCGCTGGTTGTTCTTTGCGCAGGCTGAACATGTCGTAGGGCTTTATTACGGCAAACGCTGAGGGGGCTCTGCCCCCGCCGCGGCAAGCCGCGGCTCCCCCGGGATATTTTTGGCCAGATGAAGTTTGGATCCTGAAAACCAAAAAGGCGGCACTCGGTAGTCGAGGCCGCCTTTACTGGTTTCTGAAGGCCGGGTTAGATGAGGCCCGCGTGTGCCATTGCCGCATCAATCGCGGCTTTTGTGTTGTCTTCCAGCTCAGTCAGAGGTGAGCGGACTTCGGTGCTGCAGAGACCCAGTTTGCTGAGCGCGTATTTGGCGCCGACCAACCCGGGTTCTATAAAGATCGCTTCGTGCAGCGGCATCAGCTTGTCCTGGTATTCCAGTGCCTTTGCATAATCGCCCGACAATGTGGCCTGCTGGAATTCGGCGCATAGCCTGGGAGCCACGTTTGCGGTGACTGAAATGCATCCGACACCGCCATGGGCGTTAAAACCCAGTGCAGTGGCGTCTTCACCGGATAGCTGGCAGAAGTCCTTGCCACAGATCGCACGCTGCTGGCTGACGCGCGCCAGATCGCCCGTCGCATCCTTGACCCCGACAATACGCGGCAACCGGGCCAGTTCGCCCATGGTGGCCGGGGTCATGTCGATGACCGATCGCCCGGGAATGTTGTAGATGATGATCGGAATATCCGCAGCCTCGTGCAGGGCTTGGAAATGCGCGATCAGGCCGCGTTGAGTCGGTTTGTTGTAGTAAGGCGTGACAACCAGCGCCGCATCGGCACCAACTTTTTCGGCGAACTGAACGAACCGGACGGCTTCGACCGTGTTGTTCGACCCGGCACCGGCAATAACCGGAACACGGCCAGCAGCCGTTTTGACCACTTCTTCGATGACCGTTTCGTGTTCGTCGTGGCTGAGCGTCGGGCTTTCGCCGGTGGTTCCAACAGGCACCAGCCCGGTCGAGCCTTCGGAGATCTGCCATTCAACCAGATGTTTAAGCGTCTTCAGGTCCAACTCGCCGTTGTTGAACGGAGTGACGAGGGCTGGCATCGAGCCTTTGAACATGACACGCTCCTTAAGGTGCATATTGCGGTTTTTGCGCCCTGGTCACTCACGTTTCCAGCTTTGTGAGTTGATCCCGCCGGCGCAGGGTTTATCCTCACAGGCTCTATCCTCGGTTGGTTGGGAAATGCAAGGGATGACACGCTTTCTGGCACTGTTGACCGGTTTGATTCTATACGCAGTGACGACACCGCAAGCCGCACGCGCGGATGCGGCCGATGATTTGCGCTCCGGGCTGTATGAAATGCGCAAGGGCGACTGGAATGCGGCGCTGCGCGTATCGGGCCAGCGCGGCTCGGTCTCGCGCGATGTCATCGTCTGGCACTGGTTACGTGAGGGATTTGGCAGCTCGGGCGATGTGCTGGTGTTTCTCGAACGCCGCCCGGACTGGCCCGGGCTGGACTGGCTGCGCCGCAAGAGCGAGCCGGTCTTTACCGGGGCCGATCCCGACAGAGTTCTGAAGTTTTACGCTGGCTTGCCCCCTCAGACTGCTGAAGGCGCGCTGAACTATGCGGTGGCCCTTAAGGCCAAAGGGCGCATTGGCGAGGCGGAAGCCGATATCGTGACAGCCTGGCGTACCATGCCGATGGGGTCGGGGTTGCAAAAGGACTATCTGGAGAATTTTGCCAGACTGCTGAAGCCGCACCATGCCGCGCGGCTGGACCGGATGCTGTGGGATGGCCATTTGGTCAGCGCAGAACAGATGCTGCCCCTGGTCAGCACCGACGAGCGCAAGTTGGCCGAAGCGCGGATCGCATTGCAGAAACGCCAGCCAGGCGTTGACGGCAAGGTGGCGGCGGTGCCGAAGTCGCTGGCAGATACGCCGGGGCTGGCATTCGACCGTTTTGTCTGGCGGGACAAGAAAGAACTGGATGACAGCGCCGTCGACCTGATGCTGGCACGGTCAAGCGGACCGGAAGCCCTGGGCGAGCCTGACAAATGGGCCGAGGGTCGCCGCCGTCTGGCCCGGCTCGAGATGCGATCGGGGCGGGCGGCGCGTGCTTATGACGTAGCGGCCAAGCACCATATGACCCCCGAAATGGGATATTCCTATGCGGATCTGGAGTGGCTGGCCGGGTTTCTGGCCCTGCGCAAACTGAATGACCCCGCCACAGCCGTGCGACACTTCCAGAATTTTTCGGATGCCGTGCAATCGCCAATCTCGAAAGGGCGCGGCGGCTATTGGCTGGGGCGGGCTTACGCCGAGCTTGGGGACGCAGACAAAGCCTATGAGGCCTACGCCATGGGCGCGGACCATCAGACCTCTTTTTATGGTCTTCTGGCGGCGGAACGGATCGGACGACCATTTGACAAGGAACTGGCCAATCCGCGTCGCGCCCCGCATTGGCGTCAGGCAGATTTCGCCGATTCCAGCGTTCTGGAAGCCGGGCTGCTGTTGCTCAAGGCCGGCGAAGACAACTTGTCCGAGAGGTTCCTGACCCATCTTGTCGAAGGTCTTGACCCTGTGCAGGCCAATCAGTTGGGCGACCTTGCGATTGAGCTGAAACAGCCACATCTGGCCGTGATGATCGCCAAGCGGGCAGCGACCACGGGCACCGTTTTGCCTGCGGCCTATTACCCGGTTCATCCGGTGGCCGACATGCGCCTGCCAATGGCCAAGGAAATGACGCTGGCCATCGCGCGGCGCGAAAGCGAATTTGATCCGGTTGTCGTCAGCGGCGCGGGGGCGCGCGGCCTGATGCAAGTGATGCCAGCAACAGCCAAGCTGGTGGCCGGAGAACTGGGGATACTCAGCGGCCATCAGACCGGTCGGTTGACGTCGGACTGGCAATACAATGCCAAGCTTGGCGCCAACTATCTTTCGGGCCTTGCGACCGAGTTCAACGGGAATGTCGTCATGATGGCGGCCGGATACAATGCCGGTCCAAAGCGCCCGATCTCGTGGATGGAACGCTATGGTGATCCGCGCACCGGTGAGGTGGATATCGTAGACTGGATTGAGACCATTCCGTTCAATGAGACGCGCAATTATGTGATGCGCGTGACCGAAAGCCTGCCGGTCTACCGCGCCCGTCTGGGGCAGCCCGCCCTGCCGGTTCCGTTTTCGCAGGAACTGATCGGATCATCGCTGGCGGCGTTCGCGCCATAAGGTAAACAGACCTGCGGCCACAACAATCGCTGCGCCCGTGACAACTTCGGGGCGCAGTTTTTCACCAAAGATCGAAATCCCCAGAATCGCGCTCCAGACAAGGTGGAAATAGGCGAAGGGTTGGACGGCGCTGGCTTCGGCCATCTCATAACATTTGATCAGCAGCCAGTGCCCCGTTGCCCCGCTGACGCACAGCAACGCCATCCACAGCCAGTCGCTGCGGGCCATTGGCTCCCAGAACCACATTCCAAAAAGGGTCATGGCGATGGCACCAACAACGCCGGTCCAGAAAAAGCTGGTGGCCGTGCTGTCCTGACGTGCGACATAGCGTGTCAGCAGGCCGTAAATCGCAAACAGAAACGCCGAGATCAGCGGTATGACGGCCCAAGGATCAAAAACACCAACGCCCGGCTGCAGAATGATCAGAACACCAATGCAACCGACACCGATCGCAACCCAGCGCCGCCATCCAACCTTTTCACCCAGAACCGGACCGCTCAGCGCGGCGACAAGCAGGGGATAGCTTATGAAAACGGCCATACTGTCGATCAGACCGAGCACTGTGAAACCGAACACGGCGACGCAGATCTCGGTGGCCAGCAGCAGGCCCCGCAGTATCTGAAGCCCCATCTGGTTCGTCTGCATGGCCGCCCTTAACCCGCCGGAAGATCGCGCCGCCAATGCAATGACAAAGGCCGCAAAGAACCAATAGCGGATCATCACCACCATGTAGGTGTTATAGGTTCCGGCCAAATGGCGTGAGATACCGTCCTGCAAGGCAAAGACAATCGTCGCGCCCACCATCAGGGCGATACCCGCACCTGCATTGTTTTTCTGCGTCATGCCTTGAGCGCCCGCGTCATGTGCCGCTTGCGGCCATAGCCGGATGTACGGGTGACGGTGAAACCGGCATCCTGAAGCCCGCGGCGAACAAACCCGGCGGCCGTATATGTGGCTGCCGTGCCATCGGTGGCAGTATGCGCCGCCACTTGCTGCATCAGCTCTGCCCCCCACAATTCAGGGTTCTTGGCAGGAGAGAACCCGTCAAGGAACCAGACGTTGGCCATGCCTGCCCATTGCGGCAGGCTGTTGCGCGCATCGCCGATGATCACTTCGCATTGAAGGGTTTCAAGATTGCAGGCGTGACCTGTCCAATGGGCCAGAAACCGGCTGCTCCACGGGTGTAACTCGGGGAAGGCCTCATGCGCGTGACGCATATCATCCGTGGCCATGGGAAAGGCTTCGAAACTGGTGAACCGAAGCGGGCCTGTTTGGCCGGATTTCTCCCATTCAGACCAAACCGTCAGCAGGTTCAGACCGGTGCCAAAGCCCAACTCGGCAATATGAAACCCCGGCGCAAAGCGTTCTGGCAGATCATTGCCTGCCAGAAACACATGGCGCGTCTCTTCCAGCCCGTTTTGCAACGAGTAGTAGGGATCGTCGAAACGGTCCGAGACCGGTATCTGATCCTCGGTCCACGTCAATTCGGCATGCTGGTCTGCCATCGGGGAATCCTGTAGCTAAGCGGCGCGACACTGAACAAGGAAAAGGGAATTGGCAATGGTCGATGTGACGGTTCGCGGGGCAGGAATTTTCGGCTTGTCCATCGCCTGGACCTGCGCCCGGCGGGGCGCGAAGGTACAGGTTGTCGACCCTTTTGGGCCGGGTTCCGGGTCCAGTGGCGGTCTGGTGGGGGCCTTGGCCCCGCATGTGCCCGAAAACTGGAATGCCAAGAAAGCTTTTCAATTCGACAGCCTGATCATGGCCGAACCCTTTTGGCAGCAGGTCGAGGGTACCGGCGGCGTTTCCCCCGGCTATGGCCGTCTGGGCCGTCTTCAACCCATTCCTGACACCCGCAGCCTTGATCTGGCCCGGCAACGCGAAAGTTCAGCCGATCAGCTTTGGCAGGGGCAGGCAGAATGGCGGGTGATCAAAACATCGCAGGCCGGATCGTGGTACCCGCCCAGCCCCACCGGCTTTGTCATCCGCGATACACTGACAGCGCGCATGCATCCCCGGCGGGCCTGCGCTGCGTTGGTTGCAGCCCTTGAGGTGATGGGCGTTCACGTTGTCAGTAACGCTGATGATAAAGGACAGGTTGTCCACGCCACGGGCCTAGCAGGATTACTGGAACTGAACGACGCCTACGGAAAGACCGTCGGAAACGGTGTCAAAGGTCAGGCCGCCCTGTTGCGCTTTGATGCAGGAGAGATGCCACAGCTATTCGCAGATGCGGTCCATATCGTGCCACATGCGGACGGAACGCTTGCAATCGGATCATCGTCTGAACGGGATTATGACGACCCGACCAGCACAGACGGTGCTTTGGACGATGTCATAGACCGCGCCACGCGCGCGCTGCCGCTTTTGCACGGGGCCGAGGTGATCGAACGTTGGGCCGGGGTGCGTCCCCGCAGCAAAAGTCGCGCCCCGATGTTGGGCCTGCATCCGTTGCACCAGGGTCAATTCATCGCCAATGGCGGCTTCAAGATCGGATTTGGCATGGCTCCGAAAGTGGCCGAGGTCATGGCTGATCTGATGCTGGAGGATCGGGATTCGATCCCCGATGACTTCCGCCCCGAAGCCTCACTGTGATAGGGCCACAGCCTTCATGCATTGCCGCCCGTCCGGGCCGCGCACCCACATGTCCTGACCGTTCCGGCACAGCTGGGCAGTCTCGAAATGCATCAACGGTGAGGTCGCACGGAAAGAAAACGATTTGAGTGGTCCGCCAAGATCAACTGCAAACAGCATCAGAAGCTGCGCCAGAAGTGGCCCGTGCACAACCAGCCCTGCATATCCTTCCACATCACGCGCATAGTCCAGATCGTAGTGAATGCGATGGCCGTTGAAGGTCAGCGCCGAATAGCGAAACAGCAGGGTGGAATTAAACTCGACCGCGCGGATATCCGTTTCATCCGTGCGCGATTGGGGCGGCGCCGGAGCCATCACACCCGGTGCGGGGTCTTCACGATAAACAAGATCCTGCCATTCTGTCAGACAAAGTTGGCCGCCTTGCCGTATCTCGTGCCGCAACGTGACAAAACCCAACGGGCCGGACCGCCCCGCTTTTGCGCTTTGGTTTTCAAGAACCGATGTCCTGTCAGCAGGGACACCCGCGATCAGCGGTGCATGAAATTCCAATTGCCCACCGGCCCACATTCTGCGGGGCAATCCCATATCCGGGATCAGGCCACCCACCTTGGGATGCCCATCCCGCCCCAGCTCGGCAGGCGGTTGCGGCGCCCAGAAATAGAGCTGATGGAAGAATGGCGGCAGAGCTGAGCCTTTGGCAATTGTTGGCTCAGAGCCCAACGCAACCTGAAACGACGCTGCACGGGCCGGGTCAAGGATATCGCTTTGACGCTGTTCCAACATATGGGCAGTCCAAGCTCAGAAACCGGCCTCGGCCCTGAGTTTCTGCATCAGCATGTGCAGTGAATTTTCATATCGCTCGGACAACAACCTTCCCTGATCGTCGAACTCATTCGAACTGTCGGCGAGGTGGATTTCCGGACCCTGCAAGATGCGGGGCTGAAAGGGCACCATGCAGGCGCGCAGGATCATCTGCGCCCTTTCCCCACCAGCGCGGCCACCCGCCGCCGACATCACGGCAACCGGCTTGCCCGCCCATGGATTGCCCTTTGTCCGGCTGACCCAGTCCAGTGCGTTTTTCAGAACTCCCGAAGGCCCTTTGTTGTACTCGGGCGTCGAGATGATCACCGCATCCGCCTGCCCGATCTGGTCGGCCAGCATCTGAACAGATGCCGGTATCCCTTCGGCATCCTCCAGATCGCCATCATACAGCGGCAGGTTCAGGTCTGCTTCGGCATAGCTGACAGGGTCGAATAACCGGGCAGCTTCGCGCAGCAGCTTGCGGTTCGTCGCGTCCTTGCGCAGGGAGCCGGACAGGCCAAGCAGGGTCGGTTGAGACATCAGGGACAACTCCGTTTCAGTGTTTCCCAATAGTTAAACCGAGATTGACCCTGACCAAACCCCCATTGACGCACAGTCATTGCGCAACAAGGGCCGGGCCAGACCGGTCCTGCGTTTCAGGATCACGCGTTTCCGCTGGGGACTACGACAATCTCAACCCGACGGTTTTGCGCTTTCCCTTGTGGCGTCAGGTTGGACGCGACCGGGTTGTTCTCACCCTGACCGTAGGTTCTGATACGGCTGTAGCTGACACCATTGGCCTGCAGGATATCCGCGACCGCGTTTGCGCGACGCTCGGACAATCCCTGATTATAAGACGCGTCACCATCGCTGTCGGTATGACCGATGATCTGCACGTTCGAGTTGGGATAGTTGACAAGGTTTTGGCCCACTTTCACCAGATCCGCCCGCAGCGCCGGGCGCACGGTCGAGCTGTCCGTGTCAAACGTAATGTCATTCGGAACAGTCACGATCAGCCGGTCACCCGCATTGACGATAGTAATCCCGTCATTTGCCAGTTGCTGACGCAATTCCGCAGCCTGCTTGTCCAACTGGTTGCCGATCAGACCGCCACCTGTGGCACCAATGGCGGCACCAGCCAGCGCCCCAAGACCCGGGTTCGAATTATTGGCGATCGCGCCGACACCCGCACCGATAAGCCCCCCCAGAACCGCACCCTGCTTGGTATTTTTATTGGGGTCGTTCTGCACGGTCAGGGTGCCCGGATCGGTACAGGCCGTCACGGCCATGATTGAACACAAGCCTGTCGCCAGGAAAAACTTTGAAATCGTCATGATATCACCTTCTGCTCCGGTACCCGTTCTTCGGGCTTGATCCATTTCACCCAGTATATCACTGCGCTTGCTCACAGGCTCAAGCAACAATGCGGTGAAATAGGCGAATACCCGCCAAAGGCCACTCATACCGGTTCCGCAAAGGTGCCCGCGTGCTGTTGCTCCTGCCAGAGATCGCGCAAAGATTTACCCTGCCCCAGAAATCCTTCGTCAGTGTATTCACTGGACCAGATGCGATCGGTTCTGAAATGGCGAAAGCCGTTTCGCATCTCGCACCACCCTGCCAGCAACGAACATTCGACGTGATAGATCAGCGCCAGTGGGCGCACCACGCGGATGGTTTGTTCGCCTTCACCATCTACGTAAGTGATGCGGATTTTCCGTTCTGCCCGAATAGCTTCGCGGTAATGCGAAACAGAAACACACCCCTTCTCGGGATCATCCGCCGGAGCCCCCCAGGGTGAAACCTGCAACCAATCAGTCGGGCTATGCAGCGCATCGATCTTCTGACAGATCCGACTGGCGGCGCGCTGCAGGTGGCTGTCGCCGGTGCGCGCCAGAAGAGACAGGCCAACCCACAGGGCTTCAACCTCTTCCGCGTCGAAATTCAGAGGCGGCAGATCGTAACCGCGCCGCATCATGTAACCGACACCGGCCTCACCTTCGATAGGTGTTCGCTGGGCCTGCAATTCGGCAATGTCACGATAGACAGTGCGGCTGGACACCTCTAGCCGGGTGGCCAGTGCTTCTGCCGTGACCGGCGCACTTGCGGCCCGCAAGATCTGGATGATTTCAAACAAACGGGTCGAACGGCGCATCGCATTCTCCTGACACTCTGCTGACACCCTAGCACACCCCACTGACAACATGCTGTCAGCAGTGACGCGCGATTATGGGGGGATATCACACAAGGAGCCAAGAAATGCCGCACCTCGACAACCACGTCATGATGACACTGAAACTTGGCCAATGGTCACAGGACCACACACTGCGTGCCTTCGAGATTGAACGTGAGATCGCGCAGGAGCGCCATCGCCGCCAATCGGTTTCGACGAAACGAACAAGACGCATTTCGCTGGGCAACCTGAAGATGCTGTGGGCCAGAATTGCCTGAGATCAGAAATCGGGCAGGGCGCGAAACTTCATCGAATGCCCGCCCTCGGGATGCTTCAGGCGCAATTCTTCGGAATGCAGCATCAATCTGGGAAACTCCCTCGCCGCACCTGTTGCATAGAACGGATCGCCCAGGATCGGGTGACCCAATGCCTGCATATGAACGCGCAGCTGATGAGACCGCCCGGTTTTAGGAAACATACGCACGCGAGAGGTCTCGCCCTCATGTTTCACAACGCGCCAATCGGTGACCGCAGGTTTGCCCGTATCATGACACACCATTTGTCTGGGTCGGTTGGGCCAGTCCACGATCAACGGCAGGTCAACCGTGCCGGTCTTTGGCTCCATCCGCCCCCAGACACGGGCAATATAGGTTTTCCGGGTCTGCCGCTTTTCGAACTGCATACTCAGATGCCGTTGCGCATGGGGTGTTTGGGCAAAAACCATGACACCTGATGTGTCCCGGTCCAGTCGATGCACAAGCAACGCCTGAGGGAAAGCCGCCTGCACGCGTGTCAGAAGGCAATCAGCCAGATGATCGCCCCGCCCCGGCACGGAAAGCAGACCCGACGGTTTGTTCACCACAATCAGCTGCGCATCTTCGTGCAGCACGTCCAGCGCGGTTTGCGGGGGGGCATAGGTTTCGCTCATGCGGGCCTGCCTATCTCAGCACGCTTCTTCCCGCAACGTCGTCCTTGCGCGTCCGCCCATGTTCGGTGAACTTCTGCGCAGGAGGACAGGACATGCACCCGACAATTGAACGACTACAAGAGGTTGTCGCCAAGGGCGATGAGGCGCTGATCCACGATCTGCTGGCCGAAGATGTGAAGTTCCTTCCACCAACCTATTTCAGCACCTGGACCGGGCGCGCACCTGTGGCTGCCGTTCTTGGCCATGTCGGGCAGGTCTTTTCCGACTTCCGGTATCGCCGGATCATGGGCGCCGGCAACGATTGGGCGCTGGAGTTTCAATGCAAGATTGGAGATCTGGACGGCATTGGCGTTGACCTCATTACGCTGAACGAGGACGGTTTGATCCAAATCTTCGAAGTCGCCATGCGCCCCTACAAAACAGTCGGCGCTTTGCGCGAGGCGATGATGGCGCGCGTGATGACTGACGCTCGTTTTCTGGAATTCAAAAACGCCCTGACGTGACCTGATGATGCGCACCCTGATAGCACCCGACCAGGTTCTACGTGTGCCTTTGTTGCCCGTTCTGGCCACGCAAGCCCTTTTGGTGCGCCGTAACGCCCGGCTTTTGCCAGAGCCAACTGGCCCGCGAGAGGGCCGAACAGGGCGTGGCCCCCGCCTGCGTTTGCTGATCACCGGCGATAGCTCGGCGGCCGGAGTGGGCGCGGGAACTCAGGCGCAGGCCTTGTCGGGACAGCTTGTGGACCGGCTGGCCAGACATCACACGGTTGAGTGGCAACTTGAGGCCACCACAGGGTACACGACGCTGGATACGATTGACCGCCTGAGGGGCATAAAGGGCGAATTCGATGCGGTGGTCACGGCTTTGGGGGTGAATGACGTCACCCGCGCCGTCTCTTGCCGCACATTTGCGGATCGCCAGGCGCAGCTTATCAACATCCTGTCAAACGAACTGGGGGCGCGGCGAATAGTCATCACCGGCGTTCCGCAAATGAACAGGTTTCCGGCCCTGCCACATCCATTGGCCTGGGTGCTTGGCCGTCAGGCTGCGCGGCTGGATAATGCGTTGCAACAGGTTGTGTCCGTCCATCCCCATGTGCTGCACCTGAGGCTTGATCTGCCCGACGACCCGGCCCTGGCGGCACCGGACGGCTATCACCCAAGCCCCCGGGCCTATGCGCTGTGGGCAGATGCTGCAGCACGCCTGTTGCTTCAGGCCTGAGCCCGCGCCTGCCGGATCAATGGGATCGAGTAAATGACCAAAGCCACCCAGATCAGGGGGAATGCGATCATGCGTCCGGTGTCGATCTTCTCACCGAACAGAGTGATGGCTGTAATGAAAATCATAGTCGGCGCAATGTATTGTAGGATGCCCATGGTCGACAGGCGCACCAGCTTGGCTCCGTTCGCATAGACCAGCAATGGCACCGCCGTGACGATACCGGCGCAGGACAACAATGCGGTATCGGACATCGCTGCGCCGAAATGGCCTGTGCCTTGCACACCCAGCCAGGTGACATAGGCCAGGGCCGGGATCAAAAGGATCAGGACCTCAAGCAGAAAACCCTGGTTGGGACCAATTGGAAGGGATCTCTTAAAGAATGCATAGAAACCCCAACTGACCATCAAACCCAGCGCCGCCCAGGGAAGTCGCCCAGCCTCAAGCACAAGCACAAGAACGCCCAGCGCGGCAAGCCCCACCGCGAACAGCTGGGTCCGCGTCAGGGGCTCACGCAGCAAAATCGCGCCTAACGCGATACTGAACAGCGGGTTGATGTAATACCCCAACGCCGCGTCCAGCGCGTGCCCCGTCGAGATCGCCCAAACATAGATCGCCCAGTTCACGGAAATCAGCGCCGCCGTCAAAGCCGCCATGGCCAGCATCCGGGGATTGCCCAGTGCAGCTTTCAAGTCCCGGGTGCGCCCCAGCGCGACCAGCAGCAAACCTGCAACCGGAACAGACCAGATAACCCGATGCGCCACCACCTCGACAGGTCCAATGTGATCCATCGCCTTCATATAAAGCGGCAGGAATCCCCACATGACGTACGCTGTGACAGCCAAAGCCAAACCTTTGGGAGTATCCACATTCTGAGGTGGTAATGGCGTGGGTGTCACGAAGGCTCTCCGGTTTATACCGGTTCCGTTTACGGCAGAACTGAACGGATTGAAAACTCTGAAAACAGTGAAGTGTCACATAACGATTTGTGATAAGTTTGCTGACCGCAGCTGTTGCCCCTAAAATTGCGAGGCTCTGCCTCGCGCTCCGGGATATTTAGAGCCAGGTGAAGCAAGGGATCCGCACTTCATCTGGCCCAAAATATCCCGGGGGAGTCGCCCGGCACGGGCGGCGGGGGCAGCGCCCCCTACCCTGTCTGTCAGACCTTCACCCGTTCGGATTTCGGGTCATACATCGGTTTAAGCGATGCTTCGGCTTTAACCTTCACGCCGCAAACATCGATCTCATAGGTTGAACCCAGAACGTCTGCGGCCTTTTCACCTTCGCACGGGACATAGCCCATTCCGATGGCACCACCGAGGCTATGACCGTAATTGCCGGAACTCAGGTAGCCGACATATTCGCCATCACGCACGATCGGCTCGTTGTGGAACAACAGCGGTTCAGGGTCGGTCAGACGGAACTGTACCAGACGGCTTTTCGGGCCGCTTTCTTTTCGTGCAATCACCGCCTCACGCCCGATGAAATCACAGCCTTTGTCCACCTTGACGGCAAAGCCAAGACCAGCATCAACCACGTGATCCTCACAGGTGATATCGTGGCCGAAGTGCCGGAAACCCTTTTCGATCCGGCAGCTGTCCATCATGTGCATACCACACAGCTTCAGCCCCATGTCCTGACCAGCCTCATGCAGGGTCTCAAAGACGTGGCCCGCCATGTCTGAGGAAATATAGATTTCCCACCCAAGCTCACCCACATAGGTCACGCGATGTGCACGGGCCAGGCCCATTCCGATCTCGATCTGCTGGGCAGTACCAAAGGGGTTGGTCGCGTTTGTGAAATCGTTGGGCGAGACCTTTTCCAGCAGAGCCCGGGCGTTTGGCCCCATGACAGCGAGAACGCCTTCACCCGCTGTGACATCTGTAATGACCACGTTGAAATCCCCGACATGGCGCATCATCCATGTCTGATCCGCCAAGCGCGTGGCTGCAGGGGTCACGACCAGATAGGCGGTTTCGGTCAGGCGGGTTGCGGTGACATCCGCTTCGATCCCGCCTGTGCGGTTCAAAAACTGCGTATAGACGATCTTGCCGACAGGGACCGAGTAGTCACCCCCGCCAATATAGTTCATGAACTTTTCGGCATCAGGGCCTTCCACACGAATCTTGCCGAAGGAAGACATGTCATACATGCCCACATTCTCGCGCACGGCTCGGTGCTCGGCAGCGGAATTCTCGAACCAGTTCTGGCGCTTCCAGCTGTACCGGTATTCGCGCTCCTGCCCTTCATTCGCGTACCAATTGGCCCGTTCCCAACCTGCGATTTCTCCAAAAACGGCGCCCTGTTCTTTCAGGTGATGGTGGAACGGGGTTCGGCGCACACCGCGTGCAGTGGCTTTCTGGCGATAGGGGTAGTGGTCGGCGTAGAGCAATCCCAACGTTTCTTTTGAGCGTTCAAATAAGTACTTCTTATTACCCTGAAACGGCTGCATCCGACCGATATCCACGTCGCCCAGATCAAAGGGCTTTTCACCGGTATCCATCCACTCGGCCAGCGACATGCCCGCGCCACCGGCGGACTGGATACCGATCGAGTTGAACCCGGCCGCGACCCAAAAATTGTCCATCTCGGGCGCCAGACCCAGGTGATAGGCGTCGTCGGGAGTAAAGGATTCGGGGCCGTTGAAGAAGGTGTGAATACCCGCCTCGGACAGCATTGGCATCCGGTTGCACGCCGCTTCGAGGATCGGTTCGAAGTGATCGAAATCCTCGGGCAGTTGGTCGAACTCGAAGTTGTCGGGAATACCGTTCATGGCCCAGGGTTTGGCATTGGGCTCGAATGCGCCCAACATCATTTTGCCCGCGTCTTCCTTGTAGTAGGCGCATTCATCTGGCACCCGCAGAACCGGCATCTGGCTCAACCCTTCAATGGGTTCAGAGACGATATAGAAATGTTCGCAGGCGTGCAGCGGCACATTCACGCCGGCCATCTTGCCTACCTCGCGCCCCCACATTCCCGCGCAATTGACAACCATATCACAGGCGATATGCCCTTGGATTTGCCCATCATCACTGACCCAGTCGACACCGGTTGCACGCCGTCCGCGCCGGGAAATCCCGGTCACCTTCACCCGTTCCTTGATCACCCCACCGCGTTGACGCGCACCCTTGGCCAACGCCAAGGCAATATTAGCAGGATCCGCCTGGCCATCGGTTGGCAACCAGACGCCACCTGCCACGCCGTCGAGGTTGATGTGCTCATATCGCTCTTTGACTTCGGTCGGAGAAAGCTCTTCGACCGGCACGCCAAAGGCGCGGGCCATTGCCGCATTTCGGTGAAGCTCCTCCAACCGCTCACTGGTCAGGGCGACCGAAACGGACCCGACCTGACGCAGGCCGGTGGCGACACCGGTCTCTTCCTCAAGGCCCAGATAGAGCTCTGCGGAATAGCGCGCCAGTTTGGTCATGTTGGAAGACGCGCGCAGTTGCCCGATCAGGCCCGCCGCGTGCCAGGTGGTGCCGCTGGTCAGTTGCTTGCGCTCAAGCAGAACAACATCGGTCCAGCCCTTCTTGGTCAGATGATACGCGACCGAACATCCGATGACGCCGCCACCGATGATGACCACTCGGGCCTTGCTGGGAAGATCAACCATCCTGAAATCTCCGCTGTGTCAGGTTTGGCGTAAACTGCCACGGAAGATCGACAATAAATGCACCAAAAACGTCACAAGATCCGCATTTTTCACCGATGTGTCGCGGCCCGCTTTTCCCGCCGAACGACAAAGGGAGTGACTCCGAAGAAGCTTTTGTAAACAGAGGAAAACCCGTTCGGAAAACCGCAGGCCAACCCGATTTCGCGAACGCTCATAGTGGTGTTCAAAAGCAGGTTATTGGCCTTGGCCAGCCGCATTTCGCGATAGAATCCGTTGGGCGTGGTGCCAAAGAAGGTTTTGAACTTACGCTCAAGCGAGCGGTTCGACAGTTGCAGCGAATCGACGATCTGATTGATCGGCAGAGGGTCTTCAATATTGGCCTGCATGAGCTTGATGCACTGATCCAGCTTAACATCTCCGGTCGCCGTCAACTTTACCCCCGAGAAAGGCTGCATCGAGGCGAAATCCCGGATGTTTTCATGTAACATGATGTCCGCCACGGTCATCTTTGCAGGCCCTGAGATATGGCGACCGATTACTGCCAGAGCGACGTCTGTTGTCGCCTCCATTCCGGCACAGGTCACAACTGCGCCCTGTTCGGTTGCAATCGACAGTTTGGCTTCAAACCGGGCCCCGCGTTCCCGCAGGAACGAGGCGTTTTCCCAGTGAGTTGCCAAGTCATCTGAACCCTGTTCGTCGATATACCGGCTGGCCGCTTCCGCCAGCAGAAACACCTTGGCATCGCGGAAAGTATAGTCCGACACCACCCGCCCCAAAGACAAGTCCGGGTGATCCGGGTCAGAATTGCCGATCACGAAAAGATAATTCGCCTTGGGCTGGTTCTGCACGGGTTCCGTTTGCACCACCGCGTCGCTGCTGCTGGAGATCGGGCCACCTCTGAGCGACCGATAGGCAAAAGTGAACGGCGGCTTCGGACACACACGATTTGCCAGCCTGAGAACCTCGACCAATGAGGCCAGTTCAAGCAGCACAAATCCGGGTGCGACCAGAATATCGAAATGTTGCTGTATTGCCTGCGGTGAATCAGAAGCAACTTTCCTCATCGCTGTCACCTTAGACGATCTCGTGCCCGGCAGCACGCAACCGCTTGGCCAGCGCTTCGATGTGGTCCGGGCCAATTTCGCAGCACCCGCCGACAATCGTAGCCCCCTGACCGACCCAACGCATGACGTGATCCGCATAGGCATCGGGATCAAGATCATGGCGCTGATCCAACGCATCCACTGTCGGCGCGTCCTTTAGAAACTCATCTGAAATATGTGTAAAGCCGTTGGCGTAAGCACCATAGGGCTTGTTCATGCCGGACAGGATGCCCAGAGCAGCCGGGATCGCTTCGGGGCGCGAACAATTGATCAGCAGCGCGTCAGGCGAAAACTCTTCTACCAAAGACGCGACATCCCTGAGTGGTTCGTCGGACCTGAGGCGACGGCCATCGTCGTCATTGACCGTGAATGACAGCCAGACTGGTTTGCCACATCCGGTCGTTCCACGCAGCGCGCCCTCGGCCTCCTGCACCGAAGATACTGTCTCGATCAGAAACAGATCGACGCGTGCAGCCATCAAGGCCACAAGTTCAGCGAATTTTTCCGCCGCATCTGCCGGGTCGGGATTCAGGTCGGGTCGGTAAGAAGCCAGAAGCGGCCCCAGAGACCCGGCAATCCGCCCCCCGGTCGAAGTACAGGCACGTTCGGCCTGCGTCAGGGCAGTGTCGATAAGGGCGGGCATCTGGTCCTCCATCCCCACCCGCACCAGGCGTGAGCGGTGGACGGCGTAGGTATTGGTGGTGGCAACCGTGGCACCACTGCGGAAGTAGTCGCCATGCACCGCGCCGACCAGATCAGGGTGGTCGATCATCACACGTGTGGACCATAGCGGCGTCGCCCGGTCTCCGCTGCGTTTGACCAGTTCCTGTCCGATTGAACCGTCCAACAGAGTGATCTTTGTCATGTCCTTGCTCCTTAAGGCAGCAGCACGAGTTTACCCGGAAGGGTCTTTGCCTGAAAATCAGCCTGTGCGCGGGCGATATCCTTCAACGGGTAGGTTCGGGAAACCAGTGGTTTGATCCGTCCGGTATTCATCAACTCCACAAGGCGGCAAAAGACTTCGGGCGCCTGATGCGTGCAGCCGTGGATGGTGATATCGCGCAAATAGATGTCTCGCAGATCAGCCTCGACAATCGGGCCGGCAATTGCCCCCGAAACGGCGTAGTGCCCGCCGGGTTTCAGGGCAAGGATCAGCGATGCCCATGCGGGCCCGCCCACCACATCTATAACCGCGTCGAACATATCCTGCGGCGGCAGCTCATCCCGGCCAAATGTGCCCAACGCGCCTTGGGATTTGACGACCTCTGCCTTCGCTGCCGCCGTCACACCCCAAACCGACGCTCCGCGCAGCGCAGCAAGCTGCACCGCCGCCAGACCAACGCCGCCTGACGCGCCGGTGATCAGAACCTTTTGCCCTGCCGTCACGCCCGCGCGCGTCAGCAGGTTTTCGGCAGTACCAAAGGCACATGGAATGGCCGCAATTTCCACGTCTGACAGGGGCGATGCACTTACGTCATAAAGGTCATTTGCTTCAACCAGACAGTATTGGGCAAAAGCGCCATCAATCTCAGACCCGAGCGCAATAAAGCCCTGAGGGCTGCCGGGGCGCGGACGCGGCAGGTTGATCGGGCAAGTCACGCGCTGGCCCTTTTTGAACCCCGAGTTTGGCCCAACCTTTTCAACGATCCCGCACAGATCGCCCCCCTGAATGCGGGGAAAGTTCAGTGCGCCACCCCATCCGCCGGCTTCAATATCCTGATCGACGGCATCCGTCGCACCGGTGACATCCGATGAATACCAGCCGACCCGCGTGTTGATGTCCGTGTTATTCACGCCTGCTGCAGCGACCCGAACAAGCACCTGCCCCGGCCCAGGGGCCGGGACAGGGATATCGTCGCGCCATTCCAGCGCCTCTGGCCCGCCATGGCCGGTCAGATAGACGCCAGACATGGTCGCCGGAAGCGTCACGCGCGCAACCGCTCGTTCTCGGGGTCCCAGAGCGGCTGGTCCAGCTCTACCACGGCGCGGCATTTCTGGCCGTAGATTTCGACCTCAAGCTCAGTTCCCGGATTGGCAAGCTCGGCTCGGATCATGCCCAGCGCGATGGATTTACCAACACGGTAGCCCCATGCGCCGGATGTGGTTTCGCCCACGATCTCATCGCCATGCCAGATGCAGGACATATACGGCGCGTCGCAATCGCCCGCATCAACAGTCAGGGTGACGAAGGACTTTTTCACGCCTTGCTGCTTTTCGTTCAGGATTGCGGCCTTGCCCGGGAAGTCCTGCGGTTTGTCCAGCTTGACGAAACGCTCCAACCCGCCTTCAAGCAGGGAATAGTCGGTCGACAGATCGCCCTTCCAGGCGCGGTACCCCTTTTCGATCCGCAGCGAGTTCAGCGCATACATCCCGAACGGCTTGGCACCGGCATCGATGATCGCGTCGTAGATCGCAGGCATATCCGCATTTTCAGCGTGAACTTCCCAGCCCAGCTCACCAGCGAATGAGACACGCAGCAGAGCGACCCATCCGCCTTTGATTTCGCTTTCCTGAAAGCTGAGCCACGGCAAGGTCAGATCGGCCTCGGTAACTTTGCTGAGAATGTCCCGAGATCGAGGCCCGGTAACGATCAGCGTGCTCATCCGCGTTGTCCAGTCTTCCAGCGTGAACTCGGCATCGGCGGGTATGTGACGCTCAAGCCATTCACGGTCATGCCATTGCGCGGTCGCTGCAGTGACCAGAACGAACAGGTCTTCGGCCTCGCGCGTGACCGACATTTCGGTCAGGATGCGCCCGCGGTCATCTGCGAAGTAAACCAGCCCAACCCGACCAATCTTGGGCAATGCCCCTGCAACCAGACCGCGCAGCCATTCATCAGCACCCGGCCCCTGTATTTTGAACCGCGAGAAGCCCGGCAGGTCCAACACGCCACAATGATCGCGCACGGCCTCACATTCTTCCTTGATCCGCTGTTCCCACGGTCCGGACCGTCCCCAGGTATGGGTCGCGTCGAGCGAGGTGTCATCGCCGGGCTGGGCAAACCAGTTGGCGCGTTCCCAGCCGTTATAGGCACCCATTACGCCACCCAGCGCTTTGACCTTGTCATGCACGGGCGACAGTTTCTTGTCGCGCGCGGCAGGCCATTCATGGTGCGGGAAATGCATGGCATATTCGTTACCATAGACTTCCATGCCTTTCTGGTTGCAATAATCCTGATCGGTGTAATCGGTGTAGCGCCGCGGATCGACGGCCCACATGTCCCATTCGGTCGCGCCATCAACGACCCACTCGGCCAGAACCTTGCCTGCGCCACCGCCCTGCGCGATGCCGAAGGTGAAAGTATGCGCCTCGAACGCGTTTTTCACACCCGGCATCGGGCCGATCAGCGGCAGCCCGTCCGGCGCATAAGGGATCGGCCCGTTGATGACGCGTCCAACGCCCGAGGTTGCCATCAGCGGCACCCGCTCCATCGCATCGGTGACGATATCTTCGATGCGGTCCAGATCGTCATTCCACAATTGAAAGCTGAAATCATCCGGCATCGGATCGTCTTCGGTCATCCAGTGGCCCTTGCAGTTGGGCTCGTAAGGACCAAGGTTGAAGCCGTTCTTTTCCTGCCGCAGGTAGTAAGAGACATCCACATCACGCAGCAGCGGCAGCTTGGCACCGCTTTGCTTGGTCCATGCTTCGATCTCGGGGATTTCATCGGTCAGCAGGTACTGGTGACTCATGACCATTGCCGGAACGGTGCGGCCACCGAAGGGCTTGAACCATTCACCCACACGCTGCGCATAATACCCGGCTGCGTTCACAACATAGTCACAGGCTATATCGCCTTTGTCCGTGTGCACGGTCCAGGTGCCGTCGCCATGCTGCGTCACGCCAGTCGCCGGGCAGAAACGGATGATCTTCTGCCCCATATCGCGTGCGCCCTTGGCCAGCGCCTGGGTCAGCTGCGCCGGATCGATATCACCATCCGTCGGGTCGTAGAGAACACCTTCAAGATCGTGCGTTTCCAGGAAGGGATAGCGCTCTTTCGCCTCTTCCGGGGTCCACATTTCCATCGGGATACCCTGATAGCGGCCCATCGCCATGGCGCGCTCGAACTCCTGCACACGTTCTTTCGAATGCGCCAGTCGGATCGAACCGGTCTGGTGGTAGTTCATCGGGTAATCGACTTCCTCACCCAGACGCGCATACAGCTCGGTCGAGTAGCGCTGCATGTTCATGATCGCCCATGAGGTCGAAAAGGTCGGAACGTTCCCTGCAGCATGCCAGGTCGACCCGGCAGTCAGTTCGTTCTTTTCCAGCAGAACACAATCGGTCCAGCCTTTCTTGGCAAGGTGATAAAGCGAGGAAGCCCCCACCACACCGCCTCCGATAATGACCACGCGGGCTTTTGTTGGAAAATCACTCATGCGTTTTGATCCTTGTTACTGCGCCTCTTGAGGCAGATCGTCCGTAATGTCGTAGTAGTCGCCCTTGTCAGCCACAAAGATGTGCTTCGAGAGCGAAAGACCTGTGGGTGCGTCCAGCGCGCCCATGGAAATCGAAATCGTGTCTTCCTGGTTGTGATGCCAGAAGAGGAACGAGCCACATTTGCTGCAAAATCCGCGCCGGGCGATGTCAGACGCGCAATACCAGCTGAGTGTGTCACTGGCCGAGAAACTCAGGTTGTCCTTATGGGTCGAAGTCGAAGCCCAGACATGGCCCGACTGTCTGCGGCACTGTCCGCAATGGCAGACCGACGGCGGCGACAGGTCTCCGTCGATCGTGAACGCGACCGAGCCGCAAAGGCAGGATCCCTTATGCATCTGACTACCCCTTTGTTGCGGGTGTGGTGCTGGTTCCCAACAACACACCGTAGATGACAAAACAGGCCGCCGTGATCCGGCGCACCCAGATATTGAACACCGCGCCCAACGCTGCCTTGCCCATCAAGGCACCCAGCGCCGTAAAGCCGGTGTAGCTGAGTGTGGTGATGACCAGCGCGGTCGGCATGATAACCCCCATCTGCTGCCAGATCGGAACCTCGGGCTGAACGAACTGCGAAAACGCGGCCAGGTATCCGGCGACGCTTTTGGGATTGATCGTGGCCACCGCAAGCGCGTGCAGATAGACATGTCGCGCCGGACGCTCGGAGGCTGGTGCGGGTCTTGTCGCATTCATCCAGCCGCGAATCCCCAACCAGATTAAAAATCCCGCGCCAATCAACTTGGCGACAAAGAACCCGGTCGGCGATGCAGCGATCAGGGCGGTCACACCCAGCGCAGACAGGATCAGAAAGGCGCTGGCCTGCGTGAGAATAGCCAATACGCCTAGCATTGCCCTTGGAAACGGAAGGCTCATCCCGTTCGAGATGCAATTGACCGCGTTCGGACCCGGGGTGGTCACGAAAACCACCCAGAACAACGCGAATATGGTCCAGGCCTCGAACGACATCAATAAACCGGCGGGGCGATAACCCAGATGGCTACAGCGGGCTCATCATAAGGGTTGGCCCATTGATAGGGTTCATGTCGGAATCGAAAGCTGTCACCCGGCCCAACCGTGAACGCGCGTCCCCCGATTGTCAGGTCCAGCTTGCCCGAGATCATGTATCCGACTTCCTGTGTCGGGCGATTGGCCGGTGTCTGCATCTGCGAGTTGGGTTTGAAGGTGGAATGCACCATTTCAAAATCATCGGTCAGATCCGGCGAGAGCAGCTCTTCGATCAACCCTTCCTCGCCCGACCCCATGGGGCGGCGCGAGCCGGCACGCACGACATATCCCTGCTCGTCCGCCGGTGCCGCCGAATGCGCAAACAACATCGACATGGGGACGCCAAGGCATTCGGCGATCTGCCTCAGGTCCGAGATCGACGGCTCGGACATGTCACGCTCAACCTGGCTGAGCCAGCCCACAGACCTGTCCAACCGGATCGCGATATCACTCAGCGTCAATCCTCGCGCCTTGCGCAGCGCGCGGATATCAGCACCGAGTGTCGCACTTTGCGGGGCCTGACTGTTCAAGGATAGCTCCAACGCTCGTGAAAATTTCACCTCTTTTTTCACGATGACTCGATTCCATGAAATTTCCAAGCATTTTTTCACGTGGATCCATATTCCGGATTGGCTATGCCCTGACGGCTCGGTCACTCAGCTAATATGGTAAACATAAATATCGGCGGTGTCCGAGGCGCGCTCCGGCCAAAGCGTAAAGCCTGTTTTTTCCAGAACGCGGGCTGAACCTGGATTGTCACGCCCGACCCCGGCAATGAGACGCACGGCAGGCCCAGGCGTCAATGCGTCCTGCAAGCCTTGCAGCAACTCGGGGGCGTAACCATTCCCCCAAGCGGTTTGAGCAACCAAATAGCCGATGTGAAGGCTTGGAATTGCCTCGGTGTCAGAACTCATGGCCAACACCATGAGGCCGATCAGGTGGTTACCGCGGCTTTGGCGCGCAAGCAGAATATCGCTTTCAGCACGTCTTTCATCAATCCAGTTCGAAATCTCCCGGCCCTGCAACTGCATCGGGGGCGGCAGGTGTTTCAGGACCTCAGGGGTCAGAAGCGTGACAAGATCATCTTCAAGCCGAACCCGCAATCGCGGATCGGCGAGTTCAACCTTCCAGTTGCGAACCGAGAGGCGCGGAGTTCGGAAATGGCCTGGGACCATGGTTAATCCAATACGGTTCGGGCTTTCCTGTTTTATCAAACCCCGAGCGAAATCGAAAAGAGGAAACCGGTAGACGCACCTTGTACAGACCGAAAATCAATCAGGCTTGCGCGAAGGTCTTTGACAGGATCGCGGACAGGTTATCCGCGTCTTCGGTTGAGAACGCGTCGGGTTGATTGCTGTCGATGTCGAAAACTGCAATCAGCTCGCCCGATGCGTTCCGGACCGGCAGAACCAGTTCGGATCGGGTGGACGAGGCGCAGGCGATGTGACCCGGAAACGCGTCCACGTCGGGCACCAGTTGCACTTCGCCGGTGCGCGCTGCCGCCCCGCAGACGCCGCGTTCGAACGGGATGACGAGGCAGCCATGGCCACCTTGATACGGGCCAATTTTAAGCAAGCCCGGTTCTGTCACCCGGTAAAACCCGGTCCAGTCGAAACGATCGTCGGAATGGTGGACCTCGCAAGCAACGGTAGCCATCAGGGCAACCTGATCGTTTTCGCCTTCGGTCAATGCTGCAATTGTACTAGCCAGCGCGCTGTAATCGACGGTCATAGGTTCCAAACCCCTTGGAAAACTCGGGGGCGCCGCCCCCGAACCCCCGGAGTATTTCGAAAAAGATGAAGGGTCAAATGCGTTCGATCGCGATAGCTGTTCCTTCACCGCCGCCGATACAGATTGCAGCAACCCCCCGCTTGAGATTTCGTTTCTCGAGCGCGTTCAACAAAGTGACCAGAATACGGGCGCCAGATGCGCCAATAGGATGGCCCAAGGCGCAGGCCCCGCCATTTACGTTTACCCTGTCGCGCGGCAATCCCATTTCGTGCATGAAAGCCATCGGCACAACTGCGAAGGCTTCGTTGACCTCCCACAGGTCGACATCATCCTTGTTCCAACCGATGCGGGACAGAAGCTTTTGCGCCGCCGGAACCGGTGCAGTCGTGAAAAGTCCGGGCGCTTGAGCATGGCTGGCATGTCCCAAAATCCGGGCCCGAACTGTCAGTCCTTGCGCTTCTGCCGCCTCAGCCGATGCCAGAACAAGCGCCGCCGCGCCGTCGGATATTGACGAGGAATTGGCGGCGGTCACTGTCCCGTCCTTGCGGAAAGCCGGTTTCAGTGTCGGAATTTTCTCGGGACGGGCGGATTTGGGTTGCTCATCAGCGACCTGTACGACCTCACCCTTACGCGTGCGCACTGTGACGGGGACGATCTCGCCCTCGAAAGCACCGCTTTCTTGCGCGGAAAGTGCGTTGGACAAGGATTTCAAGGCATATTCATCCTGCGCTTCGCGGGTGAACTGATACGCCTCGGCGCAGTCTTCGGCAAAGGTTCCCATCAGGCGGCCCTTGTCATAGGCGTCTTCCAGCCCGTCAAGGAACATGTGGTCGATCACCTGACCATGACCGATGCGCGCACCGCCCCGCATTTTCGGCAGCAGGTAGGGCGCGTTGGTCATGCTCTCCATCCCTCCGGCGACCATTGTGTCCGCAAGACCCAATGCGATCTGGTCGAAGGCCATCATCGCCGCCTTCATCCCGGAACCACACATCTTGTTCAGCGTGGTGGCAGGAACCTCCTCGCCTAAACCCGCCGCGAAACCCGCCTGGCGCGCCGGTGCCTGCCCCTGACCTGCGGGCAGGACACATCCCATCAACACCTCGTCAACCGTCTGCGCCCCTGCCTGCTTTAACGCGGCACGAATCGCTGCGCCGCCAAGCTCGGATGCTGCGACACCGTCGAACATGCCCTGAAAACCACCCATTGGTGTTCTGGCAGCACCTGCAATAACAACATCTCTCATCCGGATAATCCTCCTGTCGTCCGGCCCTTGAATACCGAATGGTAAGAATTCGCGTCTAGCGTATTTCTACGACTCATTTTCAGATTGGAGGCAGCCGGACCATGGGGCTGACCAGCACATCAGACGGAACGACACAGATTATCACGGTTCACTCTGACCGGATCGACGCTGCGATGGCCATTCAGTTCAAAGAAGACATGCGCGCAGAGACCGAGGCCTGCGCCGATCGGGTTGTCCTGGACCTTTCAGGCGTCGAGTTCATCGATTCAAGCGGACTGGGCGCAATCGTAGCGTCCATGAAACAACTGGGGCTGAACCGAAGGCTTGATCTGGCAGGCCCGCAGCCCGTGGTGGAAAAGGTCTTTCGCCTGACGCGCATGGATACCGTGTTCAGGTTGTTTGCAACACTGGATGACGCCCTGTCGGAACCAGACAGGTGACAACAGCAGGAGTGCGACAACGTGGAGCCCATTTGTAACGCGACCTGCCTGGAATTGAGCTTTCCCGCAACGGAAACAGAAGCCAGTGCGGGGATTGCGAAACTCAGCGCCGGACTGGCGAAACGAGGGTTGCCGCCGCACAAGGCGGACGATGTCAAGATCGCACTGGCAGAAGCAATCAACAACGTTGTGGAACATGCCTATATGGACGTGGCCCCGGCCGGGGTTCAGGTGACATGCCGATTGGACAGAAACCGGCTGGACATTCTGATTTCGGACACGGGCCATCCATTGCCCGGCTACGAACCACCAGACGGAACGCCGGCACCACTGGGAACCCGCATTCAGGATTTGCCCGAAGGCGGGTTCGGCTGGTTCCTGATTCATCAACTGACCAGCGATATCTGTTATGAGCGTCGCGACGGGTGCAATCGGCTATCCCTGCGATTTAACTTTGACAAGAACGGGTAATCAGCCGCAATTGGCCACAATAACGCCATTTTCGAAACATTGTCGCGCCGCAAATCGCCGCCATACAGTGACTCGTAGCTCAGATAGCTTCCCTCGGCGCCAATTATCACAGCCCCCACCCAGTGAACGGCGCCGAGGATCTCCCCCCAAACTTGAATTGACTGGACAACCGGCAATCAGAGAATAGCTTTCCCCTGTTTGAAGGAGAAAGAACCCACCATGCGTGATCTGCACAAACCTGGCCGGTCGGAAGTTTTTGCAACGCGGGGGATGTGCGCAACGTCGCACCCGCTAGCCGCCAAAGTGGCAATCGATATTCTTGAGCGCGGCGGCAACGCCATGGACGCCGCGATAGCAGGTGCGGTTCTGCTTGGCATCTGCGAACCGCAGATGACCGGGTTGGGGGGCGATTGTTTCGTTTTGTTCAGCCGTGCGGGCGAAAACCGGATACGCGCATTGAACGGATCGGGTCGCGCACCGGCCGCCGCGCGGGCGCAGCCCTTGCGGGACAAAGGCCTGTCGTCTGTACCGTTGAGCGGTCCGGATGCGGTGACTGTTCCCGGTGCCGTGGACGCCTTCTGTCACCTTGCAGAAACCGAAGGGCGATTGGGGCTGGACGCGATTCTGGAACCCGCAATCCACTATGCCGAGGCTGGCGTTCCGGTGGCCCCCCGGGTTGCGTTTGACTGGAAAACCGGGGCGGCCACATTACAGGGTGCTGCGCGTGACCATTATCTGATCAAAGGGCAGATACCAGCTATCGGTCAGATCTTTCGCGCCCCCGGTCAGGCTGAGGTCTTGCGCAGGATCGCCAGTCAGGGACGCGACGCATTTTATTCAGGAGACATTGCCGAGGATATGATCCGGGCCCTGTCTGCACGCGGAGGTGTCCACACCGCCGAAGACTTTCACTGCACCAAGTGCACTGAAACGCAGCCCATGCGCGGAGCCTACAAGGGTGTTGATCTGGTCGAACACCCGCCAAACGGCCAAGGCGCGACCGCGATCCTGTTGCTGAACATTCTAAAACAATTCGATCTGGCCAGTATGGATCCATTTGGAGCAGAACGGGTTCATATCGAGGCTGAAGCCACCAAGCTGGCTTATGACGCGCGCAACCGGTTCATTGCGGATCCCGATCATGTCGCACGGGCCGAGCGGTTTCTTGATTTGGATGTTGCGGTCCGGCTGGCTGCATTGATTGACCCAAAAGGCGCAATGCCCGCAGCAGCACCTTTGACGGAAGCCATTCACAGGGACACGGTCTATATCACGGTGGTCGATCGCGACCTTATGGCTGTGTCGCTGATCTATTCGATCTTTCATGGCTTTGGATCAGGGATCGCATCCGAGAAATACGGTATCTTGCTTCAGAACAGGGGCGCGGGGTTCACGCTTCAGCCGGGTCACCCCAATGAACTGGCTGGCGGCAAGCGCCCGATGCACACGATCATACCGGGGATGTTGACCGAGAATGACCGTGTCACGATGCCATTCGGCGTCATGGGCGGTGCTTATCAACCGACCGGGCACGCGCGTTTCGTTTCGAACCTTAGGGACTTTGGGCTGGAGCTACAGGAAAGCATCAACGCGCCGCGTGCCTTTTTCGATGGGAATGTCCTGAAGCTGGAGCGGGGCTATTCCGAAGAGGTAGCGAAACAATTGTCTGAAATTGGACACAATATTGAAATTCCAGAAACGCCACTTGGAGGAGCGCAAGCAATCCGAATCCGAAAAGACGGTGTTTTGGAAGGTGCCAGCGACCCGCGCAAAGATGGGTGCGCCCTTGGATACTGATCAGCGGCAGTACAATGCCGACCGTTTCGCCAAACCTAGTTCAGGTGGAAATGCAGAGGGTAAGCACCGTCTTCAAACGGGCCGAACATGTTGGAGATATCCGGGTGCTCGACCGGCTCTCCAGAATAGTCTGCAACCAGATTTTGTTCTGAAACATAAGCAACATAGAAGGATTGGTCGTTCTCTGCCAGCAGGTGGTAGAACGGCTGTTCTTTCCGCGGACGGCTGTCTTCCGGAATGGCCTGATACCATTCTTCTGTGTTCGAAAATTCCGGGTCCACGTCAAAAATCACCCCTCGAAAAGGGTGTTTCTTGTGACGGACCACCTGGCCCAATCCGTATTTCGCGCGTGTCTTTAACATTGTTTCGGCCCCCACCGCATTTACTAACGGTTTTTGGCCCGAAATGCCAATCATTGATGTGAAATTCAGGGAAACAGTCTGTGAACCTAATACTGACAGTGTTCGAAATCGTGGCCCCGGTTTTTCTCTTGGCGGCCATTGGCTTTACGTGGGTCAAACTGGGGTTCGAATACCGGCTGCAATTTGTGACACGCTTTGCAACGACGCTGGCAATGCCCAGTCTGATCTTTGTTGCACTCATGCAAACCGACATTCCGGGCGGAGATTTGTCGCGTTTCACGTCGGCAACTCTGGTCGCAAATCTTCTGCTGGCTGGGGTGTTCTGGTTGATTGTTCGCGGATTGAAACTGGATCAGCGCACGTACCTGTCACCGCTGATTTTCGGCAATACCGGCAATCTTGGCCTGCCGCTATGTATCTTTGCGTTCGGGCAGATTGGTTTGGGTTACGCGGTCATCTTTCTGTCTGTAACCGCGCTGTTTTCTTTCACCTATGGGATCTACCTAGTCGCCGGAAAAGGCGCATGGGGACAGGTCTTACGCCAGCCGATGGCTTGGGCGACCATTCTGGGTGCGGTGTTTTTGTGGCAGGGGTGGCAAACTCCGACATTTCTAACCAACACGTTAGAGCTTTTGGGGCAAATGGCTGTTCCGCTGATGTTGGTCACGGTCGGTGTGGCAATCGCCCGCCTGACCTCGCGTAGTCTGGGGCAAGCGCTCTGGCTGTCAGTCCTGAAACTTATCGTCTGCTTTGCGTTGGGCTGGGGGATTGGGGTGTTGTTTGATCTGGACACTGTCGCCTTTGGCGTTCTGGTATTGCAAATTTGTACACCGGTCGCTGTGACCTCATACTTGTTGGCAGAACGATTTGAAGCCGATTCCGATGCCGTTGCCGGCATGGTCATGGTGTCCACCGTACTTTCCGTGGCGGCGTTACCCATAATTCTTGCCATTATTTTATAGCGATTGTGATTTCCTCAGAGCTCAATCTGCGCTAGAATAAACAAAAAAAGGCATGAGGCACATGAGCAGAATTCTTATCGTACTCTTCGGGGTGCTGCTTTTGGCATCCTGTGGCGGCGGGTCAAAACAACCGCCCAGCAAACTGAACGACGCGTGCAGCATTGCGCACGAACGACCGGATTTTATCAAGGCTTTCAAAAGCACCGAGCAGAAATGGGGTGTTCCGGTTCACGTTCAGATGGCCACGATTTATCAGGAAAGCCGATATCGCCACGACGCGCGTACCCCGCACCGTTACGTGCTGGGCGTGATCCCGATGGGGCGGCAAAGCAGCGCCTATGGGTTCAGCCAGGCACTGGACGGCACCTGGGATCAATATCAGCGCGAAACCGGCAAGCGCCGGGCCAAGCGGGATCGCATCCGCGATGCCTCGGACTTCATCGGCTGGTATATGAACAAAAGCTATGAGCGCAACGGCATCCACCCCGGCGACACACGCAATCAATACCTGGCCTATCACGAAGGTCACACGGGGTACGCTCGCGGCACCCACAACAGCAAGTCGTGGTTGTTGAGCGTGGCCAATGACGTGGACGCGCGCGCGCAACTGTATCAGGCACAGTTGGCAAACTGCCGGTATTGACCAGCAAAAAGCGGGTCAGCGGTTGACTGACCCGCGTCTTTCCTTGTTCGAGAAAAGACCCTGATCAAGACCATTGCTTTCGGTCAACGCACCCAAAAGAACGGTGGTCTGGCTGCCGGCGTTGTCATGAATCACCCATTTGCGCAGCTCGACTGGATTATCGGTGAACATCAGTTCAATCCGACCTGCCTCAGGGTTCTTGGGGTCTTGCGCGGTGACCACTGTGGCCGTGCCGTCAAAGCTGTGGCCGACAACCATATTGGCCTGATCAAGATTCACGTTGCGTGCCAGCACAATGGATAGAGGCGTGCGCTTCAGCGGGTATTGCTCGGGCGGCTGGTTCGATTTCGGATCGAAGATCTGAACACTGCCCGAGCGTGCCAGTACCACAGCGCTGTTGGGCGGGTCATATTCGAAACGCATCTTGCCAGGGCGCTGCATCCACAGCTGTCCGGTGCTCAACGAGCCATCATCATTCACCTGCGTGAACGTTGTCTGAACCGTTTTCAATCCGTTCAGATAATTGGAAATCTGTGAAAGCGGCAGTTTTTCCGCCGCCCATGCGGCGGGTGCGGCCAGTGTCAAAGCAAGGGCAAAAGCAATCTGTTTCATGCTGTACAGATAGGCTGTCTGCCCTTGTTATTAAATATCCTATTGCTCGGGGACGAGGATTTCGCGTTTCCCGACATGATTTGCTGACGAAACAACACCTTCGTCTTCCATTTGTTCAACAAGACGCGCCGCCTTGTTATACCCGATGGCGAGTTTTCGCTGAATATAAGAGGTCGAGCATTTGCGATCCTTGATCACAATTGCCACCGCCTGATCGTACAGCGCGTCCTCTCCGTTCGTGTTGCCGCCAGTGTTCAGCCCCAGAACGGCGTCAATGTTGTCGACCTTGTCCTCGGCCGGGCCGTCCAGAACGCTGCCCACGTAATCGGGCGGACCGTATTGTTTGAGGTGGTTGACGATTTCCTCGACCTCTTCATCCGACACAAACGGTCCGTGGCAACGGGTAATTTTGGCGCCACCGGCCATGTAAAGCATGTCGCCCTGCCCCAGCAGTTGTTCGGCGCCCATCTCGCCCAGAATGGTGCGGCTGTCGACTTTCGACGTCACTTGGAACGAAATCCGCGTAGGGAAGTTGGCCTTGATCGTGCCGGTAATCACGTCAACCGAGGGGCGCTGCGTGGCCATGATCAGGTGAATGCCCGAGGCCCGTGCCATTTGCGCCAGACGCTGGATACAGGCTTCGATTTCCTTGCCCGCGACCATCATCAGATCGGCCATCTCATCGACGATGACGACGATATAGGGCATCGCTTCGGGCGCGAATTGTTCCGTCTCGAACGTTGGTTCACCGGTTTCATCGTCAAACCCGGTCTGCACCGTGCGGCTGAACAACTCGCCCTTGGCCAGCGCATCTTTCACCCGGCCGTTGTAGCCCGCGATGTTGCGCACACCCATCTTGGACATCTTGCGATAGCGGTCTTCCATTTCGCCCACGACCCATTTCAGGGCGACAACCGCCTTCTTTGGATCGGTCACAACGGGTGACAGCAGATGCGGGATGCCATCGTAAACCGACAGTTCCAGCATCTTGGGGTCGATCATGATCAGGCGGCATTCATCCGGCGTCAGCTTGTAGAGCAGCGACAGGATCATCGTGTTGATCGCCACCGATTTACCCGAACCCGTGGTCCCGGCAATCAACAGGTGAGGCATCTTGGCCAAGTTCGCCACAACGGATTCACCGCCGATATCTTTGCCCAGCGCCAGCGGCAGCGCCTGATTGCCATCGCCAAAATCGCGGCTGGCCAGGATTTCCCGCAGAACCACCATCTCGCGGTTTTCGTTCGGCAGTTCGATCCCGATCACCGAGCGGCCCGGTAGGGTCGAAACCCGCGCCGACAGCGCCGACATCGAGCGCGCGATATCGTCCGCCAGACCGATCACACGGCTGGCTTTCAGGCCCGGGGCGGGCTCCAGCTCGTACATGGTCACGACCGGCCCGGGGCGTACGCTGACGATCTCACCCTTGACGCCGTAATCGTCCAGAACGTTTTCTAACATCCGTGCGTTTTCTTCCAAGGCCTCATCGCTCAGGTGATGGCGCTGGATACTGGCGGGGTTGGACAACAAGCCCAGAGGCGGAAGTTCGAAGTCAGAGTGCCGTTCCTCGAAGGACAATGCTGGTTGCGCTTCAGCCTGCGCACGACGAGACGGCAACGGTGTCCGGCGCACGGGCTGCGCCACCACAGGCTTGCGCGGTTCAGCCACCGGGATCTTCATCGCTTGACGCGGTTGCGGCGCGGCGTCGGTGACATCCTCGAAAACCGACTCATCATCGATATCCAACTCGGACGCGTAGTCGTATTGTTCTGTCCCGGCCTCATAACCGAACACAGCGGACTCTTGCGCCTCTGGCGTGTCACCAGCGGACACCTGCGGCTCGGGGCGCAGCCCATACGCTGTCATCGGCGGTTCGGGGGGCAGTTCGGACGAGGGATGCTGGTTCAGGATCAGCGGATCGGGACGGCGTCCACGACCTTTGGTCAGCGGCAGGTCGGGATCCGGCTCGGGTGTCATTTCGCCCACGGCAACCTTGCGATTTCGCACGGCGGCCGAGATTTTGGAGCGGATGCGATCTTCGCCGGGCATGTCGTCAAAGCCCGCGATCGGTTCAGGATCCACCAACTCAGGCTCGGGCATTGGATCAGGGCGCCGGATAAGTGACGGCATTCGTGCCAACAGGCCTGATTTGACCGGAGGTTCAGGGCGCCCCAATTCAGGTTCTTCAAAAACAGTGTCGGCATAGACCAGTTCGTCGTCAAACATCGCCTCAGCCGCTTCAGCGCGGGCGAGCTTGCGTTCTTCCCACTGCGCCCGCCGATCCCGCGCGGCTTGCGCGGCCGAGGCCGCACCACGCCCCATTAGCGTCATCAGCATGTCATAAGACATTACAAGGCCCAGGATGAAGGCGCGGAAGCCGCGTTTCACGTCGGCCTTGGTGAAGCCCAGCACAAAAACACCCAGCGTGGTCATGCCGACGGCCATGGCCAGCGACATCATTTTGACCAGAAAATGCGAAGAGATCGGCACTAGCGTCAGCAACGCGCCCATGACCGTGTCGCCGAACAAACCGCCCAAACCGTAGCTATGCGTTGCACGCCACTCGGCACCGGGAACAAGGGTTGCGGCATAGACCGAGGCTACAGCGATCCAGATCGGGGCAAAGATCAGGCGGGCAATGGCCCGGTCTTCACCGAAATGGCCCGCGAAACGCAGACCCCATCCGACCAGAACAAGCGCGATGCCCCAGCTTCCCCAGCCCACGATCATGAACAAGGGGGCTGCAATAGACGCGCCGACCCGTCCCATCCAGTTTTGCACCGGCGCGTCGGTCGAAACCATCCAATTAGGATCATCGGGCGTATAGGACCAGATCATCGCAGCCGCGGCCAAGCCCAACAGGATCAGCGCGATACCGATCAGTTCCTTACTGCGTCGCTCCAGGGCTGCCTGTGTTGTGCTGTCCAGCAATGGGTCGCGGTTTCGCGCGTTATATGATGCCATTTTGCCCTCGTACCTCACGTATAGATGCAGTCGCGGAGTGTGATCAAACCACGCTGCAACTCTGTTTTTGGGGCTACCAATGCAACCCGGATAAAGCTTTCGCCCGGGTTATTTCCCGGATCACCTTGTGAAAGATATGCGCCCGGAAGAACCCGAACCCCGGTATCCTTCCAAACCTTCAATGCTGCGTCCTCGCCGTTCTCGACCGGCAACCACAGAAAGAACCCGGCCTCTGGCGACATGTAACCTTGCACGCCCGCAAACACCTTATCGGCAATGGCGTATTTCTCCTGATAGAGCGCGCGGTTTTGCTCGACATGTGTCTCATCCGCCCAGACGCGCGCGGCGGCGGCTTGCAAGGGCAAAGGCAGTGGGGATCCGGCATAGGTGCGCAGCTTTTTCACCTGGCTGATGGACTTTGGTCCACCTGCAATCAGGCCCGAGCGCAAACCGGCCAGATTCGAGCGTTTGGACAGGGAATTAAACAGCGTGATCCGTTCGGGATCAGCCCCCAGTTCCTGCGCGACGGTCAGAGCCCCCGTCGGGGCTTGGTTACGGTAAATCTCGGAATAGCATTCGTCGGCGAAGATGCGGAAATCATATGCCTCGGCCAGACGGATCAGGTCAGCCCAATAGTCGCGCGACGCAACCGCGCCCTGCGGGTTGGCCGGGGAACAGATATAAGCCACCGCTGTTCGGTTCAGCACATCTTCGGGCAGGCCGGAATAATCCGGCAGATGACCAGTCGCGGCAGTTGCAGGGACAAAATAGGGTTGCGTACCCACCGAAATCGACGCGACCATGTAGACCTGATAAAACGGGTTCGGGCACAGGATGATCGGTTGTTTGCCGTTCTTCTGTTCCGGGCACAGCGCCATGGCCGCATTATACAGCCCCTCACGTGTGCCGTTCAGCGCCATGACGTTGACGTCAGGGTCCATTTCGACCCCGTAACGCCGCTTGATCCAGCCCGTGATTGCGCCGCGCAGGTCTTCCGAGCCTTCGTTCGGCGGATAGCCCTGAAACCCGGCAGCATTTTCCATGATGACATCCGTCACCCAAGCCGGAAAATCATGCGTCGGCGCGCCAATCGTCATATGAACGACGTCACCGCCCGGTTGATGGTGATCCAACAGGGCGCGCAAACGCGGGAATGCATATTCCGGTAGGTTCGAAAACCGCTCGGGAAAATCCATGTTACTGCCTCAATATCGGGGTCGTTTGCGCCCCGTTTTTTTGGCAGATTACAGTCCGCATACCTCTTCGTCCAGACAAAGAGGTTCCGAATCAGTGGATTGTGGCATTCAGGCCAATGCCGATTCTGCCGCTGACCCCAACCGCAACAGGGCCTCTTCCGAGTTCGGATACCCCATCATCATCAGCCCGCAACTGGGCGTTCCGGTGGGCAGAGTCAGCGCTGCAAGCCCCATCAGGTTGCCGATCCGCGTATTGCGAAGGGCCAGCAGGTTTTCTGTCACGTAATAGTCGTGATCGGTCATCAACCGGTCCAGATTGGGCGGCAAAATCGGTGCTGTAGGTGCCAGAACCGCATCGAACCCGGCAGTTGCCGCATCCCAGGCACTGCGGCACGCCTTGAGCTTGGCCCAGGCCGCGACATAATCGGGGCCGGAATAGCCCTTACCAATGCGAAACCGTTCCAGGATTTCGGGATACATTGCCCCTGGGTTGGCCTCGATCACATCGCGCCACAACCCATAGGCCTCGGTCGTGTAGACGACGCTGGACAGGGGCATCGCCTCGTTCAGCTCGGGCACGTCCAAGGGAACAATCTCAGCGCCTGCATCTGCAAGTTTCTCGATGGCCTCGTCATAAGCTTTTCGCGGTGCATCGCGCAGGTCGTCCTTGGCAATGTTCTGCAAATCGGCAAAGCGACGGCCTTTCAGCGAAGCACCCCTCAGGTCCGCAGGTGCCCCGCCTTCCAACAAGGCCAGCATATGTGCTGCATCTTCAACAGATCGCGCCAGTGGCCCGACAGTGTCAAACCGCAGGCAGAGCGGTACCACGCCTTCAAGGCTCAGCCGCCCGGCCGTGGTTTTCAACCCTACCAGATCATTCCATGCCGCTGGAATTCGCACCGAACCGCCGGTATCGGAACCGATCCCGCAAGCCGCCAGCCCCCAGGCAACCGACGCGCCCGCACCAGAGGAAGACCCGCCCGGCACCGCCGTTTCATCATGGATACAAGGGGGCGTTTCGGTGATCGGGTTCAATCCAAGGCCGGAAAAGGCCAGTTCGCTCATATGCGTCTTACCCAGACAGACCGTCCCCATCTGCGTTGCGTTGCGCACCACAAGTGCATCCGCATCCGGCACGCGGTCTTTCAGAAGCGCCGACCCGGCCTCGGTCGCGGTGCCGGCAGTGTCGAACAGGTCTTTCCAGCTGATCGGAACCCCATCCAGCAACGATCGCCGCAATCCCATTTTCGCACGTTGCTGCGCGGCTTCGGCCTCGGCGCGGGCGCGGTCATGGGTGACGCGGGCATAGATGCGGTCGCGGTGCGGATGGGCGTCTATTGCGGACAGGTAGGTTTCCGTCAATTCAACCGGATCGATCTGGCCCATCCCAATGCCACGGCCCAAATCACACGCCGTCATGGTCAACCAATCCTGCATCCCGCCCCCTCCTGCTTTTTGGCTTGAAAGAACGGTAGCGACAGGACTGCACATGGACAATCCCGAAAGGGCGCGCATATTGCAGGGCATGACACAAGCATCTGACATTCTGATCGTGGGCGGCGGGTTGAACGGCCCGGCTTTGGCATTGGCTCTGGCACAAACCGGACATTCGGTCACAGTGATTGATGCGCTTGATGTGAAGGTCCGCAAGAATGCGGCGTTCGACGGGCGAGCCTATGCGCTGGCCTTGGCATCACAGCGCTTGCTGGCTGCCATCGGCGTGTGGGGCCGTGTTGCGGAACACGCCCAACCGATGCTGGAAATCAAGGTCACGGACGGCCACGCAGGTACAGGCCCGTCACCGTTTTTCATGCATTTCGACCATGCCGAAATAGAAGAAGGTCCGATGGGGTTTATGGTCGAAGACCGTCACCTGCGCCGCGCCTTTCTGGACGCTATGGCCGAAGAGCCCCGCATCACTCAGCTGAGTGGCAAGACTGTTGTGTCGCAACAAGCCGGCACCACTGGAGTGACCGTGACGCTGGACGATGGTTCGACGATGAACAGCAGACTGCTGATCGGGTGCGACGGTCGCCGCAGCGGCACTGCGGACCGCGCAGGTATCAAGCGCACCGGTTGGGATTATGGCCAGACCGCACTGGTCTGCGCCATTGAACACGAGTTGCCGCATCACGGCATTGCCCATCAGTTCTTTATGCCACCGGGCCCCTTGGCGATTCTGCCGCTGACCGGCAATCGCAGTTCCATTGTATGGAGCGAACGCACCGAGGCCGCGCAGCAGATCAACGCCCTGCCTGAGGATGAGTATCTGCAAGTGCTACGCCCGCGGTTTGGCGATTTCCTCGGTGACATCCACCTGGCTGGTGATCGTTTCACCTATCCTTTGAACCTGACCATCGCCAATTCCTTTATCGCTGATCGTCTGGCACTGGTCGGGGATGCTGCCCACGGGATGCACCCGATTGCCGGTCAGGGCCTGAACGCCGGTTTGCGTGACGTCGGCGCGTTGGCAGAGGTTCTGACCTTGGCAGGACGGCGCGGCGAAGACATCGGATCGCTTATGGTGCTGGAACGCTACCAGGAATGGCGCAGGTTCGACACCGCTGCTCTTGCGATGGCAACGGATGTCTTCAACAAACTGTTCTCAAACGACAACCCGTTGCTGCGCATTGGGCGCGACGTTGGTATGGGAATTGTCGGCGCACTGCCGGGGTTGCGGCGCGGTTTCGTCCGCGAAGCAGCGGGTTTGACCGGGGATTTGCCCAAGCTGTTGCAAGGGCAGCCAATTTAGTCCAGCTGCCGTGCCTCGTCGACCAACATGACCGGAATGCCGTTGCGGATGGGAAAAGCCAGACCTGCGGCCTGTGACACAAGCTCCTGCCTTTCGGCGTCATAGCGCAGGGTCGTTTGCGTCTGCGGGCAGACCAGAGCTTCGAGCATACGGCGATCAAAGGCGTGTTCAGGGTCAGTCATTGCAGTTTTTCCTCATTCGATCCGCCTCGCATTGCGAATTCTATCAATGTCATCAGCGTCTCGCGCCGTGTGCGCAGGCAAGGGGCCTCTAACAGGGCCTGTTTATCTTCCGGGTCAAAGTCCAACAGCATGGACAGTGAGTTTACCAGCAATTCATCCTCGGCATCTTTCAGCGAATCCCAATCGGTGGACAATTGCCGGGACGAAAAGAAGCGTTCCAGCAAAGCCAGGAACTTGGTGCGATTGAACCCGTCGTCGTTTTCGGCCTTGCCCAGATCCCTGTCAAAGCCGTCCCACGAGACTTCACATCGCCGATATGGCGTGAAAGCGTCCAGCTCTGATACCACACGGAACCGGGACACGCCGGTCAGCGTGATCAGATAACGGCCATCTTCCGTTTCGGAAAACTGGGTCACGCGCCCGACGCACCCGATGCGGTGCAGTTTGTTCTCATCATGGGCCGAAGGATTTGGCTGGACCATCGCGATCAGCCGTTCCTTGGTCTTGAGGGCATCGTCCAGCATCTGCAAATAGCGCGGCTCGAAGATGTGAAGCGGCAAGCGCGAGCGGGGCAACAACAGCGCCCCGGGCAAGGGGAAAACGGATACGGTGTCCGGCAAGTCGGCGGGATGCATCATGTCCCAATTCTAGCTCTGATCAGAAATTAGGCAAATATCATCGAGCTGAGTTTGCGGCGACCATTCAGAACGATCGGGTCATTGGGCTTGAGCGCGTCAAAGATCGTGAAAAGCTGGGTCTTGGCGGCCCCGTCATCCCACTCACGATCCCGGCGGAACAATTCCAGCAATTGCGCCACGGCTTCTTCCACTTCGCCGTTCGCGTGCAAGGCCTGCGCCAGGTCAAACCGGGCCTGAAGATTATCGGGATCAGCATCAACGGCCGCTGTCAGATCCGCCACCGGACCTGCATCAGCCGCCTGCTTGGCCAGCTGCAATTGCGCATGCGCAGCCTCGACCTCGGCCGAGTTGGATATTTCGGCGGGTGCACCGTTCAGGATGGCCTCGGCATGTTCCAGATCGCCAGTGGCGATATGTGCCCGCACCAGCCCGCCATATGCTGCCGCGTGGTTCGGGTCTTCGCCAAGAATGGCGGCAAAAGTCTGCGCAGCATCTGCCGCGGCGCCGTCGCTCAGCATTTCTTCGGCGGCAACTACGGCGTCATCCAATTGGCCGCCCGGGCTTTCCCCACCTGACGCCTCGATCACGCGATCCACGAAAGCCTTGATCTCGGACCCCGGCAGCGCGCCCTGAAAACCGTCCACGGGTTGCCCTTTAAAAAACGCGTAGACCGTTGGAATCGACTGGATGCGCATCTGCGAGGCGATCATCTGTGCCTCGTCCACGTTGATCTTGACCATCTTCACCGCGCCTTTGGCGGCGGTAACCGCGTCTTCCAGCATCGGGCCCAGCGTCTTGCACGGGCCGCACCAGGGTGCCCAGAAGTCAACGATAACAGGCGTTTCCTGCGAGGCTTCGATCACATCGACCATGAAAGTGGCCTCGGTCCCGTCCTTGATCAGATCGGTGGCTGGGGCGGCTGCGCCGTTCAGGATGTCCATGGCAATCACTCTTTCGTTCGAACTTGCGCTCTATATGCAATCGCTTGTCGCAGAAACCAAGGGCAGAGTTTCAGTTCAAATGTCGAAAGTCGCAAAGACCGGCGCATGATCGCTGGGCTTTTCCCACCCACGCGCGTCGCGCAGAATGCGACTGGAATGGCCCGCGTTTGAAATATCGGGCGTGGCCCAGACATGATCCAGCCGCCGCCCCTTGTCTGCCGTATCCCAGTCGCGGGCCCGGTAGGACCACCAGCTGAAAAGCTGCCCTTCGGGAATATCCTGCCGGGTGATATCGACCCAACCACCTGCGTCCTGGGTCTCGGCCAGATGTTCCACTTCGATCGGAGTGTGCGAGACGACCTTGAGCAATTGTTTGTGCGACCAGACGTCATCCTCACGCGGGGCAATGTTCAGATCGCCGACGAGGATGGATTTTTCCGGCTTTTCCGCGTGGAACCAATCGCGCATGTCCGTCAGATAGTCGAGCTTTTGGCCAAATTTCTCATTCACTTCACGATCCGGCACATCACCGCCCGCGGGGACATAGAAGTTGTGGATCGTGACACCATTCTCCAGCCGCCCGGCTATGTGGCGCGCGTGGCCGAGATCAGCGAAATCCTTGTCGCCCACCTCTTCTATCGGCAGGCGGGACAGGATGGCGACGCCATTATATCCTTTCTGGCCACGGGCAATCATGTGGGTATAGCCCAGCGCCGCGAACCCTTCGGTCGGAATCTTTTCAACCGGAGACTTGCATTCCTGCAAACACAGAACATCCGGCGCCTCTTCTTCCAACAGTTTCAGCACGATTGGTTCGCGCAGTCGGACCGAGTTGATGTTCCAGGTGGCAAGGGTGAAGGGCATGGTCAGGGAATCCTCTGTCGCGGTTGGGCGGAGGTTAACGCGGTGGGGGATGGGGTACCATCAGAAAAGAAAATCTAGGACGGGTGGCTTTCATTTTGGGGGGCATCATCGCAAATCTCGTACCAGTCCGGTTTTTCCGAAACAAATTCGTGAAACTGAACTTTCTGCTCTAACCCGGTATCCAGTGCATTTGCTGCGATTGGAAAACTATCTGCTTCTGAAATGATTTCGCCCAAAGATGTCCCGCATTTCGTGCAGAAACACCTGCCGTATTTGTGGGGCGGATCGGGCTGGTGCAGCGTTACGTTTTCCCTGCCCCGAACCCACACCAAGTCTTCTTTGTTGACAAATACGACTGTGCTGGCCCCGGCTTTTCTGCATCTTGAGCAGTGGCAGGTTCCCATCACGGATGGTTGAGACTTCAGGTTAAACTTCACCGCCCCGCACAAACAGCTTCCTTCAATCATCACGCGCTCCTCCAACCTTTCGCGAGAAATAGAACATTACGGGAACATTCAGGGTTTCGCAACGCCTGTGACGGTACAGGCGGCACATGATTTCGTCCTTCGGAAAAGAAAAAAGCCGGGCCATTCGGCCCGGCAGTCCAACAGGGAGGTGCATGTCATAACCCGGACATGCGCGGGTTGGGAGTAACCTAATTATGAGTACAGGGTATCACTTTGATCCAAGTCAATCCACACCCAGTTAAGACACTAGCCTATATCCACCGGATTCTGTGACCAAAAGGCGCGCATTTGACGGATCGGGCTCAATCTTCTGACGCAGGCGGTAGATGTGGGTTTCCAGCGTATGCGTTGTAACACCAGCATTATATCCCCAAACTTCGTGAAGCAGCACATCCCGCGCCACCACGCCGTCGGTCGAGCGGTACAGAAATTTGAGGATGTTGGTTTCCTTCTCGGTGAGGCGGATTTTTCTGTCCTCTTCCGTGATCAGCATCTTCATCGCCGGTTTGAACGTATAGGGGCCAAGTACAAATACTGCGTCCTCGGATTGTTCGTGCTGGCGAAGCTGCGCACGGATACGTGCCAGAAGCACCGGGAATTTGAATGGTTTCGAAACATAGTCATTCGCGCCGGCATCCAGGCCCAGGATCGTATCGGCATCGCTGTCATGACCGGTCAGCATCAGGATCGGGCTTTTGACACCCTGTTTGCGCATGAGGCGGCACAGTTCGCGCCCGTCGGTATCCGGCAGACCCACATCAAGAATGACCAGGTCATAGATCGCTTCGCGCGCGCGCTCCATGGCAGAGTGACCGTCTGACGCCTCGAACACGTCAAAGTCTTCGGTCATGACAAGTTGCTCGCTGAGCGCCTCGCGCAGGTCCTCGTCATCGTCCACCAGCAGGATTTTCTTGAGTTGAGCCATTTCCCGGTCCTCCAAACGCTTTTCCATCACTTGCGCGTGGAATATGCAATCAACAAGATTTGCTGCAACCGTTTCACGCCTTCGTGTCAGAGTTCGCGGAAATGTTTCACATTTCCTTTCGAAAGGGCTAGGAGAAAGATTGAGCGTTATAGGGTAACATTGATGAGTCTCATCCCCGATATCACGGAACTTCTCGCCCGGGCCCGGGCCGATCTGCGCATGGGCGTTCCCGTTGCGCTGACCGATGACAGTGGCTTCAGCGTGCTTGCGGTTTCTGCCGAAACGCTCAGCCCGCAGCGTCTGGCCGACCTGAAAAAACTAGGGAATCCGGTGGTGGCCATAACTGGGCGACGCGCTGAAACCCTGAAAGCGCGGGCATACGACGGGGATCTGGCGCGGGTTTCGATCCCGGCGGATGCAGATATCGCATGGGTACAGGCGGTTGCTGATCCTTCCGACGATCTGAACGCGCCCATGAAGGGCCCGTTGATGACCGAGCGGCACGGCAATGCCAATCTGCACCGTATCGCAATAGCATTGGCCAAATCCGCGCGCATCCTTCCCGCTGTGGTCGTGGTGCCTGTCGAGGACGGCAGGGCATTTGCCGCTTCGCTCGGTTTGACCTGCATTGATCACACGCGCGCCACGCCTCATCTGGCGGATCGCAGTACTTTGCACGAAGTCGTCGCGGCCCGTCTTCCGATGGAGGTGTCCGAAGCCGGTCGGTTACACGTCTTCCGACCTGAAGACGGTGGTGAAGAGCACTACGCCGTCGAGATCGGGCGCCCGGACCGCGACAAGCCTGTGCTAGCCCGATTGCATTCTGCCTGTTTCACCGGCGATCTGATGGGAAGCCTGAAATGTGACTGCGGCCCGCAACTCCGCGGTGCCTTGGAACAGATGGGGGCGGAAGGCGCAGGCGTTCTTCTGTACCTGAATCAGGAAGGGCGCGGTATCGGTCTGGCGAACAAGATGCGCGCTTATTTCCTTCAGGATCAGGGTTTTGACACCGTTGAGGCGAACCACAGGCTGGGTTTTGAGGATGATGAGCGTGATTTTCGGCTTGGGTCGGACATATTGAAGTCGCTGGGTTTCAACTCTGTCCGCTTGCTGACCAACAACCCGGCCAAAATCGCCATGATGGAACGGACAGGTATCGCAGTAACCGAGCGTGTCCCTCTGAAGGTTGGCGAAACCTCCCACAACCGGGGATACCTGGCGACCAAGGCCAAGAAGTCAGGGCATCTGCTTTGACCCCAAACGATCTTGTTCTAACTCCACGAGGCATCCGGTTTCTTGGCAGGGTGTTCCCCTGTTCCGTGGGCAAAGGCGGGTTGAGCAACGCAAAACGCGAAGGCGATGGCGCGACCCCAACTGGACATCATCGAATCGTCGGCATGCTATACCGGGCCGACCGAATGGCCGCCCCCAGCAAATGGGCCCGCGCCATTGGCCCGCGGGACTTGTGGTCTGACGACGAGTCTGAAAGCAGATACAACCACATGGTCAGCGCACCCTATGCATTCAGCCATGAAAAGTTGCGCCGCGCCGACCCCTTATACGACCTGATTCTGTTAACCGACTGGAACTGGCCAAACGCCGTTCCGGGCAGGGGATCGGCAATTTTTCTGCACCAATGGCGCAGACCCGGCTATCCAACCGAAGGCTGCGTTGCCTTTCGCCGGGACCATCTGCACTGGATATCACAGCGCATTGCCCCCGGATCATGGCTGATCATTCCTGAGGTTTAACCCGTTCGCCAAAGATGGCCGAGCCAACACGGACGTGGGTTGCGCCCAAAGCGATGGCCTGTTCGAAATCGTGACTCATCCCCATAGACAATCCATCAAGCCCGTTACGTGCAGCGATTTTGGCCAATAGCGCAAAGTGCAAAGTAGGCTCCTCATCGACCGGAGGAATGCACATCAATCCACGCACGGGCAGATCCAACGACCTGCACTCGGCAATGAAACTGTCCGCGTCCACAGGAAGGATACCGGCCTTTTGGTCTTCCTCGCCGGTGTTGACCTGAATGAACAGGTTCGGGCAGTTTCCCATTTCCTGTGCCAAACGCGCCAGTGTCTTGGCCAGTTTGGGTCGATCTACCGAATGGATCGCGTCGCACAGTTCCATTGCGTGACGGGCCTTGTTGGTCTGCAACGGGCCAATGAGGTGCAGATCAATACCCTCGAACTGTTCTTTGAAAGCGGGCCACTTGCTTGCCGCCTCCTGCACGCGATTCTCGCCAAAACATCTGTGCCCTTGCTCTAGAACTGCCTGCACCCTGTCATTCGGCTGCACTTTGGACACAGCAATCAGTTTGACGGAACCTGCCGGTCGGTTCGACTTGGCTTCGGCTTTGGCGATACGTGCGGTGACGTCTTGCAACGACATGGGACCCTCATCCTGTTTTGCGCAGAAAAACACCAAGTCGGCAAAAAAGAAAAGGGCGAGTCCGAAGACCCGCCCTTAAACCTTGCGGTTCAGATCAGCTTAGAAGTTGAACTGAGCACCGAAGTCAGCAACGAAGGTCGAGTCTGTGCAGCTGTCACAGTCGTTGACACCGATACCACCGCGCAGCGATGCACCGCCGCCCAGGTCGTAGATCGCGCCAAGAGCAACCTGCTGAGTATCAGCAGATGCGTTACCGTCGCCGTAAGCGAAGATCAGGGTTGTTGCGGCGCCAACGTTGTAGGTTGCCGACAGACCCCATGCGGTGCCGTCAGTTGCTGCAACCTGAGTTGCGTCGTCTGCAACAAACAGAGTACCGCCGAAGTCACCCCATTCACCACCCAGGGTCAGAACGGTCAGGCTCGGATCGCTTACACCAGCAACACCAGCGTCGGTCTGGCCGTAGGCCAAAGCAGCTGTGATGTTGTTGAAGGTGTAGGTTGCGCTGATGTCCCAACGGTCTGCGTCCATAGGCACGCCGTTCAGAGCTACAGTCGCTTGGTCGTACGATGCACCAAACGAGAAGTCACCAACCGAGTACTGGAAGAACACGGCGTTCGAACCCGAACCGGTCGAAGTGTAGCCCAGGAAGTTGTAGTTAACACCCGAGTACTGACCTGCGAACAGCTCAAGACCAACTTCGTTGCCGTAGTAGTTTGCCAGGTTGTCGAAGGCACCTGCAACGTTACCGGCGTCAACACGCAGGCCACCGTAGATGACCGAGAAGCGTGCACCGTTCAGACCAGCGCGGTTTGCTTCGCCGTTGCCGCTGTTTTCGTCAGCTTGCAGACGAACGCGGCCTTCGAAACGAACGCCACCGTCGGTTTCTGCAGAACCGTCGATGTTCAGACGGAAGCGCGAAACCAGGATCGCGTCGTCAGTTTGAACAACGGCAGTACCAACGCCTGTCGCGGTACCGGTTGTCTGGACGTTTACAACGGTACCGCTACGATCTTCAACGTAACCAATACCAAAGCGGCCATAACCGCTGAAGTTAACTTCAGCTGCTGCAACGCCTGCGGTCGCAATCAGCGCCGTCGATGCGAAGAGAACTTTTTTCATCTTGTTTCCCTCGGTTTCAAAAGAGTTATCTACTCGACATATGCCTCGGCACATGTCTCAGCACGGACACCGTTTCGCTCTTTTTGCCCCCTTTGCGCAAGCTTGGCATAAAGACGTCCGCGTCATTGAGGTCAAATTGGTGCAAGGATGCCACAGTCAGTTTTCGCCCCGATGCAGCTGATACACTTACATTTCAGAAGAATGGGCTTGTTGCAGCGGGGGTCCTTGGCTAGGAGTATCCCCTGAATACTGTAGAACAAGTGAAACAGGACCTGTTTGCAATGCGCCTGCCGACGATTTTGGGAATGATCCTGCTGACCGCTGCTCTTTCGGCATGTGGGCAGAATCGAAACGCTTCGACAACATACTCCCCCAACATCGCTGGCGGCAATTCGGACGAACAAGAGCTGAATGACCCCGATCGGGCAACTATCTGGGATATCTTTGACCGCAGCACCGCCGAGCAGACCACAAACGTAAACCGGTATCTGTGGGCGGCTTCACTGGATGTACTGAGCTTCCTGCCCGTGCAGGAGGTTGATCCGTTTACTGGCGTAATCGTAACGGGTTACGGCACACCTCCGGGCGGCGGCCGATCCTACCGGGCTACCGTTCATATCAGCGATCCGGCGCTTGCCGCGCGCTCGTTGTCGGTAGCGCTTCAATCGAGCGGAGGGGCCCCGGTGAGTGCGGCAACATCCCGCGCAGTCGAGGATGCGATTCTGTCGCGCGCCCGACAGCTACGCATAGCGGACAACAAGTTCTAGCAACCCGCCGAAAATCACAATATTACCACGCCGGGTTCCTACCCGGCGTTTTCATTCACGAAGGACCGCAAAATGTCGCGCTACTCGGCCACCGAAATCGAAGCAAAATGGCAAGAGGCCTGGGACAAGGCCGGGATCTTCACCGCCAACCACAAGGCGGACAAGCCGAAATACTATGTGCTTGAGATGTTTCCCTACCCGTCTGGCCGAATCCATATGGGGCATGTGCGCAACTATACGATGGGTGACGTCATCGCGCGGCACAAGCTGGCGACGGGCCACAACGTGCTGCACCCGATGGGCTGGGACGCATTCGGGATGCCTGCGGAAAATGCCGCGATGGCCATCGGGGGTCATCCGAAGGACTGGACCTACAGCAACATCGCAGACATGCGCGATCAGATGAAACCACTTGGCCTGTCCATCGACTGGTCACGTGAGTTCGCGACCTGCGACCCTGAGTATTACGGCCAACAACAGGCGCTGTTCCTCGATATGCTTGATGCCGGGCTGGTCTATCGCAAAAACGCTGTGGTGAACTGGGACCCGGTCGATATGACCGTTCTGGCCAACGAGCAGGTTGAAAATGGTCGTGGCTGGCGTTCGGGCGCACTGGTTGAGCGGCGCGAACTGACCCAGTGGTTCTTCAAGATCTCGGACTATTCCGAAGAATTGCTGGACGCGCTGGAGAATTTGGACAACTGGCCCGCCAAGGTGCGCCTGATGCAGGAGAATTGGATCGGCAAGTCGCGCGGCCTGCAATTCGGCTTTGAACGCACTGATGGCAGAGAGCCGATCACCGTCTATACAACCCGCCCAGACACGCTGCTGGGCGCATCTTTCGTTGGCATCTCGCCGGATCACCCGATCGCAAAACAGCTTGAGGCCGAAGACCCCGAAGTGGCTGAATTTGTGGCCGAATGTCGCAAAGGTGGCACCACGGAAGAAGCCATCGAAACTGGCGAAAAGCTGGGCTTTGATACAGGCATCAAGGTCAAGCACCCGCTGGACCCGAGCTGGGAACTGCCGGTCTGGATCGCCAATTTCATCCTGATGGATTACGGCACTGGCGCAATCTTTGCCTGCCCTGCGCATGACCAGCGCGACCTCGACTTCTGCCGCAAGTACGGCCTGCCTGTGGTCGATACCTTCTTTGCGCTGCATGACGACACGCCGGTCGACAAAATTGCATTCGTCCCGCCGAAAACCGAGAAAGTTCGCTGGGTGAACCATTTTGCAGGTTTGACCGAGGCGACAGGTGACGAGGCGATCAACGCCACCGTCGATTTTGCTGAAAAAGCGGGTTGGGGCGAGGGTGTCACCAAATACCGTCTGCGCGACTGGGGCCTCAGCCGTCAGCGCTATTGGGGGTGTCCGATTCCCGTCGTGCATTGCGAAAGCTGCGGTGTGGTGCCCGAGAAGAAAGAAAACCTGCCGGTCCGCCTGCCCGACGATGTGACATTCGACAAGCCCGGCAACCCGCTGGATCGACACCCGACCTGGCGCGATTGCGCCTGCCCGTCTTGTGGCGCACCGGCCAAGCGCGAGACCGACACGATGGATACCTTCGTCGATTCGTCGTGGTATTTCGCCCGTTTCACCGCTCCGCGTGCGGAAACACCCACCGATCTGGACGAGGCCGAATACTGGATGAATGTCGACCAGTATATCGGCGGCATTGAACACGCGATTCTGCACCTGCTGTATTCACGCTTCTTCGCGCGGGCGATGAACCTCACCGGTCACTTGCCCCAAAAGGCCATCGAGCCGTTCGACGCGCTGTTCACACAAGGCATGGTGACGCATGAGATCTACCAGACGCGCGACGCCAACGGCCGCCCGGTCTATCACCTGCCCGAGGATGTGACCGACGGCAAACTGGCCGATGGTACTGAGGTCGAAATCATCCCTTCGGCCAAGATGTCGAAATCCAAGAAAAACGTGGTCGATCCAGTCAGCATCATTTCGGCCTTTGGCGCCGACACGGCCCGCTGGTTCGTGTTGTCCGATTCGCCACCCGAGAGAGACGTGGAATGGACGGCGGCAGGAGCCGAAGCCGCCTATAAGCATCTGAATCGCGTTTGGAATCTGTGTGACAGGATCGGTACCATGGAGGCCAATGCAGCGGGCGAAGGCGATGAGGACCTGTTGCGCGAGATGCACAAAACCATCCGCGACGTGACATTGGGTGTCGAAAGCTTTGGTTTCAACGCCGCCATAGCCAAGCTTTATGCTTTCACTAATACGCTGGCAAAATCCAAGGCCGGTGCGGCGGCTCAGAAACAAGCGATCAAAACACTGGCCCAGTTGATGTCACCGATGACACCACATCTGGCGGAAGATATCTGGGCGCATCAGGGTGGTGAGGGCCTTGTGGCCGTCGCCCCGTGGCCCGTCGCGGATGAGGCGATGCTGGTTGATGACACCGTCACCCTGCCGATCCAGATCAACGGCAAGCGTCGCGCGGAAATCAGCGTTCCGAAAGATATGGACAAAGCCGAGGTTGAAAATATCGCGCTCAGCACCGAAGCTGTCCAAAAGGCGCTGGATGGCAACGCGCCGAAAAAAGTGATCGTTGTTCCGGGCCGGATTGTGAATGTCGTTGTTTGATCGCAGAACATTGCTTGTGATGCCGCTGGTACTGGCTGCCTGCGGCTTCCAACCGGTTTATGCTCCGGGCGGGTCAGGCTCAGCCTTGTTCGGTCGGGTGGCGGTATCTGCGCCAAATACCGTCGAAAGCTATCTTCTGGTTCAAAACCTTGAACACCAACTGGGCCGCAGCGCGGGATCTGTCAGCGATTACACTCTGGATGTTCAGGTCTCGACCGAAACCCGCGGCGCGGCCATAACCACGACGAACGAGACAACGCGGTACACGATTGATGGACGGGCGCAATACGCGTTGAAATCCAACGAAACCGGGCAAGTCGCGGCGTCCGGCACCGTAACCGATTTTGTGGGCTATTCTGCTTCGGGCTCTACCGTGTCGACGCTGGCTGACGAACGCGATGCGAAAGAACGCCTGATGGTAATCCTGTCCGGGCATATCGTGAACCGCCTGTATTCTACGCCGGGCTTGTCCAAATGAAGTTGAGCCCGCGCGAGGCTGACGGGTATTTCGCCAAGCCGGATGCGGACAAGACCGGGCTGCTGATCTATGGTGCGGATGCAATGCGGGTGGCGCTTAAGCGGCAACAGGTTCTGGCCGCACTGCTTGGTCCCGGTGCGGAAGAGGAAATGCGCCTGACCCGCCTGCCGGGCGGTGATTTGCGCGGCGATCCGGCGTCGCTGCTGGACGCGGTCAAGGCGGTTGGGTTTTTCCCTGGCCCGCGCGCGGTGTTTGTGGAAGACGCCACGGAAACAGCCGCGCCTGCGATTCTGGCCGCGCTTGAAGATTGGGTCCCCGGCGACGCTCAGATCATCGTGACGGCTGGTCAGCTGAAACCAAACTCGAAAATCCGCAAAGCGTTCGAAGGGCATTCTGCGGCCTATGCGATAGGCATTTATGACGACCCGCCATCGCGCGCAGAGGTCGAGCGGGTTCTGACCGAAGCGCATCTGAAAAACATCCCCCACGATGTCATGTCTGCTATTAGCGAACTGGCCAACAGTCTCAGCCCCGGTGACTTCACCCAAACCGTTGAGAAACTGTCGCTTTACAAGCGCGGTGACAACTCTGAGCTGACCATGGAAGACCTCGAAGTCTGCGCCCCGCGTTCGACCGAGGCGGCGCTTGACGACGTGCTGAACGTGGTTGCCGAAGGCCGCGCCGGTGAGATCGGGCCGCTGATCCGGCGGTTGCAGGCACAAGGCACCAACGGGGTAACCCTGTGTATTGGGGCAACCCGGCATTTCCGCACACTTTATGCCTGCGCCTCGGATCCGGGTGGTGCTGCGCAGGGTATCGGTAAGTTGCGTCCGCCGGTTTACGGCAAACGCCGTGACCGTATTCTGCGTCAGGCACAGGGCTGGGGGGCGCCCAAGCTGCAAACTGCGCTGACCGTTCTGACGGATACCGACCTCTCCCTGCGATCCGCCGGACAGACAGCCCCCTCAATGGCTCTGGTTGAGCGTGCTATGATTCGTCTGGCGATGCTTGCGCGGTCGCGCTGAGTTATCTGACCTGATCCAGCCTGTCGGCAGCGGCCCGACCGGCCCAGCGACCCGTGGCAAGACAGGCCGTCAAAAGATAGCCCCCGGTTGGCGCTTCCCAATCCAGCATCTCACCTGCGCAAAATACACCCGGAATGGTTTTCAGCATCAACCCGTCATCCAACGCGGATCGTTTCACGCCGCCTGCCGTCGAAATGGCCTCATCCATCGGTCGCAGCCCCGCGTGCAGGATTGGCAATTTCTTGAGAGCCTCCACTTCGCCGGGCAGCGGCAACTGACTGCGTTTTGCCATCTCGTGAAACACGGCAATCTTCTGCGGTGACAGGTTCAACGATTTTCTCATCCATTGCGAAAGCGTGGTTTTCGACTTCCTGGACGACCATCTCGCCCGCAAGGATTGAAGGTCCAGATCAGGTGCCAGATCGACATAAAGTGGCTGCCCTTTGCGCAAAGCAGGGGTGAGGGTGTAAAGCCCGCCTCCCTCCAGCCCGGTTGCCGAGATTGCGGCCTCGCCGCGGCTATCCAGGTCACCGGCCATCCACCGAACCGATTTCAGCGCCGCCCCGAAATGTGGCTGCATATGAGGGCTCCAGTCCACCGACAGGGCTGAATTCGCAGGTTCGAACCGTGCCAGTTCCACGCCCCTGCTGGACAAGATTTGCGCCCACTGACCATCCGACCCAAGGCGGGCCCAGCTTGCCCCGCCCAGCGCCAGAACGGTTACAGAAGCAATCAGGTTATGCGGCCCGTCCGGGGTCTCAAATACCAGCGCATCAGCTTCCCAAACTTTCCATCGCCAACGGGTTTTGATCTCAACCCCTGCTGCGTCCAGTCGCGCAAGCCATGCGCGCAACAAGGGCGACGCCTTCATGGTCTCGGGAAAAACCCGCCCGGTGGAGCCCGTGAATAATGTCTGGCCCAATCCACGCGCCCAGTGCTGCACGGCTTGCGCATCAAAGGCGGTGATCATCGGGCACAACCAGTCCGCCGCATTGGCATACGACCGCATCAGTGTCTCAGGCGGTTCGTCCTTTGTCAGGTTCAGCCCCGATTTACCTGCCATCAGAAATTTGCGCGCAACCGAGGGCTTGGCTTCGGCAACCAGTACGGAATGCCCGGCCTCGGCCAGTTGCTCGGCCGCCATCAACCCTGCGGGGCCTGCTCCGATCACCACTGCCTGCGCCATTCGCACCCTCTTGCCTTCGCCATCCATCGGCGCAAGTTTCAAACCATCATGGCGAACAACGATCCGATCTGCCCGCTCTGCGACCGCCCAATCCCCAGCGGGGGTGGCAGCCTGCATCATCTGATCCCAAAACTCAAAGAAGGCAAGGGCGGACCCACCGTCCTTCTGCACCAGATTTGCCACAAAGAAGTGCATGCCACTCTGACCGAGGCCGAACTGGCGCGCAGTTACAACACGGTCGCAGCCTTGCGCGCGCATCCCAGGCTTGAGAAATTCCTGATCTGGGTGCGTAAACGCCCACCCGGATTTCGGTCGAAAGTTCCGGGCAAGCGACGCAACAGGTGATCAGCCAGGCAGGACCGGATCGCCAAAGGCGTCTTTCAAAGGTGCGGCCAACCCCTCGACTTCTATTCCCTGGTAATCCGGTACGGGCGCAAACTGCGCACCCGCAAGATGCTGGAACTCCAATGTCGTATACGGTCGCTTCCACAACCATTCGCGATTCTCGACGGCCCACAAATCGGGGTTTGGAGGGGTTTCGTCGGTAAAGGCGTAGAAATGCAGATCAAAGCCATGGGGGGCCACCTCCTGCATCGACAGCAAGGACATACCTTGCGCGCGCCAAAACGCGTCCTCACCCGCAATATCACCGGTTCGAAGGGTTATCTGACCGATCCGGGCCTGCGCAAACGGAGCATCCGGATCTGCAACCTGCACCGGTTTGTTACCTTCGAAATCATGTTGCAGCAATTCGACGACAAACCCTTCGGGATCAGCCAGATGGCACATATACCCGATATCCAAAAACTGGCTCGGCGTGCTTACCGCAGTACCCAGCGCGCGCAGATGCGCTGCCGCAAGATCGACATCAGGAACGGTAATTCCGATCTTCCAATATCTTTGGCCCCGGTCATGGGTGTATCCCCCACCACCCGGCAACAGCAGAAGGTCCGCATCTTCCGAGTTGTAGCCGACGCGGCAACCTGACCCCTGCCGGTCAACCCGCATACCCAGAACGTCGCGATAGAATAGGGCCAGTCCTTCCGGGTCAGCGACCCGCAACCGAACGGCCGAAATCCTCATGAACACATCCTTGCGATATCCCTGGCGACAACGGGGTCAGCGTTCACGCTGTCTGCCACAAAGTCACGCGCGGTTTGCATCAGATGATCGGGCTCGACGATCCGGTCAACCAGACCAAAGTCATACGCCTCTTGCGCGGTGATCTTCTGACCTGCCATCAGGATCAATTTGGTTCTGGCCGGGCCCACCAAAGCCGCCAGCCGTTTCGGATCGGACGGTTGCGGCAGGAACCCCAGCTTCATCACCGGATAAAAGAACTTGGCTGTTGGCACCGCAATGCGAAGGTCACAGGCCAAAGCCATGCCATTGGCCCCGCCAGCCAAAGTTCCGTTCAACGCGGCAATGGTCAGACAGGGCAATGCGGCGATGGCACCGGACAGTCTTTCCCAGACGTCAGAGGTGGCCAGACCGGCGCGCGCCTCGTCCAGATCGGCCCCCGCGCTGAACACTTTGCCCGCGCCCGTCAGGATCAGCGCCCGCGCGCTGGTTGCGGCCTCGGCAATCCCGACCAGTTCATTCAGCATCGCTCCGGTCAGGGCGTTTGCCTTTTCGGGATTGTTGATCGTAACGACCCACAGGCCATCCTCTTTCCTCAGGTCGATCATATCAACCCAACCCTTTTTCGGATGTCTTCCAGACGCAGCGAGATTTCCGTTCCCAAATACTCATCCGCGTCCTTGGAACACATCCACAACAAGGCACGTGCTGGCCAGTCTGCGGGAATATGCGCGTCCCAGTCCAGTTGACTGACCGGATTGATGCTGCTTGCCTTGATGGACCGCTGCATATCCGTGGCAACCGTCCCCGGCGACAGCCCCATGGCGCGAATACCGTGTTGGGCTTCTTCCAGATGCAGGCATTCCGTCAGCATTTTTGCCCCGGCCTTTGACGCGCAATAATGGCTCCACGCCTCAACCGGGTTGGACGCCGCGCCGGACGAGACGGTCAGAATGCTTCCGCCCCCGGCGGCCCGCATCACCGGCAATGCCGCACGCATCCCGTAGAAAACACCTTTGAGGTTGATATCGATGGCTTTGCTCCAGGCCTCAGGATCGGCGTTTGTAAGATGAAAGATTGGATCGATCACACCGGCATTGCCAATCAGAACATCCAGCCCACCGAACCGATCCACACATGTGGCCACAGCCTGCTCGACCTGCGCGAAATCGCTGACATCGCAGGCCAGCGCGATGGCCTGATCACCCAGTTCAGCGGCCAAGGCATCAATCTGATTTCGGCTGCGGGCCACTAATGCGACATTGGCCCCGGCTGCGGCAAAAACGCGCCCCGCTTCGGCCCCGATGCCACGGCTGGCCCCGGTTATCAGAACTGTTTTCCCCTGCATTCGCCTCTCCTCACGCATTGTTATCGATCCCGGCAACAGCCGTAACGCGGAAACGGGGAAATGGTCCAGCCCTTGCCCCCTTGACGATAGGTGCCACAACCCCGACCATGCGCCGCAAATTGATCAAGAAGGGTTACCTTATGTCCGTTTTCTTCCACCGCAGCTGCGGTGCTGTTCTGGCTTACGCCGTTGCGACCCAGGGCGCGTTCGCCGACCTTACTGCAAATGATGTCTGGTCCGACTGGCAAAGCTATTTCACTTCAATGGGCTACACCGTTACAGGTGACGAAAGCATCACCGGTGACGTCACCACTATTTCGAACATGACACTTTCTTTGACCTTTCCGGAAGAAGACGGGCAGTTCCAGATGGTCATGCCGGAAATGACGCTGACCGAAAATGGTGACGGAACCGTTACCATCGGATTGCCCGAAAGCTTTCCCATGGACGTCACGGGAACAGCCGACGATGAAGAGTTTGCAGCCAAAGTGATTTATTCGCACAGCCAGCTGAACATGGTCGTTTCGGGTACACCCGAAGACATGACCTATGACTACACTGCTGACAAACTGGGCATTGCGCTGGATTCGATTGAAGTTGATGGCGAACCGCTGCCGAACGAGGTTTTCAGCATCGCGGTCGAGGCAGGTGATCTGGCCGGTCGGTCGCGGATGCAAATCGGCGAACACCGAAACATCACCCAGACATTCAACAGCGATACACTGACCTATGACCTGAACTTTCAGGATCCGGAAAACGGTGAAAGCGGGCTGATCAATGGCCAACTGGGCCAACTGGCCTTTGAAGGCGAAAACGTGATCCCGCTGGATTTTGACATGTCTGATCCGCAGGCGTTTTACCAAGCGGGTTTCGCCTTTGATGGCACGTTTACCTATGCATCCGGCAGCACCGATCTGAGCGGGACCAGCGAAGGCCAGGCGTTCTCGATGAACAGCACCTCGGAGGGTGGACGCTTTGCCGCCAGCATCGACGCCGAGCGTATCGCCTATGACATCGCGCAGAACAGCACCAAACTGGCGGTTACAACAGCAGACCTGCCATTCCCGATCGAGTTGTCCATGGCCAGCGCAGGGTTGAATTTCGAATTCCCGATCCAGCAATCGGACGAAATACAGCCCTTCGCCTTTGGCCTCAACATGACCGATTTCACCATGTCTGATGTCCTGTGGGGCATTTTTGACCCGGCAGGCGCGCTGCCCCGCGATCCGGCGACAATTGCGCTGGACACGACCGGCACGGCAAAAGTTCTGATGAACATCTTCGATCCAGAAATCGACGTTGAGTCGGACGAAGCTCCGGGCGAGTTGCATTCGCTGAAAATCAGCCAGCTTCTGGTTTCGTTGGTTGGTGCCAAACTGACAGGTGATGGCGATTTCGCCTTCGACAATTCGAACACAGAAGAGTTTGGGGGAATGCCCAGCCCAAGCGGCGTGGCGAACCTGAAACTTGTTGGCGCCAATCAGCTGATCGATACGCTGATCGGCATGGGCCTCATTTCGGATGACGATGCGCTGGGCGCGCGGATGATGATGGGTCTGATGGCGGTCCCCGGCGATGAGCCTGACACCCTGAACTCGACCATCGAATTCACCGAAGACGGCCAGATTTTGGCGAATGGCCAGCGTATCAAGTGATACCTATCTGAAAGGGCCGCGCAGTGCGGCCCTTTCCATTCCTGGGAACCTTGTGCAAAACTTGGTAGCGGCATGGATTAATCACGATCCACACAGCCCAATCCGGTCATAGGTCTTGCGGGGCGGGCAGTGCGAGGCTAGGTCCTTGGCAATCAACCCGGAGACCTCATGACCCGCACGCCAGAAGAAATCAGCCAACAATTGCTCGATGTCGCTCGCCGGGCAGGCGCAGAGGCAGCAGATGCCATCGTTCTCGAAGGGTCCTCGGTCTCGGTCGATGTGCGGGGCGGCGCACTGGAACATGCGGAACGCTCTGAAGGCGCCGATCTGGGTTTGCGCGTGTTTCTGGGTAAACACTCAGCCATTGTGTCCAGCTCTGACAGCCGCCCGGAAACCCTTGCGGCGATGGCCGAACGCGCCGTGGCCATGGCAAAAGAGGCGCCCGAGGACCCCTATTCCGGGCTGGCGGACAAAAGCCAACTGGCCAGTGACTGGGATATTCAGTCACTGGAATTGCTGGACACTGCCCCGGCCCCGTCCGCGGAAAGCCTGATGCAGGATGCGCTGGCCGCCGAGGCCGCAGCACTGGCGGTAAAAGGCGTCACGCAGGTGTCGGATGCTGCTGCAAGCTACGGAACGCACCGGGTGCATCTGGCGGCTACAAACGGGTTTTCCGGTGGGTATGAGCGCAGCAGCCGATCCATCTCATGCGTTGCGATCTCGGGTGAAGGCACCGGGATGGAGCGCGACTATGACGGTGACAGCCGGACGTTTCAATCCGACCTGCGCGACGCGGCTGAGATTGGGCGCACCGCTGGGGAACGCGCTGTGCAACAGGTTGGAGCGCGCAAACCGGCGACCGGCAGTTTCCCGGTGTTGTTTGATGAACGTATCTCGTCTTCGCTGATCGGGCATCTGCTGGCCGCCAGCAATGGGGCCGCTATTGCGCGGGGCGCGTCTTGGCTCAAGGATTGTCTTGGGCAGGATGTTCTGCCCGCGCATCTGTCGCTGATCGAAGATCCGCACCGCCCGCGCATCTCAGGCTCGCGCCCATTTGATGCTGAAGGCTTGCCGACGCAGCGCCGGGTGATTGTGGAAAACGGTGTCCTGACGGGGTGGACGCTGGATCTGTCGAGTGGCCGCAAGCTGGGCATGGGCTCCACGGGCAACGCTGCGCGCGGTGTGTCCGGCCCACCCTCGCCCAGCAACTGGAACCTGAGCCTGACGCAAGGGGCCCGCAGTCGCGAAGATCTGCTGCGCGATATGGACACCGGTTTGCTGGTCACTTCCATGATCGGATCGACGATCAACCCCAATACAGGCGACTATTCCCGTGGTGCATCAGGGTTTTGGGTCGAAAACGGTGTGATCACGCATCCTGTCAACGAATGCACCATCGCAGGTAATCTGCGTGATATGTTGCGGCGGATCATTCCCGCCAATGACGCGCGCCCATATTTGTCGCGCGTGGTCCCGTCGCTGTTGATTGAAGGAATGACACTTGCCGGCAACTGATCTGCCCCTTCTGATTGAGGCCGCGATTGAGGCCGGCAAGATCGCTACACGCTATTCCGGAACGCAAGCACAGCGTTGGGACAAACCTGGTGGCGCCGGTCCGGTGACCGAGGCCGATCTGGCCGTCAACGCGATGCTGGAAGAAAAGCTGTGCGCTGCGCGGCCGGGCTACGGCTGGCTCAGCGAGGAATCCGAGGATTCGCCCGAGCGGTTGAACCGCAGCAACGCCTTTATCGTCGATCCGATTGACGGCACCCGCAGCTTTACCGAAGGCGCGCGCACCTGGGCGCATTCGCTGGCTGTTGCCGTGGATGGCATTGTGACTGCCGCTGTAATCTACCTGCCGATGCGCGACTTGCTTTATGCTGCGGCGCAGGGTCAGGGCGCCACTCTCAACGGGCAAATGATCACGACATCAAAAACGCCTGAGCTATTGCAATCTCAGGTTCTGGCCGCCAAACCAAATCTGGACACACAGCACTGGCGCAATCAGAATGTTCCAGCCTTCCACCGCGCATATCGACCCTCGCTTGCCTATCGCATGGCGCTGGTCGCGCAGGGGCGGTTCGATGCCATGCTGACCCTTCGCCCCAGCTGGGAATGGGATATTGCCGCTGGCGATCTGATCATCCGAGAGGCAGGCGGCGTCTGTTCAGACCGTTTGGGTCAACCGCTGATATTCAACAATGCCCACCCCAGGCTGAATGGCGTAATCGCCGCCAGCACCGCGATCCACGCGCAACTATGGGCTCAGCTGGACCCGATCGGGCCCGGAATCGGCGCATGAGCAAACCGCGCTCATTAAGCCTTGCCGCTTATCGGGTGCTGTCCTGGAGAATGCGGAATGGCGTTGGTGTAAAAACCGACCTGCCACGCCCCGAAGGCGAGGTCGTGTGGATGCACGTCGCCACGCCAGACCGCCTGCGGGCGGTGAGTGATTTTTGCCGCCGGTTGCTTCAGTCCCGATCCGAGCTGCACTTTCTACTGACCGCCCCGCCGGACGCGGATCTGTCTGCCTGGCCAGAATGCAGTTTTCCCCTGATCAACCTGCCTCAGGAACAGAGCGGGGCCGCGCGTGACTTTATCGAATACTGGCGCCCAGGTATCGGGATTTGGGTCGGTGGTGATCTCATGCCCAACATCATAACCCGAGCTGATGAACAGGCCGTACCCTTGGTGTTGTTCGACGCCCAATTTACCGTTGCACTGTCCCGGAACGCGCGCTGGCTGCCAGACATAACCAGAGTGACCTTTAGCTGCTTTCGCAAGATACTGACTGCAAATTCTGAAACCGCCCGGCACATCCGGAGACTTGGCATCCCGTTTTCAACAGTCGAAGAATCGCCACCTTTGCGCATCAGCCCAAATCCAAGACCTTGGCCAGAAGACGAGCTGATCGAAACCAACCACACGCTGGCAGGGCGACCTGTTTGGCTGGCTGCCTGGGTGCAGGACAAAGAGTTCATTTCGGTTCTGACAGCACATCGTCAGGCATTGCGCCTGTTGCACCGGCTGGTTCTGGTACTTCACGTCGCCGACGTTCACGAGGCTGCCCCCCTAAAACGGCGGCTGGAGACGATGGATTTACGCTGTGTCAACTGGGACGATGGTGGCTTGATCGAAGACAGCACGCAGGTCGTTCTGACTGCCGACCCCGAAAATCTGGGGTTGTGGCACCGGGTGTCGGCAGTGACGTTCATGGCCAGTTCACTGGAACGCGGCGCAGGTGGTCAGGACCCGTCCGACGCAATCGCGCTGGGGTCCGCCATAATTTCTGGACCATTCGTGCATCGCCATCACGAGCTTTACGCCCACCTTCAACAGGCAGGGGCAGCCAATGAGGTCAAGTCAGCAACCGAGTTGGGCGATGCCGTCGTACAGCTTCTGGCACCAGACCGCGCCGCTGACATGGCTTTGGCTGGATGGCAGATAATCACCGAAGGTGCGCCGCAGGCAGACACCCTCATCGAAATGGTGCAGGATATTCTGGACCAGCGGAGCGCAGATCATGCGGGCACCTGATTTCTGGAACAGTCCTCCGGACCAGCCGGATCTGAGGGCGCGGCTTCTGGCCCCGCTGGGCCGCCTTTATGCTGCGGCGACGGCCCGCAGGATTGCCTCGAAATCAGGGGAAAATCCCGGTGTGCCCGTGATCTGCATCGGCAATCTGAATGCAGGAGGAACCGGGAAAACGCCCACCGTGATCTGGACCCTCGAACAACTGGGTAATGCCTGGCACAAGCCCCATGTCGTGACACGAGGACATGGCGGGTCACTGGAAGGCCCGGTGCAGGTCGATCCGGGCAGGCACTCCGCCGCCGAGGTGGGGGACGAGCCGCTGTTGCTGGCGATGTTTGCCGAGGTCTGGGTTGCCAAGGATCGGGCGGCGGGCGCGCGTGCAGCGGCCGCAGCGGGGGCAACAGTGATCGTTCTGGATGATGGCTTTCAGAACCCTTCGGTCGCCAAGGATTTCTCGATTATCGTTGTGGACGCCCAGCGCGGATTTGGAAACGGCTTATGCCTGCCAGCCGGTCCACTGCGAGAGCCCGTCGATACCGGCCTGCAACGGGCCGATCTTGTACTGTCCTTGGGGGAAGAGGCGGCACAAAAGGTATTTGCCAACAACTGGAAAGGCCGGTTGACCGTTCCTCATGTCACCGGGGCAGTCGAACCCCTGCAAACCGGTATGGATTGGTCAGAAACGCGTGCGTTGGCGTTCGCAGGCATCGGCTATCCCGAAAAGTTCTTCCAAACCCTGCGACGGCTGGGTGTGGATCTGGTACGGGCCGAGGCGTTGGACGATCACCAGCCGTTGACACAAGCCCTGATGACCCGACTGGAAAACGAGGCGCGTTTGCTGGACGCTCAGATGGTCACCACCGAAAAAGACGCCGTTCGCCTGCCCCCCGCTTTCCGAAGCAAGGTGATCACTTTGCCGGTTCGGCTTCAAATTTCAGATGCCGACAGGGTCAGGGACATGCTTTTGAAAGCCGCCCCTTCACCAAAGTAACTCAGGCTGGCCCCCGGCGGGGCCAGCTGGGGTCGAGTCAGCTGCCGAGCTCTGCTTCGATCAGCTTTTTGAAATCCGCGTAGGACTGATTGTCGACTTTCTTGCCGTTCACGATGAAGGACGGGGTTGCGTGAATTCCATCGCGTTCAGCGTTTTCCTGATACCACGCGGCCAATGTCCGCGCCTTGGTGCCATCCTGCAAACAGGCCTCAAGCTGGTCGCCATCGATACCTGCCAGACGACCGATCTTGCGCAGTTCATCGACGATCTCGGCCGGACCTCCTGCGCGCGTCCATTCTGACTGACCTTCATAGATCAGATCGGTGATGCCAAAGAATTTCTCGGGACCGGCGCAGCGGGCCACCATTGATGCCCACAGACCATAGCGATCAAAATAGACCTCACGATAGGTGAACTTGACCTTACCAGTATCAATGAAATCCTTCTTGAGCTGTTTATACGCGCTCTTGTGGAAATTCGCGCAATGCGGGCAGGTGTAGGATGCGTATTCGATGATTTCGACAGGCGCGCCCTCGGCGCCCTGAACCATGTCAATGATGGTGGATGTATCCAGGTCCGCCTCTTGCGCCTCGGCGGCGCTGACCAGCGGAAAACTTGTGTTGGAATTTGACAGCGACACCCAATAGCCGCCTGCGGCCACGGCGACGGCCGCACAGATTACGGTTGCAATACGGCTCATTCTCAGCCCTTTCTCAGCGTTTCTGTTTGGATAAAACGTTGCGCCCAAGACGTTCAAGGGCCGCGCGCAATTCTTCATCATTTACACTGCGTGACACTTTGTCTGCCTCGGCAGCAATTTCAGGTGCAATCTCGGGTTTTGCTTGCTTCGGTTTATGGTCGAAACTGGCCTGCCCCTCGGCAAATCCGGTCGGAGCGGTCTGAGTAATGCGGACACGGCTAATGGCATTGTAACCGTAAACCGCGTTCACTTTACCACGCAGCTGTTCCTTCTGCATTTCCAGCATCGGGGCCTGCGGACCTGTGGTCAGAACGGTCAGGGTCGCGCCGAAACCACCTTTGCCATAGCCGACACTGACTGGGCGCGCGATAGCGGCGGTATCCTGACCCACGATCTCGGCCCAATGGGTCAACAGACGTAACACAGCAAAGCCCCGGCTTTCCCCGGCGCGCCTGATCTGGTCATTCAGCAAAGACGCGGTGCGCTTGAACCCGCGGGTTGACGAACGTCTGCGTTGCATCTGGTTTCCAACTCCTGCACCGCTATTGTAATAGGCAGAACACCGGGTGCCAGCGAAACCTGACAGGGAGACGAATAAAACTTGCGTGATTCCTTTGAATTCACCGTCAGCGCTGCGCTTCTGGAGTGGTATGACCACAACGCTCGCGCCATGCCATGGCGCACAGGACCGGCAGAGCGCGCCGCCGGGGTGCGCCCTGACCCTTATCGGATCTGGTTATCCGAAGTGATGTTGCAACAGACGACTGTAGCAGCGGTGCGGGATTACTTTCTGCGCTTCGTGACACGTTGGCCTACGGTTCAGGCGTTGGCCGCCGCGCCGGATGAGCAGGTCATGGGGGAATGGGCCGGCCTTGGGTATTACGCACGTGCGCGAAACCTTTTGAAGTGCGCCCGCGTTGTGACGCGGGATCACAATGGTCAGTTCCCCGAAACTTATGATGCGCTGCTGAAGTTACCCGGAATCGGCCCTTATACAGCTGCGGCAATCTCGGCCATTGCCTTTGATCAGCCTGAAACAGTTCTGGATGGCAATGTCGAACGCGTCATGGCCCGATTTTACGACATTGATGCGCCGCTGCCCGGCTCGAAACCCCTGCTGAAGGAAAAAGCTTCAGCGCTGACACCCTCTTCTCGGCCCGGTGACTACGCACAGGCAGTCATGGATCTGGGGGCCACGATCTGCACGCCGAAATCCCCGGCATGTGGCATCTGCCCGCTGCGCGATCCATGCCAAGCGCAGCTTGCGGGAACACAGGCTGATCTTCCCCGAAAAAGACCGAAAAAGCCCAAACCCACCCGTCACGGTCACGTTTACATCGCGCGCATGCCAGATGGGGCCTTGCTGCTGGAGCGCCGACCGGACAAAGGTTTGCTGGGCGGAATGCTGGGCTGGCCCGGATCGGAATGGGCTGACGATCCGGTCGAGCACCCCCCGCTTGCGGCAGATTGGAAGATGGTGCCGGGCGAGGTGCGCCACACTTTTACGCATTTTCATCTGATTTTAAGAATCTGGACCGCAGAAACCACCGGTCAAGATGTTCCCGATCATCTGATCGCAGTGGGAAAGCACAGCTTCAAACCCAGCGACCTGCCCACGGTGATGCGCAAAGCCTATGATCTGTGGAAAGGGCAATAACACCGCTGTGCATTCCCTGGCCTCGCGGCTAGGCTGTCCCCATCTAGTAGGAGCACCAGAGATGAGCGCAACAGTCTCGTTGGCACGCTGGCAACCGGCATCACCCTTCTGGGTGTCCCTTCTGTTGATCCCACTGATCTGGTTCACTGCTTTCGCGGGCGGATGGTGGGTTCTGCTGATCCCGATCTCGACCTGGTGGGTCTTTGCCGTGCTGGACCGGATCACCGGGCTCAACGTGGGAAATGCGGACCCTGAGACGCCAGACGATGCTCTGCAACGGTATATCCTGCTGACCAAGCTTTGGGCACCCCTTCAGTTCCTTACCCTGTTTGGCCTGATCTGGTACGCGAGCCACGGCAGTCAGCTTTCGACGCCTGAGAAAATCGGCCTGTTCTTTGGCATGGGTGTTATCACGGGTACGGTCGGTATCAATTACAGCCACGAGCTGATGCATCAGAAAAGCCGTTGGGAACGCTGGCTGGGCGATATCCTTCTTGCCATGGTGCTCTATTCTCATTTCCGGTCCGAGCATCTGCTGGTCCATCACCGTCATGTGGGAACGCCACGCGATCCGGTGACGGCGCGATACAACGAAGGGTTTCACCGCTTTTACCCTAGGGTGTTGCGGCAAAGTCTGATCTCGGCCTTCAACGCCGAGCGCGGAAAACTGGCCCGCAAGGACCGCCCCTGGACCGACCGCTCCAACCCGTTCTGGCGGTATTGGGCGTTGCAAGGGGGGATGCTGGCACTGGCGGCCCTGATCGGAGGATGGTCCGGTCTGGCCCTTTTTCTCTTGCAGGCCGGGGTCGCGATCTGGCAGCTGGAACTGGTCAACTACGTTGAACATTACGGGTTGACCCGGAAATATCTGGGCGACGGGCGGTATGAGCACGTCCTGCCCCGGCATTCCTGGAACGCCTCGCAAAAGGCTTCAAACTGGTTGCTGATCAATCTTCAGCGCCATTCGGATCACCACTACAAGCCAAACCGCCGGTTCCCGCTGCTTCAACACCACACGCCCGAAACGGCACCGCAACTGCCCTATGGCTATCCCGTCATGACTGTGGCTGCGATGATCCCACCGCTGTGGCGACGGGTTATGAACCCGCGGGTCAGGGAATGGCGGCGCCAGTACTACCCCGAGATCACCGATTGGCACGCCTATAACAAGGCCCTGAACCCGGTACCTGATGCGTAAACGATGCGCGCCGGGCGGGCGCATCAGGCCCGGCGCTTTGGGTACTGTTCTGGCGAGGTGTAAGGTCTTCAGCCTTTCATCACCCAGATATCCATCGGTGTTTCCACGCCGCGCACAGATTGATCGGTAAGCTCTGTAAAGCCAGTCATGGCGACAGACGCAGACTGGTTTTCCTCTGCGATCCGCGCGCGCACGGCATCACTGACCACGATACGCGCCTGCAAATCACGCGTCAGCGCCTCGAACTTGGCCGCGACATTGACGGCATTCCCGATGACAGCAAATTCAAGCCGGTTCGCGCCAATGTCTCCCAGCACGACCGAGCCATAGTGCACCCCGATCCCGACATGGATTTCAGGCTCTCCCACCCGGCGGCGGTCCAGATTCCATCGATCAATCACGCTGACCATCGCGCGTGCGCATCCCAGCGCATTGCTTGCGTCCAGCGGTGTGGGCACCGGGGTGCCAAAGGTCGCCATCAGGCCATCCCCCAAATACTTGTCCAGGGTTCCGTGGTGGCGAAAAACTTCGGTTTCCATGCGGGCGTGAAAGCCCCGCAGCACTTCGATTACGTCATAGGGGTCGCGCCCGGCGGCGTATTTTGTAAACCCGACGATGTCGATGAACAGAACGGCCACATTCTCTTTTCGGACCTGTTTCAGCGGCTCGTCATTCTGGCTCAGCTCCTCCACCACGTTGGGCGAGAAATAGCGTGACAGGTTGGCCCGTTCCCGTTCCAGCCCTGCATTGCTCATCAATAGCCGGTTCAGCCGCTGCATCGAAAGGCCCAAAGTCACGGCCACCATCATGAAAACGATCACCTGCTGGATGCGCTGAGGCGCCATGAAACTGTTCGGATCCAGAAGCTCGGCAACATCCGGGTAGCCTTGCAAAGCAGTCGCAACTTTTTCGCTGATCCCGGGAATGGGCGTTGCGACCCACCAGGCAACGATCCACCCGATCGTCCACATCATCGCCGTCCAGGTCCCGATGGCGATCACGGTCCGCCAAGAATAGGCCAATGTGCCTGCCGCCAGAATGATGAAGAAGTACTGAAAGTTGTCGAACCGGTATTGCATGGCCAATGGCCTGACATCATCGCTGAAGGGATTGGGTACGATCATCCCAAGTGTCATGATCAGCAGGTCGACGAAAATCAAAAACAACTCGCCCCGCGATTGCCCGACACGACCTGCACGGCGGATCAACCACCCGTTGCCGCAGATCAGCAGCAGAATGAAGTGATACCAAAGCACCTCCCATTGCGGGTTCAGAAAAACCAGCAGCACCGCAGTCAGCGCCATCGCCACCCATCGCGCACGCACAGCCAATTCCAGACCCTCGCGCTTGTGCCGTTCCAACGCGGCCTCGGTATATTTGTTGTCCAGATCAAACGCATCGGGCTGGGTGAAAAACAGGCTTCGGCGGGGCTGTGCGGTCGTCTCGGTCATGGCCGTGGTCTTTCTTGCGGAGGCTAGGCAGCCTTATGCAATCACTGTTGAAGGCAAAACAAAAGACCCCGCCGGTTGATCGGCGGGGCAAGGCATAGTGCCATGTGTCAGGCCACAGGCACCGGCGGTGTTCGTGAATTCAGTTGTGCATCTCTGCGCGGATCTGTTGCCGCAAGATGTCAATCGGTACGGTCTTGCCGTCCCGCTTGAAGCACCAGTATGTCCAGCCGTTGCAGGACGGGGCGTTTTCCAGATGCGCGCCGACCTGATGGATTGACCCTTTGACATTGTCACCCACCAGCGTTCCATCCGCACGCACCTTTGCCTTGTGGCGCTGGTTCATGGAATAAAGCTCTTCACCCGGGCGCAACATCCCGCGTTCGACCAGTTGGCCGAATGGCACGCGTGGCTCGGCACGTTTGCTGGCACTGACTTCCAGAGCTTCGCGATCAAACTTGCGGACCTTGGCGATGCGTTTTTCAGCCACCTTGCGATAGCTTTCCTCTCGCTCGATACCAATGAACTCGCGCCCCAGCATCTTGGCGACGGCCCCGGTGGTGCCGGTGCCAAAGAACGGATCCAGCACCACATCGCCAGGGTTGGTCGAGCCGACCAGCACGCGGTGCAACAGCGATTCCGGTTTTTGCGTCGGATGCGCCTTGTCGCCGTTTTCATCCTTGAGCCGCTCATGCCCGGTGCAGATCGGCAGCACCCAGTCGCTGCGCATTTGCACACCCTCGTTCAGGGCTTTCAGCGCCTCATAGTTGAAGGTGTATTTCGCGCCTTCGCGCTTGGACGCCCAGATCATCGTCTCATGCGCATTGGTGAACCGTTTGCCGCGGAAATTCGGCATCGGGTTCGACTTACGCCACACAACGTCGTTCAGAATCCAGTATCCGGCGTCCTGCAGCGCTGACCCCACGCGGAAAATGTTGTGATAAGACCCGATCACCCAGATCGCACCATTGGGTTTCAGCAGACGATGCGCCGCCTTCAGCCATTCGCGTGTAAACTGGTCATACGCCCCGAAGCTTGCGAACTGATCCCAGTGATCATCCACCGCATCGACCTGGGAATTATCCGGACGATGCAACTGACCTTTCAATTGCAGGTTATACGGCGGGTCCGCAAAAATCAGATCCACTGACGCCTCGGGCAGACTGTTCATCACATCGATGCAGTCCCCGGATAGAATCGTGTTTAAAGGGAGCGCTCTTGCGCCCTTTTTGGTGGTTGTTGTCATATCACTGCCTCAAGTGTCCACGGCGCTTTTGCGCTCATTTGGTTGAGACAAGGATGAGTCAAAGTCGATTCGCCGTCAAATTCTTTTTTGAATCAGCAGCTTACGATTTACTCTTGATACAAGATATTGTGCACCGGTTTGAACGAACGCCTATGGTGTGGGGTCACGCCAAGATTTCGCAGCGCTTCCTTGTGTTGTTTTGACGGATAGCCTGCGTTGGTTTCCCACCCATAACCCGGATGCTGTTGCGCTAAATCCACCATCACCTGATCGCGCCAGTTTTTCGCCAGGATCGAAGCAGCCGCGATCGACACCGATCGTGCATCGCCCTTCACAACGGCCTGTGACGGAATTCTCAGACCCTGCGGTATCAGGTTGCCATCAATCAGCACAAAATCAGGTGCCGAGGTCAACGCCTCCACCGCGCGCATCATCGCCAAGTGCGACGCCCTCAGAATATTGACCTCATCAATTTCGGCGACAGAAGCTTCGGCCACCGCGAACTCAGCAGTGTCCCGAATCTCGGCGTCCAGCACGGCCCGGCGTTTTGCGGTCAGCTTTTTTGAGTCATTCAGGCCATCAGGAAAGTGCTGCGGGTTCAGAATCACGGCGGCAGCCACAACCGGCCCGGCCAATGGGCCGCGCCCGACCTCATCCACACCTGCGATACGGATGTGGCCCATGTCCAGCAGCGCCTGCTCAAGTTCGAAGTTTGGCATTGTCATGCCCTTGGCAAACCGCGTTTCGCGTAGCACCGCAAGAAGAAAAGAGAGGGCGGCGCACACCACCCTCTCTCTCACGGCACTTCTTTGGCGCCGTTCCTGCTCAACCCGAACTACTGATAAACGACGCGGTATCCCTTCTGGCGCAGGCATGCAGGTTCATAGGCCCGCCTGACCTTTTTGCCATTCCAGAAACCGACCTTGCACTCTTGCGGCAGGCTATTGGCATGTTTGTAATGTTTCTCGAGGCATTTCGGCCCAAGCAGCGGATGGTCCTGCGAATACCCATCATAGGTGCGCAGGCAGCGCTGGGGCAGGTCGTAACGCGCCACATGCGGCGGCAACGGACGCACCGGCTGCGTCACATGTGGTGTATGGGTATAGGTCTGTTGACGCGTCGCCCGATCCTTTTTCTTTTCCTTGTTATAGTAATGAACGCCGGCACCGATAATAGCGATGGCCGCCAGCCCCCCAAGAATGTCCTTTGCGTCGGCCGCCTTCGCCTGAGAAGCCGACACACCGGTAATCGCAACCGCGGTCGCAATGATCAAAGCGATGAATTTCTTATGCATGATGCCTGTCCTTTCGGATGTTCGTGCGACCGTATGACGGACCGCGTGCTGATTGCCCTGAAAGTGGGGGCACCTGCCCAAGACAAGCAATAACGGCCCGGTGTTATCGGATATCAGGGGCAGCAAACCCCTTGGGTTATTGAATATCGCGGCAACTCATGCGCAGGATGCGGCCTATGAAACAGATCCTCTCTTCTCTGACCTTTGCGGCCCTGTTATCGCTTGGTTCTGCTGCGACAGCGGCAGATTGTTATGCGGACTACAAAGCCAAGAAGGACAACCCGCTGCGTTTGCATTACGGCGTCATGCAGGTCACAAGTTGCGACAAGGGGCAGGCCCGGGCAGATATCGCCCAGCGCCTGAACGCGTCAGGTTGGACCTTGCTTGAAGTGCAGTCCGTTTTCGGGCCGGAAGGGTTGGATCAGAGGAAAGGCAATGCCGGACAATTCTATCTCCGTTTCTGATGCACGCCGGTCGGGTGTCCGTCTGGTTGTGCTGGGCATCGCGGCCATTGTCGTCATTCTGATCACCGCTGCCGTTTTCCTGTTCTGGACCTTGCCGGACGCAAATGCGTTCAACGCACGTGTCGAGCGGCTGTTTGTCGAGGCCGATCTGACGTCACAGACTGAGATTCGCCTGCTTGAAATTCTGGCCCAGTCTGGCACCGCCTTTGCTGACACCCTGTCCAGTTACCGGATGGTGATCTATGTGCTGCTGGTTTTTGCCAGTGCGATGATGATCTCGGCACTGGTCTTTCTGGTGATGCTGGTCTTGTTGAACCGGCGCATGGCACAGATCGAACGTACCGGCATTCAGGTAACGTCGCTGCTGATCAGTCGCGAAGAAAACACTGTCTACCTTAACAACATGGATTTCAAACTGACGCCCGCCGCGATGGAAACCTTGTCGATTCTGGCGGAATCCCGGTTGGATGACGAGGTATTGTCCGGCGCCCAGATCGAGGCCATGATTTCCGGTCGCGATGCCGCCGATTGTGACGAAGCCGCGGGCGCAACACGGATCAAGCGGTTGCGCGACGCGCTTGGCAACCAGATGGTCAGCGAACTGCTGGTCAAGAATATTGCCAAGAAGGGGTATATGCTGTCGATCGAGAAGGACGTCATTCAAATGGTCTGACGTTTTGGCGCGTCGCTCGCGCCCGGTAAATTCCCGTTGCAGCCTCTTGGAATGTCAGGTGGAAAGCCCCATTCTAAACAAACCCCAGGCAGAGGAGGTCGCTTATGAACGTCCACGCCGCGCCACAGATGAATGGATATGGAATCTCAGTTGAGCCGCTGGAAGGCAGGATTGCCATTTACCGGAACGACATTCTTCTGGCTGAAAGCACAAACGCAAAGGTGATGTATGAAACGCGTTTGCCGCCAACGATTTACGTTCCCCGCGCAGATGTATGTGTGGATCTGAGCGAAGAAACAGACCTGCAAACATTCTGCCCGTTCAAAGGCACCGCCACTTACCACGACATCCAACTGGCCTCGGGGCCCCTGACCAATTCCGTCTGGGCTTATGAACAAGCCCTGCCGGAAAGCGCGGACATCCGGGGCTGTATCGGGTTTGTGTCCGGCGCCTACACCCGGATTGACCTGGGCAACAATCGCCTGCGCGAGCCTGACGACGGCAATATCAGCGGACCACTGATCGACTGGCTGATGCGCGGTGCTTCCGCCGCGACCACGCCCGAAAGCTTTACCCAGGCATTGGCCGAGAAGATGCTGGAGCACGGCATCGCCATCCAGCGGCTGAGCATTCTGGCATGGTCCTTGCACCCCCTGATCGCGGGCAAACACTATATCTGGGAAAAGGATCAGGACGAGATTCTGACCCGCGCCCCGACCTACGAAATCTATGATCACCCGGCTTTCATCAACAGCCCGTTGCGCCATGTCTCGAACGGGTTGGGCGGCGTACGGCAAAGACTGAACGACGATAACCCGCATTACAGCTTCCCAATCATGGAGGAGTTGCGGGCAAAGGGTGCCACCGACTATGTCGCGATGCCGTTGCCCTTCTCTGACGGTCGGACCAACGTTCTGACCCTGACCTGTGACCATCCCAACGGGTTCACCACCGAGAATCTGGGCCTTGTATTCGAATGCTCTTCGGTAATCGCACGCTTTTACGAAGTGTTCATGCAACGCGAGAATGCACAGGTTTTGCTGGAAACATATGTTGGAAAACGCTCTGGCGCACGCGTGTTGGGGGGTGAGATCCGGCGCGGTGACGGGGATGAAATCGACGCTGCAATCATGTTCTGTGACCTCCGCAACTCGACAAGCCTCGAAGAGAAACTGGGGCGGGGCACATATATCAGTGTTTTGAACGAGTTCTTTGAAACCGTCTCGGGTATCGTTCACGAAAACGAAGGTGAAGTTCTGAAATTCATTGGTGACGCTGTTCTGGCGGTATTCCCGGCAGCCAATGAAAACGCCAGCGCGGCCCGTGCCAATGCCCAGCGCTCGGCAATCAAAATCGTCGAAACGTTGGGAGAGTTGCGTAAAGCAGGTACCGGCATACATTGCGACTGTTCTATTGGCGTGGCTTATGGGCGCGTCACCTATGGCAATGTGGGCTCTCGTGAACGACTTGATTTTACGGTTATTGGACAAGCGGCCAACATAGCAGCGCGGTTGGGCGAATATGGGAAAACCGAAGGCCATCGCATAGTCGTGTCCGAAGATATTGAGCCTGCCTGTTCCAACGCCTTACCATTGGGCGCGGTCAACCTGCACAACGTGACTCGACCCGTTATATGCTACGCATTGCAAACCACAGCCGACGAGATTTTGAACGGTTAACTTTTGGTTTGTGCAGGTCAAACGAGAGATGTCGGGTACTAGATTGCGACCAGGGCTTTTGCCCGCGTCTTCTGATTACACAGCCCCAAGCAAGATCAAAGCGGTCTGCGCTGACGAGATCGTACTTTGAAGACCCGCGATTTGACTTCTGGCCAGATAGGTGTCGGTGAGTTTCTCAACCGCCTTCTGGTCGGAAAACTGTGCCAGATCATCCGATCCAGTCAGACGGAATAACCGGCTTTTGAACTCGACCAATTGCTTGTCGATATCCAGTTGGGCGAATGATGGTGGTAGCCCAAGCGCCGTTTCCATCATTTTGCGCAGCGGTGGCAATCCCATAAGATCGAACCATTTCGTATCTGTACTGCTTCCGCTTTTCGCCAGATCAGACAGCTCGCGCTGGGCATAAAGCGAAATGCGCATCGTCTCATCTGACTGTCCGACCGCGATCTCAAACCGCGCTGAAAGGCTGGCCTGAGCTATCTCTTCCATATTTGTGACCAGCACCGTTTTTCGAACAGCTCCCGGACCAAACCCGAAAGCATCCGAAAACTCCCGGTACCGTTTATCCGCCAAACGATTGGACAAAGCGTCATCCGCCTGTGTTCCATCCTCCAGGATTTTCCGGATAAAGAACCGGTTATCCACATCCCCTTCCAACCCAAAGGCACCCAAAGCGACCTGCAACAATCTGCGGTCAGAAACCAACTGTTCGGCGGTCTTCACTTCCCCAATGTTGTCCAGGAAATACTTCGTCTCCCTCTCATTCACTGCCGAAGACGAGAAACTTTGAAACTGACCTTGATAAGTACGTTGCAGAAACCGCCAGCCGACGATTCCGCCAATCGGAATGACAGGTTGAAAGCTCATTGCTGATAGGCCATCAACCGTTCTTCGCGCGGAAGAAGCGAGCGAAGTGACTTGAGGCATTTATAGTATTGCTCGGCCACCAGCGCGTCTGTCGCCTCGGACAATACACGACGGCTGTCTGTATCCGTAAAAACCTGGCTTAGCTCTTCTACGCTGCGCAACAGGTGTTGACGCGCCCGAGCCGGATCCATGTCTCCGGACAGAACAAGTTGCGCGGCATAGCAGACACGGCGCACCGGAGTATTTACTTCATCCGGATGTATCGCATCGCGCAACCGCAGGACATTGGCCTGCGGCGTCATGATCGAAAACCGGCCGCGGCGGTCGCCGTTTTCAATCACAACACCATTGATCAGCACCCTTTCCTTCGGGGCGAGTTTCAAAACCAGCCCGCTCATCAAGTTGCCCTCATCTGGCGCAATCCGCGCAAAATCGCTGTGTTTATTTCAAGCAATGGTTCGATGGACGCGCCGTCCGTTAAAATGCGGCTGCTGTGCAGTTCCGTAAACTCGGCAAGGTAGAAAATCCTGGCGCGAATATCGTTCGGCAAAGCGTTTGCCGAATCCGCGACACCTGTCGCCAACACCCCCCATAACCGGCGGTTCTCGTGCACGGCCTGAACAAACGCCGAGAAATCCGTTGCCTTGCGCGCCGTGGCCGCCTTGAGACGCCGTGTAATTCTGGAAATTGCCTCATATTCAGTGTCACGGGGCGTTCGCGTCGGCGCGGCGGCTTGCGCATAGGTGTATTGAGCGAGGGTTTGCGGGGTCACTTGAAATCCTTCCAAAAAGCCGTCGTCAGATAGTCACGACCGGGGCGCGAAAACCGCGCCCCGGACCGCGTTGCGTATTAGCGGAACAGCGACAGGATCGACTGCGGCGCCTGGTTGGCGATCGAAAGCGACTGTGTTGCCAGCTGCTGCTGCACCTGAAGGGCCTGCAAACGCGCCGAGGTTTCTTCCATGTCAGCGTCGACCAGCGCACCGATACCGGATTTGAACGAGTCAGAGAGATTCGAAATGAACTCTTTCTGGGTCTCGATACGACCCTGCGCCGAGCCAAAGGCGGCCGAGGCATCAATCGACGTGTCGATAAGCGATTCGACAGCCGCCAACGCAGCGGTCGCCCCCGCACCTGTCGACACATCAATACCTGCCAGCGCGCCCAAACCACCGGCACCCGCATTCACGAACTGAGCCGAGAACGAGATGTCAGATCCTGTGCCGTTTGTAACCGACAACGTACCCGCAGTGCCGGAGTCGTAATCGACAGTCAGACCGGTAATTCCCAGCTCTTCGATCTTCGATTTCAATCCGACAGCAACAAGGTCACCGGTCGTCGTCGCGGCAGCGTCTTCCGCGGAAACGGTATAGGAAACAACCTGATCGTTAATGGCGACGACAACCTTATCTCCGGCCGCGAAAGCACCGCTGGATTCATCGGTCACCAACGCCGTCGCGGCCGTTGCACCATTGTCAATGGTTGCCCCCACGCGGTCATTGCCGGTCGATGCGCCGGTAGAGCCGTCGAAAACCTGTTTGGTGACATATCCACCGGTCGACAGGTTCTGCCCCGAGACTGAGATTGACGACGCAGTCACCGCCCCGGTGTTGTCCCGATCCAGCGATGCGAGGATCGATGCAGAGCCGGTCGAGCCGTCGACAAGGTTCAGACCGTTGAACTGGGCCGCGCTGACAACCGATGCGATCTGATCCTTAAGTGCGGTCACATCGTCATTGATCTTACCGCGGTCAACGTTGTCTTCCTGCGCCGCGACGATCTTGCTTTTCATCTGAGTCAACAGGTCGGTGACTGTTTCAGACGCATTTCGCGCAACCGCAACAGTCGATTCGCCCAGCGCGAGGCTGTCTTTGATCGCGTTGAAGCCCTTGACGTCGGATTCCATCACCTTCGAGATCGCCCAAACCGCCGAGTTGTCCTTGGCAGTCGCGACGTCCTTGCCGGTCGAAATCGCGTTCTGGGTCATTGCCAGGTTCTTGTTGACCGACTTGAGAGTTTGCAGCGCAACCATCGCGCCATTGTTTGTCAGAATGCTGGACATTGCCTTTTCCTTTTGCCTTCGGGCCATTTTCGCCCATGTTCACCCCGCTGTATCTGCGGGCATTGGTGTCTTTCTGACTTGTGCGACGCGCCGCGTGGCTGTTCGCGCCACCTGATGTTTTCAGGTGCAGCATCACTTTTGAGCCCGATCCCCTAACGGAGTGCTAAAACGCCCGGACCAGAAGTTTCAGATTTGAATTAAACCCAGGCCTATGCGCGTTTTTCCAGCTTTGGCGTGTTACGAACGGGAAACTCACTTCGTTGCCCATCAGCGCCGTAAGTACTGAACTCCTGCCGAACCCGCCGCAGTTCAGCCATGCGGCTGGCGACGGCCCGAATCCCCTCGGCGGCACTGTTCAGCAATGCCTGGTTGCGTTCGACTTTCTGCTGCACTCGAACCAATGCATCACTGTCAAGCACCTGAAGGTCGTTGATCGCGCCGATCAGTTTTTCTTTTTCCGGCACCATATGCGTCAGACGATCCAGATCACCCTGGACAAGCGCGGCACGCTCCAGATCCAAAACTTCTTCCAGAGATTTGATCAGTGCCATGTCGACTTCAGATGTCATCGGTTTTCTCCATCAGTGATTTCAGCAGAATTTCTGACAAACCCACCCCGCCAGCCCGGGCCAGTTCGCGTGCCTGATGCTGAACAAGAAACGAAGAAAACTGATCTTCACCGGCTCCTCCTCCAAAAGACTGGCGCGTTTTGCCCAATCCGGCCGACTTCATCATTTCGCTGAGGAATGCGGCCTCCAACTCGATGGCCGCGTCTTTCAGTCGTGTCTGGGCCAATGGCGTTTGAGCCACCTGGGGAATTGCTGAGACGTGCATGGTTTTCTCCGAAAATGCTTCGAACTTTCTCGATCAAAGGTGAAAGCGGTTAAAATAAACGTAACTTCCTGCGGGCAGAGTTCTGATCAATCACACGGAGCCAGAGCAAAATGCCCAACCCACTAACGCTGGCAGCCGCAGCGCCAACAGCAACTGCGAAACCCAGTTCGCCCGCCAAAGATCCGGGTCGTACTGCCGGGTCGGACAGTTTCGAGGACATCCTTGAACAGGGAAACCAAACACATCCTCTCCCCGGCACCACGGCTTTGGCCACTTCTATCGAAACCACCGACGAAACTGCCGAGATTGAGGTTGAGGCCGTTCTGTCAAACACGGCTGAGGCATCTGTCGAGGCGATTTCACCTCGGGCACCAGAGTTGGCAAACAACATTTCGTCGCAGACCGAGATGGCCGGGACATCCGAAACGCCTGGGGCAGATACAGTGCATCCCGCGCCGTTTGTTCCTGCCGCAGCGGATATCCCCGCAACGGGTACGACAGAACCGGAACAAACCGTTGCGTCAATGGGTTTGCCCCGTCAGACCGACATTCAACCCTTTGTGCCCGGGCAACCAATCGAAGAGCAGGTTCACACCGCTTCGACCCAGGTCACGCCAGCCCAAAAACCCTCAGAGGCTTTGCCTGTGCTGAGCCAGCCAACCCGATCAAAGGACCAGACAGCCGGGTTGAAAGCCGAACCCCTCCTTGAAAGCGCAAAGACGGCGCCCGAGACAGCGGAAGTCGCTGCCACGCCCAATCCGACAAGTCCAAACCGCGCGACACCCGTTGCGCAGCTTCAGCTGATCCTCAACTCAATCGAAGCGGAACAGGCGGCACCGGTTCATGAGGTTGACTCTGTGCCCATCGCCTTAGACGAACCCGTTCAGCAAGCCCCCCGCGAGGTGGCACAACACTCGGCGATGCCCTCTCCGTTCGCCCGTGCTGAAATTGCCCGTGCCATAGCCGGGCAATTGGCGGCAACGATTCAGACCCGACCGGGAACCGGCATCATGGAAATCTCGCTAAGCCCCGAAGAATTGGGGCGCGTATCCATTGTGCTGAACGGTCGGGATGACGGGCTCCAGATGACAATCGCCACCGAACGCCCGGACACGATGGAACTTTTGCGCCGCCACCTGTCCGTTCTTACGGAGGAGTTTCAGAAACTGGGCTATGGGAACCTGAACATCGATCTGGGGACTCCGTCGGATTCAGGTGCACGGGATCAGTGGACAGATGAATTCGACGCTCAGGCCGCACCGGAATCCGAACCGGTTCAGAACGTACACCTCGCGCAAGCCACGCCGCTTCCACAAACTCCTGCTCCGGTCAGGGGCATCGATATGAGATATTGAAAAATGATCACACCCGTCACCGCCACACAGGCTGCCACCTCTCAGCAAACTGCCGGTCCGTCCCGGAGTTCTGCGATCACCTCGGATTTCGAAACGTTTCTGCTGATGCTGACCGCGCAGGCCCAGAATCAGGACCCGCTGGAGCCGATGGATTCAACCGAATACGCATCGCAACTTGCGCAGTTTTCGATGGTTGAACAACAGATTCAAACCAATGACCTGCTTTCCGCCCTGACCAGCACGCTTGGCAGTGTCAATCTGAACGACCTTGCAAGCTGGGTCGGAATGGACGTCCGATCTGCATCGGGGTTCCATTTCAACGGCCAGCCGGTGACCCTGTTCTCGAACGCGGATTCTGACGCGGACGCAACCAGACTGGTGATCCGTGATCATGAAGGCACAGTCGTCGACACGGTTTCTGTTCCCACAACAGCGACGGAGTTTGCTTGGGCAGGTGTGAATTCCTCAGGCGATCCGATGGCCGCTGGCAACTACACCGCGACGCTGGAAAGCTATAAGAATGACCGGCTGATTTCCGAGAAACCGGTTGCTGCCTATAACCGCGTCGTCGAAGCGCAGGTGGGAGAGGATGCTGTTCTGCTGACCCTGCAAGGTGGTCAAGTGATTTCCGCAGATCTGATCACTGCGGTCCGAACGGGCGCTTGATCTGTCAGGCAGTACGGGCCAAAGGTTGGCAACTCGACTCGCCAGAAGAAGTGAAAAGACCTCTGCCCGACCTGCCTGCCCCCCCTCATGATCTGGTTGAACACCTCAGCACTATGGGGTTGGTCAACATGTACGCGCAGTTCGAAATCCTGTATGGTGGTCGGACCAACAGGGTGTGGAAAGTGCTGGGGGACAACGGCGACAAAGTACTGAAGCTCTACAGCCCGACCTTACGCAACCCCTTGTTTCGAAATGATGCAAAGCTGGAAGCTCTCTGCCTCAAGGCGCTTGGACCGACCGGATTTGTACCAAGGCTGCGCGCCGCAGGACAGCACAGGAACGCGCATTGGGTGTTTTACGACCACGCACCCGGAACACCTTGGCGGAATGGGTCGGACAAGGTTGGTGAACTGCTGCGCAGGTTGCACTCGCTGCCCAACACCATTCCAGCGCCCGCCGGGTGTAACGGCAGCGCGGATCTGATGGCCCATGGGCACAGAATTCTGCAAGGGTGCAGGTCAGAAACCCGAAACGAACTGGCAAAACTGCAACCTTCGATATCTGTTCCTTCCACGACCAAGACTTGCCTGATCCATGGCGACCCGGTCGCTGGAAATATTCTGGTCGCGTCCCGCGGCCTGACCTTGATCGACTGGCAATGCCCGGCCTTTGGCGACCCGTGCGAAGACCTTGCGCTGTTTCTGTCCCCGGCAATGCAAAGGTTGTACCGGGGCTCACCATTGTCGGACGCGGAAGAAGTTCAGTTTCTGTCCGCCTATCGCAGACCCGAGATTGTCGCCCGTTATCAACGGCTCAAGCCATGGTATGCTTGGCGCATGGCCGCTTATTGCCTGTGGCGCGCAGAAAACGGTGCACCCGACTATTCCGAAGGGTTGAAACTGGAAATCGAAACCCTGAAACCGATTGAGTTTACCTGAGGTCGGAAAGCGCAAACAGGGCGTATGCCGGTGGCATCAATGCGCGACGCCAGCGGCCCATCGGAAACCGTTCAGGAGTTTGCCTCATCGGGGCTGGCAAGTGGGCCTCCTTGCCCAATGCCAGCCGCGCCAATGCGCGCCCGCTGTAAGTCCCCATAGCGACGCCGTTGCCATGATACGCAAATCCGGCAAACATGCCTGGCTGCTTGGGCACGGCACCGACATAAGGCATCAGGCTTCGCGAAAGGCACACCATCCCCGACCAGATATGAGTCGCCTCAACCGCTGCCCAGGCCGGGAACATGCGCTTGAAGTCCTGTTGAACCTTTGCCCGGATCGCGGCCTCGGACCGGGGCGACGACAACAAGCCGCCTCTCATTCCGAACAAAAAGCGCCCATCCGGCATCAGGCGAAAATAGTGCAGAAGATTGCGCGTGTCGTAACATATCTGGTCCGAGTTCCAGCCCTGCGCCGACAGTTCTGCCTGGCTAAGTGGGCGTGTTACCATAACCGTCGATTGCGCGGGCAAATAGCGTCCGGACATCCAATCGGGGATGTCTTCGCTGGAATACCCGTTGGTACAAATCAGCACGACCTGTGCGTTAACCTGCCCCGCGCTTGTTTGCAGCCTGAAGCCGGACGTCGTTTTTTTAATGTTCAGAACGGGGCTGTTCTGGAAGAAATTCGCTCCCAAAGCTGCCGCAGCGCTTGCCAGCCCGAACAGGTATTTCCGGGGATTGAGCCCGAAGCCAACCGGCAGAGTATACCCACCGAAAAATGCACCACCCATACCGAGCGCTGGTAATTCAGCAGCTTGGTGCAGAATGCCGGTCTCGTCCGCGTATCGGCGCAGGACATCCATCGCATGCCGCGAATGGGCCAGTTGAGTCTCACCGTTGGAATGCGTATCGGCATCTATCCGATGCCGCGCCAGTAGATCGGCAACCAGCTGGACCGCATCCTGCTCAGCCGTCTCATAGGCTTGCGCCGCTTCGCGGCCATAGCGGCGCACCATAGACTTTTGCCCAAGCTTCGATCCGCCAAGACAGCAGAAACCGCCATTGCGACCTGATGCGCCCCACCCCGGTGGGCCTGCCTCGAACACAGCTACGGAGGTCGCGTTTTCTGCCAGATGCCAAGCCGCTGAGACCCCTGTAAAGCCGCCACCGACGATGGCAACATCAACGTTCAGATCGCCCTGAAGCTCTGGCCAGTTCGGGTTTGCAATGGTTTCGTCCCACCAGCAACCACCACGAGGACCTGCGCCATAGGTGTATTCGGGAAATATCCGTTTCATTCGGTGCGCGCAGCGGCCTGCTCGTCCTGCCGTTGGCGCATCATCGCGCGTTTGGTCACAAGTGAGGCCGTGATCACCCCAACCGTCACGACCGCGATCATAATCGTCGACAGCGCGTTTATCTCGGGGCTGACGCCCAGCCGCACGGCCGAAAAGATCTTGATCGGCAGGGTCGTCGCCGACGGGCCCGATGTGAACGACGCGATAACCAGATCATCCAGCGACAATGTGAAAGCCAGCAGCCAGCCCGAGATTACCGCAGGCGCGATGATCGGCAGGGTGACCAGACCAAAGGCCTGCGCGGGTGAACAACCCAGATCCAAAGCGGCTTCTTCCAGCGATTTGTCGAATGTCACAAGCCGTGACGAGACGACAACCGAGACAAAACACATCGAAAATGTTGTGTGAGCCAGAACGATTGTCAGGATACCCCGGTCCAGCCCGATCCCGATAAACAGCAACAACAGCGACAGGCCGGTGATCACCTCGGGCATCACAAGTGGCGCGTAGATCATGCCGGAAAACAGTGTCCGGCCAAAGAACCGCTTGCCCCGAACCAGCACATAAGCGGCCGCAGTCCCCAGAATCGTTGCCAGTGTCGAAGAAAACACCGCAACCCGGACCGTGACCCACGCGGCATCCAGAAATGCCTCGTTCTGAACCAGTTCGCCATACCATTTGGTCGAAAACCCGGCCCAGACCGTGACCAGCTTGCTTTCGTTAAAGCTGAAGATGATCAGGATGATCATCGGAATATAGAGGAACGCAAAACCCAGCGTCAGCGAAACTGTATTGAACCAGCTTAATCTGTTCATCCGTCAGCCTCCGCCTGTTTCTGCTGGTTGCGCTGGAACAGCACAATGGGAACGACCAGAATAAGCAACAGCACGATCGCGACAGCACTTGCCACGGGCCAGTCTCGGTTCGAGAAAAACTCTTCCCACAGAACCTTGCCGATCATCAACGTGCCGGACCCACCCAGTAGTGACGGGATCACAAACTCACCGATCACGGGGATCATCACCAGAAAACAACCTGCGATGATGCCCGGTCTGGACAGTGGAATGGTGACCAGCCAGAAGGCTTGTGCCCTCGAGCAACCCAAATCCTCGGCCGCCTCGATCAGCGAACCATCCATGCGTTCCAATGACGAATAAATCGGCAGGATCATGAACGGAAGATAAGTGTAGACAATACCGATATAGACGGCAGTCGAGGTGTTCAGGATCGTCAAAGGCGTCGAAATGATGCCCGTCCACAGAAGCAGTTGGTTAAGGTACCCTTCATTCGACAGAATGCCCATCCACGCATAGACCCGGATCAGGAATGACGTCCAGAAAGGCAGGATCACCAGCATCATCAGTGTTGGCCGCCATTCCTCGGGCGCACGGGCCATGCCATAGGCGATGGGGTAGCCAACCAGCAAAGTCAGGAAGGTTGAGATCAAAGCGATCTTGACGCTGGACAGATACGCTTTCCAGTACAGGTCGTCCTCGGTCAGCCAGATGAAGTTTTCAAGATCAAGCTGGCTGAAGAACTCTTTGATCCCCGACCAACCAGCTGAAAAATCCAGTGTCGGTGTATAGGGCGGGATCGCAAGCGCGGTGTCCGACAGCGAAATCTTCAGAACGATGAAGAATGGCACCATGAACAGCGCCAACAGCCAGACATAAGGTATGGCGATCAGAACAGCGCGGCGCATCAGTCGGCCAGCAGGACCGCAGCCGTGGCCGTCCAGGACAGCCAGACCGGGTCTTCCCAGGTGAATGAACGGCGCGAGATGCGGCGGGTATTGGCCGTCTGCGCCTTGATGATTGTGCCGTTTGCCAACTCAACGTGGTAAGTGGACAGATTGCCCAGATACGCGATGTCATGAACCTTGCCTTGCACCGCATTCACTGCATCTGCCGGACGCTCGGCCGAGATTGTCACTTTTTCCGGGCGGATCGCCAGATGGCAAAACTGACTTTTTTCAAAGTTCTTCGCTGATGCGGCGGTCAGCGGCGCTTGCCCTTCGGCCCAGTCTACCTGATAGGTATCCTCTCCGACAGATGTCGCGCGCCCTTCGATGATGTTCACGTCCCCGATGAAATCAGCGACATAGACCGAGGCGGGGTTCTCATAAATCCGGTCCGGAGTGGCAACCTGCATAAGCTGACCCTGATCCATCACCGCCACACGGCTGGCGACTGTCATGGCCTCTTCCTGATCGTGCGTAACGATCACGAATGTGGTGCCGGTTTTTTCCTGAATATCCATCAGTTCGAATTGGGTATCCTGGCGCAACTTCTTGTCCAGCGCGCCCAGCGGTTCATCCAGCAGCAAAAGCTTGGGCGCTTTGGCAAGTGAGCGCGCCAGCGCCACACGCTGCCTCTGCCCACCCGATATCTGATGCGGTTTGCGGCGGGCGAACTGTTCAAGCCGGGTCAGGCGCAGCATCTCTTCGACCCGGTCTTCCAGATCGTGTTTGGGCATTCTGTCCCGGCGCAAGCCAAAGGCGATGTTTTCCCAGACGCTAAGATGAGGAAAAAGGGCATAGGACTGGAACATCATGTTCACGGCCCGCTTGTTGGGCGGGATCGGGTCGATATCCTTCCCCCCAAGCAGGATTTGGCCTTCGGTCGGTGTTTCGAACCCGGCCAGCATCCGCATCATCGTCGTTTTGCCACATCCAGACGGACCAAGCAGGGCAAAGAACTCTCGCTCGAAGATATCCAGAGACAGGTTGTCGATGGCAGTAAATTCACCAAAACGCTTGGTCACGTTTCGGAACTGGATCAAGGGTTTCGCCTGCGGGTCATCCCATGGCGCAAAGACGTCAGAATTCACTACGGCCCTCGTTCGAATAGCTGGAAAGAGAGGCAAGGCGGCGGCGCCGCCCTGCCGGTGCAATTCGGATCAGGTACCCGATTTGACCTTGGTCCACAGACGCGTCACGACCCGCTGTGTTTTCGCCGGATAAGGTGTCGTGATGTACAGGTTCTGCATCGTGGCATCATCCGGATAGATGGCCGGATCGCCGATCACGTCCTCTTCCAGAAATTCCTGAGACGCTTTGTTGCCATTGGCGTAATACACATAGTTCGATGCCGCCGCCATGTTGTTGGCGTCCAGAATGAAGTTAAGGAACGTGTGTGCGCCTTCGGGATTTGGAGCATCGACAGGAATTGCCATCTGGTCGAACCACATCAGTGACCCTTCGGCGAAGGGGTGATACTCGATCTCCACCCCGTTATCTGCCTCTGCGGCACGGTCGCGTGCCTGAAGGATGTCACCCGACCAGCCCACAGCAACGCAGATATCGCCGTTTGCCAGTGCATTGATGTATTCCGAGCTGTGGAATTTCTGGATATGCGGGCGGACCGCCGTCAGAACCGCTTCGGTCTTGCCAATCACGTCCGCGTCGTGGCTGTCGGGGTTTTCACCAAGGTATTGCAGCACCATGGGAATGATCTCGGCCGGGGCATCCAGGAAATGCACGCCGCAAGTGGCCAGCTTTTCCATGTTCTCGGGCTTCAAGACCAGATCCATGCTGTTCAGAGCAACGTCGTCGCCCAGAACCTCTTTGACCTTACCGACATTCACGCCGATCCCGGTTGTTCCCCACATGTAGTTGATCGAATACGCGTTGTCCGGGTCATAACCGGCGGTTCGCTCTTCGATTACATCCCAAAGGTTTCCGGCGTTCGAAAGCTTGCTTTGGTCCAGCTGCTGAAACGCGCCGGCCTGGATCTGGCGCTGAAGGAATGTACCTGACGGCACCACCACATCATAGCCCGAACCACCAGCCAGCATCTTGGTTTCCAGAACCTCGTTGCTGTCAAACACGTCATAGATCAGGGTCAGACCTGTTTCTGCTTCGAATTTGCTCAGCAGTTCTTCGTCGATGTAGTCGGACCAGTTGTAAACACGCACCTCTTCAGCAAATGCCGCCGAAGTCCCCAATGCGATGACCGCCGTCATAGTCAGCGTTTTGATTGTCATATTCTTCTCCCTGCAAGTGTACGGGTATTTTCCCGTTTTTTTGGATTTGATCAAGTTTTGCGTTTTCCCTCGATCCAGCGTATGGTTTCACGTGGCCAGTCACCTGACAAGTCAGGCTTAGTCGAAATGGGAAGAACCAATTGGATTTGATCAAAAATAAGGCATATGCGCCGTCGACCGAAGGGGGCAAACAACCCGCGCATGAGCAGGTTTACCAAACACTCAGATCACAGATTCTGTTCGGTGAACTGGTCCCAGGTCAGCCCGTCACAATCCAGGGCCTGACTGATTCGCTGGGTGTTGGGATGACTCCGGTCCGCGAAGCGATTCGCCGGTTGATCTCGGATGGAGGGTTGGTTTTCCAGGGCAATCGGCGCGTCAGTGTACCGCTGCTGAACTCGAACGATATTGAAGAGATGATCTTCGCCAGAATTTCAATAGAATCAGAGCTTTCCAGACGTGCAACCGCCAACCTGAATACGCAGGACATTGATCACCTGGAACGCCTGGACAGGCATTTGGATCGCATGATCGCCGATGGTGATGTCGGTGGCTATCTGCGTTTGAACCAAGCTTTTCACGAAACGCTGTATTCTTACGCAAACGCGCCGATCCTCAGTGATCTGGCTGAAAGACTTTGGTTGCGGTTTGGCCCCTCTTTGCGTGTTGTCTGCGGGCGCTTCGGCACACAGAGCCTTCCGGATCGGCACAAGGACATTATTGCCGCTTTGCGCGCCGGTGACGCAGAAATGACTGCAAAGGCAACCGCTCAGGACATCGAACAGGGTATGGACCTGATGGCGGAGGCATTGACGTCTGTCTGATCTAACTTGATTCGATTGACAGGAAAAAATTTGATCATATTGTGTTCGCCAACTGCGTTCTTGTAGGAGATTCTCCGATGTCTACCATCACCAACCACATGCCGACCGCCGAATTGCAGGCGCTGGATGCCGCGCATCACATTCACCCTTTCTCGGCCAATGGTGCGCTGGGGAAGGAAGGGGCGCGCGTGATCACACGTGCCAATGGTGTTTATCTGACCGACAGCGAAGGCGAGGAAATTCTGGATGCAATGGCAGGCCTGTGGTGCGTCAATATCGGATATGGGCGTGATGAGCTGGCCGATGTTGCCGCGCGCCAGATGCGCGAGCTGCCCTATTACAACACCTTCTTCAAAACGACCCACGTCCCCGCGATTGCTTTAGCCGCCAAGATTGCCGAACTGGCACCGGGCGATCTGAACCATGTCTTTTTCGCAGCAGGCGGGTCCGAGGCAAACGATACCAATATCCGCCTCGTGCGCACCTACTGGGCCCAGAAAGGCCAGCCTGACAAGAACATCATCATCAGCCGCAAGAACGCCTATCACGGCTCATCCGTGGGTTCGGCCTCGCTGGGTGGTATGGCCGGGATGCACGCGCAGGGCGGCATTCCGATCCCGAATATCCACCACATTAACCAACCCAATTGGTGGGCCGAAGGCGGCGATATGTCGCCCGAAGAATTCGGTCTGGCCCGCGCGCGCGAGCTGGAAGAGGCGATCGAAGAGTTGGGCGAAGACCGGGTCGCCGCCTTTATCGCCGAGCCGGTTCAGGGCGCAGGCGGTGTAATCGTGGCGCCCGATACATACTGGCCGGAAATTCAGCGTATCTGCGACAAGTACGATATCCTGCTGATAGCTGACGAGGTCATCTGCGGATTTGGCCGGACAGGCAACTGGTTCGGATCGGAAACCGTTGGCATCAAACCGCATATCATGACCATCGCAAAGGGCCTTAGCTCGGGCTATGCACCCATCGGCGGGTCCATCGTGAACGACGAAATCGCCGAAGTGATCGGCGGTACCGAATTCAATCACGGCTATACCTATTCCGGCCACCCGGTCGCGGCTGCCGTGGCGTTGGAGAACCTGCGCATCCTCGAAGAAGAGAAGATCGTTGAGCACGTGCGCGACGTTGCCGCCCCCTATCTGAAAGAGAAATGGGAGGCACTGGCAGATCATCCGCTGGTGGGTGAGGCCAAGATCGTTGGCATGATGGCCTCCATCGCGCTGACCCCGAACAAAGCAAGCCGCGCCAAATTCGCATCCGAACCCGGCACGGTCGGCTATATCTGCCGTGATCGGTGCTTTGCCAATAACCTGATCATGCGCCACGTCGGCGACCGGATGATCATTTCACCCCCGCTGATCCTGACACCCGCGGATATCGACGAGATGTTCGTGCGGATCTACAAGTCGCTGGACGAAGCACAGGCCGAGATCATTGCGCAAGGGCTGATGAAAGCCGCATCTTGATTTAGCGATTTATGCGTCTTCAAAGGCGGCCCATTCGGGCCGCCTTTTCTTTACCGTAACCTCTCCAGCAGGTTTGGCGTGGGGTATCCGTCCGGGACCAGCCCCTGCGCCAGTTGATACGCCCGAACGGCGTTGATCGTATTTGGCCCGGTGCGCCCGTCGACACCCTTTGTGTCAAAGCCCGCATCCGTCAGACGGGTCTGAAGTTCCTTTTTCTCGGCAAAACTCAGCACCAAGTCGCCGCGCGGCCAGTCGGATTGAAACGGTGCGCCCCCTACAAGCCGGTCAGACAGATGCCCGATGCCGATCACATATGCGTCGGCCCCGTTATACTCCTCGATCACGTTGAAATTGTCAAAAATCATCAGCGCGACGCCCTGACTTCCGGCCGGAAGCAGGATCGCGGCCTTCCCATGATCCGGCACGGCGGTGCCATCCCGCGCCACGACACCCCGTGCGGCCCATTCGGACGGCGTCAGCGTAAAATCACGACGGGCTGAGGCGTAATCGAAATCGGTGGGCAGACGCACCTCCACGCCCCACGGCTGACCCCTGGTCCAACCATGCCGCGCCAGATAAGACGCCGCCGAAGCCAGCGCATCCGTCGGGTCATCCGACCAGATGTCCCGCCGGCCATCACCGTCAAAATCCACCGCGTGATCCAGATATGACGTGGGCATGAATTGTGTATGCCCCATTGCGCCCGCCCAACTGCCAAGCATGTTGCCGGCGCTGATATCGCCAGCCTGCACAATCCGCAGGGCAGCGACCAACTGCGTTTCAAAGAATTGTGCCCGCCGCGCATCAAAGGCTAGCGTTGCCAATGAACGAAGCGTTGGACTGCTGCCGCGATAAGACCCGAAAGAGGTTTCAAGCCCCCAGATGGCAGCGACCACCTCTTTTTCGACACCGTATTCAGCCTCGATCCGGTTCAACACCTGCCGATGCCGCTGCATGGCCGCACGCCCGTTCGACAGGCGCGTTTCCGACACTGCGGTCTCAAGATACTCCCAGATGGGTTTCGAAAACTCGGCCTGATTGCGATCCCGTTCCAGGACATCTTCGTCATAGCTCATCCCCGAGAACACCTGATTCAGTGTTCCCTGCGAAATACCCTGCCGTCGCGCACGGCCCTGAAAGGCGCCGAGCCAAGACTGAAACCGTGCCTTTGTCGCAGAAGCCACGGGCAAGGCCTCAATCAACGGGCGCGGGACCGGACGGATCGAAACGGTTACATCCGCCGAAGCCAGTTGCAGCACATCGCGCGATTTCCCGCCGTCTGCCCATCTGGAGTTTTCTGTTGTTTCCGCCTGCACTATGGATGCCCACAATGCGACGGTCATGACGCCGCCTACGCATTTTCGCATTCCGTTTTTTCCTGATTACTGCTCGACCACAGGGTAGCGCAAAATCGGAAATTCACAAAGTGCTCAGACGTTCGCCTCACGCTCCTGCGCAGCACGCTCTGCCCGAATGCGTTCCAATGCCTCGCGCAGCAGGGGCACGCGGTTCGGCCTGAAGCTTTGTTCGGTCACTGACATGTCCTGCAACCGATCCAACCGGAAAACGCGGAAATCCTGTCGCAGGTGGCACCAGCCCAACAACACGTTCGAGTGATCCAGATAGACGATACTCAACGGGTTGACGCGCCTGTGCGTAGCATCGCCTTTCGCATCTGTATAGAAAAACTCGACCGCGCGCTCATCCCACGTCGCCTGCCGCAGAGTGGCCACGTCAATCGAGGGTTCAGGCGGGCGGTTGAATCGCGTAGCCGCCAGAACCGCATGGCTGAGCCGATGGGACTGGCGTTGCGGCAAGCGTCCCTGAAGTTTCCGCAGGGCCGTACCCGCCGCGCCCGACAAAGCCGGATCGCCAATCACCTGAACTTCGCGCAGGCCCAGAACCAACGCTTCAAGCTCATCATCAGTGAACCCCAATGGGGGCAGGGTCGCGTCCTCGATCAGGGTAAAGCCAAACCCCGCTTCGCCGTCGATCACGGCACCCAGTCCGCGCAATGCATCAATATCCCGATGAATTGTTCGGGCCGAAACACCCAAATCCTGCGCCAACTGTTCGGATGTTCTGGGCGAAGGACCAGAACGCAGGGCTTGCATCAGTTGGAACAATCGGGCGGTGCGGGACATGATGTACAATAGCTTACCCCTAATGACAGAAAATGTCATTAGGTCCCGATACTCAGTCAGCACACAATGACACGGAGCCTCATAATGCTGACCCTTCTCACCTTCCCCTCTGCCTTCGGCCTGTTCAGTGCCAGCCCCTTCTGCGTCAAGACAGCATTGATGCTTCAGCAGTCCGGTCAGACTTGGCAACGCTCGGATATGCTTGACCCCCGCAAGATGCCCCACCAGAAGCTGCCCGTTTTGCGGACGCCGGAACGCCTGGTTCCGGACAGCGACCTGATCCGCGAATGGTTGGAACAGCAGGGCGCGGATTTCGACAAAGGGTTGACGGATGTCGAAAAGGCGCAGTCCCGCGCACTGGTGCGCATGGCCGAAGAGCATCTGTATTTTCACATCGTTCTGGATCGTTGGGGCAATGACGAAGTCTGGCCAGTCTTACGCGATACGTTCTTTACCGGAATTCCGGCGTTGATCCGGAAACCGGCATCCAATGCGATCCGGAAATCCGTTCTGAAGGGGATTACGTCACAGGGAATCGGGCGGTTTTCGCTGTCCGAACGGTTGGACCGGATCGAACGTGACCTCGAGGCGATCTCAGCCTATCTGTGGCAATCCTCTTTCCTGCTTGGGGACCGTCCGACATCGGCTGACATGAGCGTTGGTCCAATGCTTGCCGCGATGCGCGCCACACCTGCGGACACCCCCCTGACCCGCCGGATCAAACAGGATAACCTGCTGAACAGCTACGTGGACCGGTTGGAACAGGCGATACCAATTGCATGAAACCCTTTGAGAACCCTTTGGTCGCTTCGGCCTTTGAGACCCTGCCCCCGCAAACCCGTGCGGGGGCGCTGGCCTTGCGGGAGCTTGTGTTTGACACGGCAGCCTCTCTGCCTGCCGTCCGCACGGTGCGAGAGGAACTGCGCTGGGGTCAGCCCGCCTATCTTGCGCCCAAAGGGTCAACGATCCGGCTGGGCGCGCACAAATCGGCAAGTTTCGCCTTGTTTGTGCACTGTCAGAGCCGGTTGATAAGCGATTTCACTTCCGCCTTTCCGGCCGAGGACCGGATCGATGGGACCCGTTCCGTTCTGTTTGATGACACCGCACAAATCGATCCAACACGCCACGGATGGCTGATTGCCCGCGCGTTAACCTATCACCTCTGACGGCGCCTGCGTTCGACCTTGCGCTTGATCTTGTCTTTCTTGCGCTTGGTGCTGATCGCTTTGCGCCGGGATGATCGCCCTTTTGGCCCATGTCCACGCGGCAGGGCCTGGTCGTCAATGGACAGCAGCTCCAGCTCCAACCCACCGGTCACAGGTGTCGCTTCGGTCAGTCGAACGGTGACACGTTGGCCGATGGCGATAATCAGCCCCGTGTCCGCCCCCATAAGTGTCCCGGCCTCGCGGTCGAAATGGAAGAACTCGCGCCCCAATGATCGCACCGGAACCAAGCCATCCGCGCCGGTTTCGTCCATTTTGACAAATGCACCAAACCGGGCAATGCCGCTGATCCGGCCTGTGAACTCATTGCCAACCCGCTCGCTGAGATACGCGGCCAGATAACGGTCAGTCGTGTCCCGTTCAGCCATCATGGATCGGCGTTCGGTATCTGAAATATGAGTCGCCGTTTCTTCGAGCCGGGTAATCTCGTCTTCGGTCAAACCGTCCGTGCCCCAACCGTGGGCTGAGATCAGCGACCGATGCACGACCAAGTCGGCATAGCGCCGGATCGGCGAGGTGAAATGCGCGTAGTTCCGCAGCGCCAGCCCGAAATGGCCGAAGTTTTCTGGGTTGTAATAGGCCTGTGCCATCGACCGCAGGGTGGTCAGGTTGATCAGTTCCGCATCCTCGGTCCCGGCGGCGGCGTTCAGCAGCGCATTCAGGTGGCTGGTTTGCAGCACCTGCCCCTTGGCAAGGTTCAATCCGGCGGCCTGCGCCGTTTCACGCAGGCTTTCCAGCTTCTCGGGCGCGGGTTCCTCGTGCACACGAAACAGCAGCGGACGGCGCTTGGCGATCAGTGTCTCGGCAGCCGAAACATTGGCGAGGATCATGAACTCTTCGATCAACCGATGCGCATCCAACCGGTCGCGGAACGCCACGCTTTCAACATGACCCGTCTCGCTGAGCACGATCTTACGCTCGGGCAGGTCCAGTTCCAGTGGCTGTCGCACAGCCCGCGCTTTCTTTAGCGCGGCATAGGCGGCATAAAGCGGTTTCAAGACCGTCTCCAGCAATGGCCCAGTGCGGTCGTTCGGGTTGCCGTCGATGGCCTCCTGCACTTCGGCATAGTTCAGTGACGCAACCGAACGCATCAACCCCCGCACAAAACGATGACCAATCTTGTTACCGTCCGCGTCAATCTGCATCCGCACAGCGACACAGGCGCGCGGGACACCTTCATGCAGGGAACACAGATCACCCGACAGCCGATCAGGCAGCATCGGCACCACACGGTCAGGGAAATAACTTGAATTGCCCCGCTTGCGCGCCTCGCGGTCCAGGGCCGAGCCGGGCAGCACATAAGCAGCAACATCGGCGATAGCGACCCAGATCACATGTCCACCAGGGTTCTTGGGGTCTTCATCCGCGTGCGCGTAACAGGCATCATCACGATCGCGCGCATCCGAAGGGTCGATGGTCAGCAGCGGCATGTCCCGCAGGTCCTCGCGGCCCTTCAGGCCAACGGGTTTGGCATTGTCTGCTTCAGCAATGACCTTGTCGGGAAAGTCATCCGGGATACCGTGCTGGTGGATCGCGATCAGCGAAACAGCCTTGGGCGCGGTCGGATCACCCAACCGTTCAACAATGCGCGCACGCGGCAGGCCCATGCGATTTTTCGGCCCGGCCTGTTCGGCCTCGACCAATTCGCCGTCTTTGGCACCATGCACCGCGCCATCGGCAACCAGCCATTCAGTCTGGCCCGCCTTGTCGATAGGGACGATTCTGCCCCCTTCGGCCCCTTTGCGGAATATGCCCACGATCTTGCGCGGGTTGGTCCCGATTCGGCGGATCAGGCGGGCTTCGTAATTGTGATCTTCTTCGTGCACGACGGTCAGGCGGGCCAGAATGCGGTCACCCTCACCCAGGGCCGGGTCGCTGGCCCGCGCGATGATCAGAACGATGGGCTCGACCCCTTCGCCATGCCATTCCAGTGGTCGGGCAAACAGATCACTATCGGCATTCGGGGCCTTCACTTGCAAAACACTGACAGGCGGAAGGCGGTCCGGGTCGCGATAGCTGCGCTTGCGTTTTTCAAGATGCCCTTCGGCCTCAAGCTCTTTGAGGATGCGCTTGAGGTCAATACGATCCGCGCCCTTAATGCCAAAGGCTTTGGCGATATCGCGTTTCGAGGTCAGGGTGGGGTTCGCCGAGATCCAGTCAAGGACCTCCTGCTTGGTAGGGATGCGAGTCATCCTTCCGGCGTAGCACGCGTTTGCGACCGCGTCATGACCAAAAAATCTCAGGGCTTCAGATCAGCGACCGTATCCACATCGCGCAGCTGGTCCAGCAGGGTCACACGGCAGTTTGGGATCGAGGCAAGTGTGTCGGCCAAAGCATGTTCTGTCGACCAGCGCACATCGCGGAACAGACCTGCGGGCAACGCGCTGTAGCGCTGCGCACCGACCAGCCAATAACCGCCATCCGGCGCGGGGCCGAACACCATCCGGCATCGCCCAAGCGCACCAAAAGCACGAGCAATATGTGCACGCGAAATGCCCGGAATATCCGCTCCGATCAGGCAAACCGGCCCCTTGGGCATTCCGCGCAACATCCGGCTCATCCGGTCACCCAGATCGCCGGACCCCTGCGGCACGCGCGGCAGATCAACGGGCCAAATACGGCTTGCAAGACCTTCGGCATCGGGCGACACGGCCAGCACGATCTGCCAGCGGGGATCACGCAGCTTTCGGATCAAAGCGCGGGTCTGGTGCCGAAACCACCACGCGGCGCCAACCATGCCGATGTCACGCCCAAGCCGCGTCTTGACACGGCCCGGTCTGGGTTCCTTGACCATGATCACCAATGTGCGTTGCATGGATCAGGCGAAATAATCCGTCAGGATACGGGTATAGATCGATTTGAGCTGCTCGATCTGCGCAACCTCAACACACTCGTCCACCTGATGCATCGTGCGCCCGACCAAGCCGAACTCCACCACCGGGCAATGGTCTTTGACAAAGCGCGCGTCCGAGGTGCCGCCGGTTGTCGACAGCTCAGGCGTAACGCCGGTTTCGGCTTCGACCGCTTTGGCCACCAGATCCGACAAAGGCCCCGGCGGGGTCAGAAAACTTTCACCCGAAATACTGATCGTGACACCGATTTCGACACCGTACTGAGCTGCCACCAGATCCGCTTCTGACTGCAACCAGTCACTCAGGCTGGCTCCGGAATGCAGATCGTTAAAGCGGATGTTGACCGCGCCGCTGCATTGCGCCGGGATCACGTTGGTCGCGGCGTTTCCAGTGTCGATGGTGACAACAGCCAGCGTGGAGGCGTCGAAATGGTCCGTGCCCTGATCCAGTTCATGGCTGGCAAGCCGATCCATCAGCCGCGCCATGGCGGGCAGCGGGTTTTTGGCCCGATGGGGATAAGCCGAATGCCCCTGCACACCTGTAATCTTAAACCACGCAGTCATTGAGCCCCGACGACCGATCTTGATCATCTCACCCATTTTGTTCGGGCATGTTGGCTCTCCTACCAGACAGACCGACATACGCTCACCCGCGCCTTTCATGTAATCGAGAAGCGCAGTGGTGCCGTCCAACGCATCGCCTTCCTCATCACCGGTAATTGTCAGGACAATTGCCCCATCCGGAGGGGTGTCACGCACGAAATCCATTGCCGCAGCCGCAAAAGCCGCAACTCCGGATTTCATATCGGTAGTGCCGCGCCCAAACATCACCCCATCCCGCACTTCGGCCCCGAAGGGCGGCGCAGTCCAGGCAGCTTCGTCGCCGACAGGGACGACGTCCGTGTGACCATTGAATCCGAAACTGCGCGCATGACCTTTCTGCCCCCAACGCGCGAAAAGGTTGCTGATGCCGCCGCGATCAACGCGCGTGCATTCGAAACCTGCCTCCGACAGCACCGCCTCAAGCAAAACAAGTGCTCCGCCTTCTGAGGGTGTGACCGAAGGGCAACGGATCAGTTCGGCTGTCAATTGGACGGGATCAGTCATGCGGGGGCCTCTGGAACTGTGTCTGACGCGGGTTCGCGCACAGATTCAACGATTTGGCCGGTTTTCCAACCCCAATCCGTAAAAAACGGTCATCCGAATATTTAGATATCAAAGCGACACCCCAATAAAACATGACACTTTACCCTGCGACCACCTTGCCGCCCGCCACAAATTCGCGTTACAGGGCCGCGAAACAGGTGAATTGAATATGAAGCGCGCCTTCTTCGCACTGATCTGCCTGACTTTCGCCGTCATCGCACAGCAAAGCCTGGCACAGTCCCTTTCGGTCACAACCGTGACCCGCCCGCCATTTTCCTATGTCGAGGATGGCGACGAAACCGGCTTCTCTATGGATTTGCTGGCGGCTTTGGCCGAGGCTCTGAACTGGGACTACACGGTCAACCGCGTCGAGGCGTTTTCTGACATGTTGGGTGCCGTGCAGAGCGGATCTGCAGACCTTGCCATCGCCAATATCTCGATCACCGCCCTGCGTGAAACGCAAATGGATTTCTCTCAGCCGATCTTCGAAGCGGGTCTTCAGATCATGGTACCCTCGGACGCGGTACGAAAACCATCGCTGTTGCAGGCCCTGCTCTCGAAAGAACTGTTCATCGCCATAGGGCTGGCCTTTGCCATTCTCCTCGGTGGCGGCATGTTGATGTGGAGCTTTGAACGCCGCGCCCAACCCTATTTCGACCGCGACTTGAACGAAGCGTGGTTCCCATCGTTCTGGTGGGCGCTGAACTTGGTTGTGAATGGCGGGTTCGAAGAGCGAATGCCGCGCACTCCGTTCGGTCGAATGTTGGGTGTCGTGCTGGTGGTGTCATCCTTGTTCATCGTTTCGGTGTTCACCGCCCGCATCACCTCGGTCATGACTGTGGACGCCATTACCGGCAGCGTGAATTCGGTGAACGACCTGTACGGCAAGACTGTCGGGACAATATCAGGGTCGACTGCGGCAAGTTTTCTGAACCGGCGCGAGATCGAGTTTACCAGCTATCCGGGGCTGAATGAGATGCTGGACGCTTTCAAGGCCGAAGATCTGGATGCCGTCGTATTCGACGCGCCGATCCTGTCCTATTTTGCGGCCCATGAAGGGCGGCGCATTGCGTCGATGACAGGTGGTGTTTTCCTGCGCGAAAACTACGGCATCGCTTTCCCGACCGGATCACCTCTGGTCGAGGATGTCAACCAGGCATTGCTTGGCTTGCGCGAAGACGGAACCTATGACGAAATCTATCGCAAGTGGTTCGGATCGCGGAACTAGGCCTGCGCCTCGTCTCCGAAAAACGGTGTCATCTGCGCGACGATCACTGCGTTTTCATCCAATGCTCTTTGCATCAGCGCACGTTCGTCCGCCTCGATATCGTGACCTTGCGCTTCACGCTCGGCCAATGTGCCGTATCCGGTGACATCCAGCGGTGCGGTGTCGGCCTGCTTCAGGATCGCGACCGTCTCACGCACGGCCTCGGCCTCATCCACGCCGCTGGCATAGCACATTAGCGCCGCGCCGGTCGCCCCATCGGGCAGCCCGTCGCCCTCCTTGCGGCCAATCTGGACCAGAAGGGTATAGACTTGCTGACGCGAGGGTTTCTTTTGCTTCTCCATGCACCGGGCCATAGCCCCGCGCCAGTTCGCGGTCAAGCAGCCAACAATTGCAGGAGCCCCGCCTTGCCCCCATAGTACCCGGAATAAACCGATCCCGAATACAAAGGACGCCTTCATGCCCTACCCAGATTTCATAGCGAGTTTTCCCAGCCTCGACGTACCGTTCCCCGACGACGTGGTGCAAACGGCCGTGATCCGGTCGGATGCAGGATTGGTGGCGTTCTTTACGTTTCTTCAGGATTTCGAATTGCCCTTACATTCTCACAAAGCCCAATGGGGCATAGTGGTGGAGGGTGAGATTGAATTGACCATCGACGGGCAGACCCGGACCTACCGCTCGGGCGACAGTTATTCGATCCCATCAGGCGTGGAACATGGCGGCAAAATCAAGGCTGGCACACGGGTCATAGATGTTTTCGAGGAACCGGACCGATATCCGATCAAGGGATAAGCTGGGTGAGAGACTCAGTGAACGCGAGTCTCGGCCTCCCTCATTGATTGAAGGCCTCCGGCCTGAAAAGCTGTTGAGTTGAATCCGGCACTTTTGCGCCAGTCTTCCTCTTCATTTTGGGCCAATTCCCGCTAGCCGGGACACGACGCCAGCAATTCACAACTAAGCGTCGATGCCGGCCCTACGCTGCGGGTACTGCATAAGTCATTTTCAAAGGAGAGTTGAGATGAGTGTTCTGTCCAGATTGATGACAACAACAGCAAGCGTGATTGTACTTTCCGGTATACCGGCTGTTGCAATTCTGTCCTTTGTAACAAGTGATGCTGCTTATGCCCAAGAAGCGGGCGGTGAAGGCGGCGAAACCACCGGTGGCGGCGAGGCCGAAGGCGGCGCGCAGACCGAAGGCGGAGGTGAATCCGGCAGCGATGGTGAGGCCGAAGGTGGCAGTGACACCGAGGGCGGTAGCGATTCCGAAGGCGGTAGTGAGGCCGAAAGCGGAGGCGAATCCGGCGGCGATGGTGAATCCGGAGGTGGCAGTGAAGCCGATGGCGGCGGCGAGGCCGAAGGCGGTGGTGCGGAAACCAATGCAGGAAGCACAGAAGTGGAAGCCATGCAGGGTGAGAGCCGCTAAGCAGCACTTCAAGGCAGGCTAGGACCACAAGCTTGGTATCTGCCTTAGCCGACCTGACCCAAAGAACAAATAAGGCCGGAGCGTAACTGCTCCGGCCTTATGACATTCCCAGAACGATCAGTCCCGCAGCAATTCGTTGATGCCCGTTTTCGAGCGGGTCTTTTCGTCGACCCGCTTCACGATCACAGCGCAATAGAGGCTGACGTTGTTCTTCGACGGCATGGAACCCGCGACCACAACCGAATAGGGCGGAACCTCGCCATACATGACTTCTCCGGTTTTGCGGTCCACGATCTTAGTGGACTTACCAATGAACACGCCCATCCCCAGAACCGAGCCTTCGCGGACGATACATCCCTCGACCACTTCCGAGCGCGCGCCGATAAAGCAATTGTCTTCAATGATGGTGGGGCCAGCCTGCATCGGCTCAAGCACTCCGCCAATACCAACGCCGCCCGACAGGTGCACATTCTTGCCGATCTGTGCGCAGGATCCGACGGTGGCCCAGGTATCAACCATCGTGCCTTCGTCAACATAGGCCCCAAGGTTCACGAAAGACGGCATCAGCACCACGCCCGGTGCAATATATGCCGACTTGCGAACCACACAGTTTGGAACCGCGCGGAACCCGGCAGACCGCCACTGGTTTTCACCCCAACCGGCGAACTTGCTGTCCACCTTGTCCCACCAGCCGCCGTCCTGCGGACCGCCAGGCTGGATTTCCATGTCCTTGATACGGAAGCCCAGCAGAACCGCCTTTTTGGCCCATTGATTCACCTGCCAGTCACCGGTTTCCAGCTTTTCCGCCACGCGCAGCGAGCCACTGTCCAGCGCATTCAGCGTATCCTCGATCGCCTCGCGCTGCTCGCCTGCGGTGGCGGGCGTGATTGTCTCGCGTGCCTCCCAGGCGGCTTCGATGGCGGCTTCCAGTTGCGCGTTGGACATGGGGTGTCTCCCTACAGAATCTGTTCACGTTGATTTGGCCTATACGCAAGCCGGACCCATGGCGCAATGCGACGTAGACGGGCCCAATTGCGTCTGAGGCAGAGGGTCATCAGCTCGCGCGCCGAATATGGCGGGTCAGGATCGCCGTTGCTGTGGCCATTTCCTTGCGCTTCAAAGCCCGCACAATGGCCGCATGATCCGTGTCAGCCCGTTGCACCCATTTCAACCGCCATTGCGCGAACAGATGGCGTGCGCTTGCAATATGCAGATCGTCGATTGCGTGCAAAAGCCGAGGCAGCCCGCAAGGCGTCAGAATGGCGCGATGGAACGTTCTGTTCAGAGCCTCCCATTGCGGCATCGACTGCGCCTCATCACAGGCGATGCGTGCGTTTTCGATCTTTTCCAACGCGACCGGAGACATGTTTTGCATCGATTGCTGCAACGCCAGCGTTTCCAAGGCCACCCGCATTTCGATCACCTCCCGAACTTCTGCCGGGTCCAGCGCCGTAACCCGCATTCCCTTGCGCGGTTCATGCCGGGCCAACCCATGCGCCTCAAGCCGCAACAAGGCTTCGCGCACCGGAACATGGCTGGTGTCGAAGGTTCGGGCAATATGGTCTTGCCGCAGCTTTTCACCAGCTGCCAGCTCTCCGGTGATGATCCGCTGGCTGAGGCTTTGGTAAATCGTGTCGGAAATCATTGCAGTCATGGATTATAGATAAAATCCACCATCCACATCCACAACCCGATAATTCACCCAGCGAACGGGTCCGGCGCAATATTTGCACCGCACACCAGAACACCCACGCGTTCACCCTGTTCGGGTCGATACGCACCCGAGGTCAAGGCGGCCAATGCGGTCGCGCCGGCAGGTTCTACCAGAATGCGATGCGCGCGCCAAAGCGCCTGTTGTGCCGCCGCGATGGCATCGTCTGACACCAGAACCGAACTCATACCCTGCGCCAGTTCAAAACAGATTTCGCCGATCCGCCGCGCGCCCAGCGCGTTTGCGGCGATGCCCGACACGGAAACATCAACCGGCTCACCAGCGCACAACGCAGCATTCAACGCACAGGACGTTTCCGGCTCGACCGCCACAACCTTGCGCACGCCACCGAACCAGGCCAGCGCCCCGGCGATCAGCCCGCCGCCGCCAACAGCGACCAGTACCGTATCCGCCTGCAAGCCCTGGGCGTCCCATTCGGCAAAACAGGTCCCTTGCCCCGCCACCGTGGCCGGGGCGTCATAAGCATGGATCTGCATTGCACCCGTCATTTCCTCATGCTCTTGCGCTGCGGTCAGCGCGTTTGCGTATTCACCGGAAACAACGCTCAGGTCGGCACCGGTTTGCCGGATCAGTGCGATCTTGGACGGACCCGCCAGTTCCGGCACAAATATCTTTGCAGGATACCCCAGCGTCTGCGCTGCATAAGCTGCCGCCGCACCATGATTGCCACCGGATGCGGCGACCACACCCGCAGCCGGCACATCCGAGCTGAGCAGCGTATTGAACGCACCCCGCGCCTTGAAACTGCCGGTATGCTGCATGTGCTCGAGTTTCAGTTCAACCGGATAGCCGGGAATGTTGCTTTCCATAACCGGGGTCACCTGCGCATATCCCGCGATGCGGTCCCGTGCTGCCGATATTTCACTTTTCCAATTCATTCTCGTCTTTCCGTGACTGGCACTCTGCCCGCGAACCCTATAGCTGTTTGTCAAACACGCAAGCAGGGATCGATCACCGATGAGAGAAGACCGCCACAGTCCGTTTCGCGATGCGCAGACCGACCGCTCGACCGCAAAAGAGGTTCCGGACACACCGCAAACACGCTCTCCGGCCTACCGTCTGGCTTTCGCGGATGACGAGTTTCTGTGCCGGGACGAGCTGCGCCCTGTACGCTTGCAGCTTGAGTTGCTGAAACCCGAAATGATCATGACCGAGCGGGAGATCACGTCGACCATCGTCATGTTCGGCGGCGCCCGCATTCCCGAACCCTCGCAAAAGCACACCGCGCGGACAGAAACCCTGGCCGGTCTGTCGAAATATTATAATGAGGCACGCGAATTCGCGCGACTGATGACCGTGAAATCGAAAGAAACCGGATGCCGCGAGAATGTGATCGTCACTGGCGGCGGCCCCGGTGTAATGGAAGCTGGCAATCGCGGTGCACACGAAGCAGGCGGGTGCTCGATCGGGCTGAACATCGTGCTTCCGCACGAACAGGCGCCAAACAGTTTCGTGACGCCAGATCTCAGCTTTAATTTCCACTATTTTGCGATCCGCAAAATGCACTTCCTGATGCGCGCCCGCGCCATCACCATCTTTCCCGGCGGGTTTGGGACGCTGGATGAACTGTTCGAATCCCTGACCCTGATCCAGACCGGCAGAATGGATCGTGTGCCTTTCCTGCTGTTTGGCCGCGCGTTCTGGGAAAAGGTCATCAACTGGGACGCACTGGCGGATGCCGGTACGATCTCGGACGAGGATCTGGACCTGTTCCGCTTTGTCGACACCGCGCAGGAGGCGGCCGAGATCATTGACAACTGGGAACCCGCCCCGCCTCGCGACGAAATTCCGGGGCGCTGAGCGATGAAACCCCCAAAGACAGGCGAAATGCTCCACCTGCGTGGCAACGCGTTGTCAAAAGGCGAACCCGTCGCCCTTCCACTGACGCAAAGCAGCATGTTCCATCTGCCCGGTGCGCCGGACGGTCACCCGACCTATGGCCGTGTCGATAACCCCACCTGGGTACATCTTGAGCATGTTTTGTCGCATCTGGAAGACGCGCCTTGCCTCAGCTTCCCGTCCGGCATGGCCGCGATTTCTGCGGCTCTGTTTGCAACGGTGCAAGCCGGTTCGCGCCTTCTGATCCCTTCGGACGGGTACTATGTCACCCGTCTGCTGGCGGACCGGTTCCTTTCGCGTCTTGGCGTGACAGTTGAAGAGCGCCCGACCACAGCGTTTGCCGCAGGTGGTTTTGACGGGTTTGACGTTGTGTTCGCCGAAAGCCCTTCGAACCCCGGTCTGGACATGATTGACCTGAAAGTTATAGCCGAACAGGTGCGGTCTGCTGGCGGGGTGACGATTGCCGACAATACGACGATGACACCGCTGGGTCAGCGCCCGTTGGATTTGGGCATCGACGTGGTCGTGTCGTCCGACACCAAGGCTATGGGCGGGCATTCCGACATGCTGATGGGTCACGTGGCCAGCCGCAACAGTGACATCATGGAACGGGTCGAGGAATGGCGGAGAGTCTCCGGCTCGATCCCCGGACCGCATGAGGCATGGCTGTTGCATCGCGGGTTGGAAACGCTGGATGTCCGGTTCGACCGGATGTGCAACTCGGCTCAGGTAATGGCAGAACGGTTGGCAGGTCACCCGGCGGTCAAGCAGGTCCGCTATCCCGGGCTGGCCGATGATCCATCACACACACTGGCGCAGGCACAAACGGCACGGTTCGGATTTCTGCTATCCTTGACTTTGGAAAGCGAAGACAAGGCCGAGGCCTTCATCAACACTTGCCCGCTTTTGCGCCCCGCCACCTCCTTCGGTGGTGTTCACAGCTCGGCCGAGCGCCGCGCGCGCTGGGGCGATAGTGTCGACCCGGCCTTCATCCGCCTGTCCGTTGGATGCGAACCGGTGGACGAACTGTGGAAGGCGATCGAGGCCAGCCTGAACGCGCTGTGATTACTTCTTCGCGGCACGCAGGTCCTTGAAAACGTAGATCGGCAGTACCACGCTGGCGATCAGCGCCCCCAGCCAGACAAGCAGCGTCGCCGCCAGCAGGTTCGAGATACCGCCAACGGTCAGCCCCGACGCGATGAGGTCGGTCACCAGCAGGCCCACAAATGTCACGACCAGGGCGATCCCGCCTTTCAATGCGGGCGCTTTCTTTTCGCCAAGCTTTAGTATCAAGGGCTCGGCGATCACCTGAACGACGGTGAAAACAATCACAACCACGATAAATGAGATCGGTTTGATCGCGAAACCGGACAGTATCAGCGAAGCCAGCAACAGCCCGATGGCATTGCCGGCCAGCAGGGCCAAAGCGGATTTGATTCTGCGCGACATGGGATGGCCTCCGTCAATCTACAATCAGAAATATGAAGATATTAGCAGGCTTCTGAGTTTTTTCGAGACAATTCAATCGCCTCTTCCTTTTGACCCGTTGAAAACACGTGGTAGAACACATTCATCAAGATCAGACCTGTCCCTGACCCGTGAGTGTGAGATGAGCGACGATCCCTATTCCGTCCTTGGCGTATCGAAAGACGCCAGTGCCGACGAAATCAAGAAAGCCTACAGGCGTATTGCTAAGGAGTGCCACCCGGACCTGAAACCCGGCGACGCCAAGGCCGAGGCCAAATTCAAGGCCGCCGCCGCTGCGTATGACGTGTTGAAAGATCCTGAAACCCGCGCCCGTTACGACAATGGCGAAATCGACGCATCGGGTCAGGAACGCCCGCAACAACACTATTACCGGGACTATGCTGAGGCCGCTGGAAACCCCTATCGCGGGCGTCAGGCGGACCCGGACGACATGTCGGACATCTTTGCCGAATTCATGCGCGGCCGCAGTGGATTTGGCGGCCAGCAAAGGCATGAGTTTCATGCGCCAGGGCATAACCTGAACTATTCCCTGCAAATCAGCTTTCTGGATGCCGTGTTTGGCGCCAGTCAGAAACTGACGCTACCAGACGGCAACCGGATCGAGGTCAAGATCCCCGCCGGGATAACCGAAGGTCAGACCATCCGCCTGCGCGGCAAGGGTGCTCCGGGTTATGGCGAAGGCCCTCCGGGGGATGCGTTGGTGACCGTCACGGTCGCCAAACATCCGGTGTTTGACCGTCAGGGCGACGACATCCATATCACGCTGCCGATCAGCATCGATGAGGCCATTCTGGGCGGGAAAGTCGCCGCCCCCACCATCGATGGCGGTGTGAACGTCAATGTTCCGGCGGGCACAAGCAGCGGCAAAACCCTTCGCCTGCGCGGCAAGGGGGTGAAGAAACGCGGCTCGTCCCTGCGCGGCGACCAACTGATCGAATTGACTGTCTCGATGCCCGACAAGATCGATGATGATCTCAGGCAGTTCATGGAGACATGGCGCGAAACGCACCGCTACGATCCGCGGAAAGGAATGCCGTCATGACCCTGACCGAAAAGGAACTGATCGAAACCGTCTCGCGCCTGACCTCGGACCGCCTGACCGAGTATCTTGCGGCCGAGATCGTGATCCCTGAACAATCGGAGCAGGGGCTGGTCTATCACAGTATCGACGTTGCCCGGCTGGAACTGGCTTGCGAGTTGCACGAGCAATACGACATGGAGGCCGATGCGCTGTCGATGATGATCTCGCTGATTGATCAGATGCATGGGCTGCGCGCCGAACTGCGTGAGGTTCTGAACGCAGTCGAGGCGCAACCCGAGCCGGTGCGCCAACAACTGATCGAAGTTATCGGCACAGCGCGGTTCCGTCGCAGATAACAGGGTTTTGGGCGCAATGATTATGGCGTAGAAGGCCGCCTTGATCCTTTGTCAGGTAGCTTCCATGACCCAGCCCAGATCCGAGTTGCTGATGCCTGCGGGCAATCTGCGCAAACTTAAACTCGCCATCCTCTATGGGGCAGACGCCGTGTATCTGGGCACGCCGGATATGTCGCTGCGCACCAAGTCCGAGTTTTCGCTGGACGAGGTAATTGAAGGGGTCGAGTTCTGTCACAGCCATGGTCGGCGCGCCTACCTGACACTGAACTTGTTCTCGCATAACAAAGACATCCCGAAGCTGGACGAATACATCGACACGGTGCGCAAGGTGCAGCCCGACGGGTTGATCATCGCCGATCCAGGCGTGTTCCAATACGTCCGCGAGCGCGCGCCCGAACTGCCGCTGCATATCTCGACCCAGGCCAATATCTGTTCGTGGCTGTCGGTGAAGTTCTGGCAGGATCAGGGGGCCGAGCTGGTGGTTCTGGCGCGTGAGGTTTCCTATCCCGAACTGGTCGAGATCCGTGAGAAGTGCCCTGATATCAAGCTAGAATCCTTCGTGCACGGTGCTATGTGCATGACCTATTCGGGCCGTTGTCTGCTGTCGAATTTCATGGCCGAACGCGGGGCCAACCAGGGCAACTGCGCCAATTCCTGTCGCTGGAACTATGGTCTGAAACTGCGCCTCAAGGATGGCACACATCAGGAGCTGCGTATCACCGAGGAAAACGCCGACCTGTTCGAATTCCTGCTGGAAGAAGGCTGCCGCCCCGGTGACCTGATGCCCATCGAAGAGGATGATCGCGGCTCGTACATCCTCAACTCACGCGACCTCTGCATCATGCCGAAGCTGGATGAGTACCTGAAAATCGGTGTCGACAGCCTCAAGGTCGAAGGGCGCGGCAAATCGGAATACTACGCCGCGATCGTCGCACGGGCCTATCGTATGGCGATAGATGACTATTTCGCGGACCCCGAAAACTGGGACCCCAAGCCTTACATGCGTGAGCTCGAAACCGTCGGGAATCGCGGCTATACGCTGGCCTTCCACGAAGGGCGGCTGACCAATTACGCCCATGATTACGAACACACCGCATCCATCGCGCAATGGGAATATGCCGGGATCGTCACCGAAGTGACCGAGGATGCCTTTCTGGTCGAGGTGAAGAACAAGCTGGAACCGGGTGATGTGCTGGATTTCGTCTCGCCAGTTGCGCGCGACACGGTTCTGCTGCGGGTTTATGATTTCGAACGCGCCCATGATGGCGCACGGCTGGACGTCGTGCATGGCAGCACAAAAACCATCATTCGGATGCCTTTCACCCTGTTCGATCACGAGGATATCGACGATCTGCGCGCCCGTTTTCCGGTCTATTCAGTGCTGCGCAAGGAACGCGCCCTGACCGACGAACACTGGAGCCGCATTCGCTTTGACAAGCTCGTGCAGGGATTGGAAACCACCGGTCGCGACAACCCAACTGCCTATGCACGCCGTCGCGATGATCTGGTTGAAAAGATTGGCCAAGACGGTAACGAACGCCGGTTCAAGACAAACCGCATCGGCACGGAAGGATGCTGCGGCAAGGGCTGCAACGGATGCCTGATCTTCTGGCAAGATGACAAATACGCGTTGGCCCGCGAGGTGCTGTCCAAACGGAAGCAAGGCGAACAGCTCAGCCGCCGTGAGGCGACAGAACTCAAGCTGCCGGGTGAACCGGCTTAGTTTCCCACCCGATATTCTTCGGGGATAAAGAACGTATAGTCGCGATCCGCCACTTGTTCGTGACAGACGTGGCAATAGGCAACTTCGCTGGCACGGGCGCCCATGGTATCGCCAAACAAGGACCCGTCCGGCAGCACCATGATATAACGCCAGTCAGCGGTGTTCGGGCTGGTACCCTCTGGCAGTTTTTCCATTATGAACATGGCACCGGGATGTATGTGACCTTCATCGGTCACCGTCATGCTGTCCTTGGCAAGCACCGATCCCACGGGCAGTTCTTCGCCCTGTCGCAATGTCCCATAGTTGTGCGCCATTCGGTTGGCATACGTGTTGACGAAACGCTGTCCGTGTGTGGCCGAGATATATGGCGCGTCGTTGAAAAGCGGCCAGCTTTGGTAGTTTAGAACCAGATCCAGTTGCGCCGCAGCATACCCCCGTGCCATGCGGCGGCTGAGCGAATGGTAGTGGGCCGCGGCCTCATCCTTGCTTAGCTCTGCCGGGTTTTCGATCGCTATGTGGGCGTTGTGACCATCTGCCGTTGCCAGTCCTGAAGAAATCAGAAGTATCGCGCACGCAATGGCCTTGTGCTGGAGAATTATTCGAAGATACGAGTCCATTATTACGACCCACCTGAAAATCAGTTCGCCTGAGCGCCACGTGACGACAGTGTTCTTATTCTAGCGGCTCCGGGAACTCTTACCAGCTCAGGTCCCGGAATCTCACCGCCTTGTGCATCGATTTGAACCTGCATCCTGCGGCATTGAATCATTAAAATATAGCAAATTATGCATATTGAATCAGCATCTGAAACATTAAGTTTACAGGCACACTTCATGCGTGCAGGCGGTCATCTTGGACAATCAAAGCACGACCACCCGATCCATGATGAACCGAACAGAAAAACTACGGGGTTAAACCGGCTTCGGACTCAATTTGTTTGCGCGATTTGCGGGCACGTTCGGTTGCCGATTTCAACTGACCGCACGCCGCCATGATATCCTCGCCCCGTGTCTTGCGAATGGGAGAGGCGTAGCCTGCCTGATAGATGATGTTGGCAAAAGCGCGGATGCGGTTGTTCGAGCTGCGCTTGTACGGCGCGCCGGGCCATTCGTTAAACGGGATCAGGTTGATCTTGGCCGGAATTTTGTGACGCTTGATGTGGTCGATCAAACGATGGGCATCCGCGTCGCTGTCATTCACACCGTCCAGCATCACGTATTCGAACGTGATCCGCTCGGAGTTCGAGGCATTGGGATAGCTGGCCAGCGCCTGCAACAACTCCTCGATATTCCAGCGTTTATTGATTGGAACCAGAACGTCGCGGGTTTCATCCGTGGTTGCATGGAACGAGATCGCCAGCAGACAGCCGATTTCCTCAGCCGTGCGCGCAATTTCGGGTACCACTCCACTGGTCGACAGCGTAATGCGGCGGCGCGACAGGGAAATCCCCTCGGGGTCCATCGCGATCTTCATCGCATCGCGGACGTTTTCGAAATTGTAAAGCGGCTCGCCCATTCCCATCAGAACGATGTTTGACAGAAGGCGCGTTTCATCCTTTGGCGCACCGGGGGTCGGCCATTCGTCAAGATCGTCGCGCGCCATCATGATCTGCCCGACAATTTCGGCAGATGTTAAATTACGTACAAGCTTCTGGGTGCCCGTATGACAAAACGAACATGTCAGTGTACATCCGACCTGAGATGAAATGCACAGCGTACCGCGATCTTCTTCGGGGATGTAGACCACCTCGACCTCGTGCCCGCCCGCGATACGGCACAGATATTTGCGGGTGCCGTCCTCGGATACCTGTCGGGTCACCACCTCGGGTATCTCGACCACAAAGTTTTCGGCCAGTTGCGCACGGTACGCTTTGGCGAGATTCGTCATCTGGGAAAAATCGCGCACGCCCCATTGATAGATCCACTGCCAGATCTGACCGGTACGCATCTTTGCCTGCTTTTCGGGCGTACCATGTTCGATCAGGACCTCGCGCAAACGGTCGCGGGTGAGACCGACAAGGTTCACCTTCCCCTCGGGCAATTTGCGAGGGAGGGTCATGACGTCTTGAGTGATCGGCGCTTTGGGCGACATTGTGGTACCTGCTGAGGCGTATCTTCAAGGATTCTGGCTTGGGATGCGCCTCTATATAGGAACCTGTGCAAAGATCAAAAGGAATCGTTTCAGTCAGTCTGCAAAACTCAACAGTTCTTCAACGCGTGCCCGCCCCAAATTCACCCGGCATGATGTGATTGCGATACCTGTACCCGATCCGCCACCAAACGACGCGCCGACGGCGGTGCAATGCGTATCGCGATAGGTTTCCCAGGCCTGTTGCGCCGCTATGAGGGCAGGTTCAGCCACTATCCGCCCGGTGACCTCGTCCAGCTCGTTGGCAGATTGTACCGCCAAATCAAAACTCACCTGCAGCGCGCGCGAGACCCGTGCTTCCATCTCTCCGACGCAGGATCCGATTTCGACTTGTGATCCGGCGTCGGAACATTCCAACGCCGGGTCGGCGGTTGCGGTGGCTGGCAAAAGCAGCGCGATCAAGATCAGACGCATGGCCGCCTCATTCATCCATTCAGCTGGGGTCAGGCCAGAGTAACATGTTTTGCCAGAAAGGTTTAGATGCCGGTTGGCCCCCTAAACCAACGGAAATGCAGTTCCGCGTCAGACACCCGCGGGTGGGATATAGCAATCTTCGGCATCCAGGGTCTTGACCGGATCGTTCGGTCCGCATTGTTCGCCGGTTACAGGATAAGTCTCGCCCTTGTTTTCGCAGGCACTCAGCAGCATGGCTGATATCATCATCAACGCGACAAGAGATTTGTTCAGCATGGTGGCAACTCCTTGGTTTCTCTTGAACTGATTAGTTCGGAAATCGTCAGAGCTCACATTGATACGGATCAAGTAAACGGGTTGATCCTGCGTAAAGGTACAGGGGAGCGTAAAAACAAAAAAAGCCCCGCCAAAGACGGGACCATTTGCTTAGGTCGGGGTGCTTACTTGGTGCAGCGCTTTTCGGCGTCTTCGATTGCTGCGGTAAAGCCCAGCAGCGAGAAGGTGTCCTTGGTTTGTGTGCCGCGTTCGGACCGGGCAGTCAGAACAGCCTCGGTTCCGCGTTTCAGCGCTGTGACGATCTTGGCGTCATCTGCATCTGATGCGGGCCAGGCCCACTCACCTTCGGTGAACAGTTCAAACTCGGACCCGTCGACATTCAGGTTCACTGTCGATCCCGGTGCAAACGGATAGCCGCCGGTAAAGGTCACTTGCCCTTTGACCTCGGCATTGGGGCGATAGAACACAAACAACAGGATGTCGCTGCGCCGCACGGATACGACGCGCCCGCCCCGGGTGTTCACGGTTTCCTTGGGGGCCGAAACGCTCCAGCATTCGGTGGGATCATCTTCGACAAAAACGCTCCAGTCCGTTTTTGCAGCAACCCGGTTTGTGCTTGTCGCCTGTTGGGCGAGTGCAGACGTTGCGGCGATGCCTGCCACACACAGGCCCGCGATCGTACGAACGAGCATTGATCCCATTTGTCCAGCCTCCTAGCTCGACCGATACCTCAAATCCATCGGACATGGCTGCGAACCCTTCCGGCCCGTCTATTCCGTTGCGCATTCCGATGATTGCCGACATACACACACTAACGCAGGTTTCGCCACAGGCGAAAGGGCGATTGGCAGAATTTTGCGCATAAATTTCGGAGGTCCAGATGACGCAGCCCGTAGCAATGACAGAACTGTGGCGTGGCAACTTGCTGGAAAGCCTGCATTTGGGTCACGCGGTCATCTGCGACGACACCGGCCAGATCGTGCGCAGCTGGGGCGACCCGCAAGCGGTTATCTATCCGCGCTCATCCGCCAAGATGATTCAGGCGCTTCCGCTGGTCACGTCAGGAGCCGCGGCAAAATACGGATTGAACAGCGAACATCTTGCGCTGGCCTGCGCGTCACACAACGGGGCCGCGATCCATACCGACCGCGTGACGGCGTGGCTTGATCATCTGGGGCTGAGCGAGCACGACTTGCGCTGCGGGCCACAGGAGCCAGCGGACACCGCAGCGCGGGATCGGCTGATCCTGGCGGATGACACCCCGTGCCAGATCCACAACAACTGTTCCGGCAAGCATTGTGGTTTCCTGACACTGGGTCAGCATTTGGGTGCAGGGCCGGAATATCTGGAAATCGATCACCCGGTGCAGCAGGCCTGCCTGTCTGCCATCGAAGAGACGTCAGGCGAAACCAGCCCCGGTTACGGTATTGACGGCTGTTCCGCCCCGAATTTCGCCGTGTCGCTGGCCGGGCTGGCCCGGTCGATGGCGTGGTTCGCAAGCGCCTCGGATCGGTCCGACCGTTCCAGCGAGGCGGCGGTTCAGTTGGTGGCAGCCATGGTGAAACATCCGGAACTGGTTGCCGGTGAGACCCGTGCCTGCACCGAACTGATGCGCGCCATGAACGGGCGCGTCGCCATCAAGACCGGGGCCGAGGCGGTGTTTGTGGCCATCATCCCGGAAAAACGCATGGGCGTTGCGCTGAAGATCACCGATGGCACCACACGGGCCAGCGAATGCGCCATCGCCGCTATTCTGGTGAGCCTAGGTGTGCTGGAGGCCGATCACCCGGCCACCCGCAAATTCATGAACGCCACACAATACAGCCGCCGGGGGCTGGAATGCGGCGTGATCAAACCTGCGCCGGGTTTCCCCGGCTAAGGCCCCTACATCTCGATCTCGTGCACCTCGGCCACCTCGACCGAGCCCGAGCCATTGACGACCATCGGACAGCCCTTGGCCATCTCGGTCGCGGCTTCGATGCTGTCGGCCTTGATCACGGTAAAGCCCGAGGCCGGGTTTGCGCCGCCATTGTCGACAACCCCGCTGCTGCTGACCGTATAGGACTGTCCGACCGGGTTGCCGGGGATCTCTAACGCTTCGGCCATACCCTGAAACCATGCGCCCCAAGCGGCCATGGTCGCCTCAATCTCGGCGGGGTCGGTCGGGGTGTGTCCCCCGTGATAAACAAACAAATACTGGGGCATATCGCTCCTCCCTGATGAAACCTTATTTGCACTTCGCTTCGAGTTTGCGCAGCGAAGACGTCCAGCCCTGATTGTGGTTCGCGGCTGCTTCGGCATCGGCCAGTTCGCGGTGGTCCAAAACCAAGCGTGACCCTGTGCCCGTCGCTGTGACTGTGAAGGAAACGTGGCTTTCGGCCCCGCGCTGATCCTGATCGTCATGCCAGCCCCAGGTAAACCCCACCGAGTTTGGCGGGTCGACATGCGTGACGTGGCCCGAGACCTTGTATTGCTGGCCCTCGCTGTTTTCCATGACCGAATACCACGGGCCGGTGCGCGAGAAATCCAGATTATGCTCGGGGACATGCATCCCTTCGGGCCCCCACCATTGCAACAACCGGCTGCCGTCGCTGATCCATGCAAACAGATCCTCTGGGCTGACGGGGAAGTCCCGTTCCAGTTTCAGGTCGGCCATGAATTCTCCCTTTCGATGATATCACTGAGGCGATCGAGGCTGCTTTCCCAGAATTGCCGTTTGGAGATCGTCCAGTCGGCAATCATCCGCAGCCCGTCGGACCGGATGGAGTACATCCGTTGGGTGCCCCGCACGCGCTGCTGCACCAACCCTGCCTCGCGCAACACTTTCAGATGGCGCGAAATCGCAGCACCGGACATTCCGCGCCCTTCGATCAGGTCACCGGCGGGCAGTTCGCCCTGCTCCATCAGCTGCTCGACAATCGAGAACCGGGTGGCATCGGACAAAGCGGAAAAGGTGGTCAGAAGCGTGCTCATGACCTCTATTTAACACAAATGTTAAATAATGAAAAGCCCTGTCAGGATTCGACAAAATCCGCGCGACTGTACCCTTGCAGGTAAAGCAGTGCCGTCAGGTCGCCGTGATTCACCCGCACGTCGCATTTCGCAGCCACCGACGGTTTGGCATGAAGGGCAACGCCGGTTCCGGCCCGCCCCAGCATGCCCAGATCATTGGCCCCGTCGCCCACGGCGATCACGTCATTTTCGGACAACCCAAGACGCGTGGAAATCTGCTCAAGCGCCTCGATCTTGGCTTGCCGCCCCAATATGGGACGCGCCACATCGCCCGTCAGTTTGCCATCTGCGGCCAGCAGAGTGTTGGCGCGGTTTTCATCGAACCCCAGCAGCTCTGCCACCCGCGCGGTGAAGGCGGTAAAGCCACCTGACACCAGCGCAGCATAGGCTCCGTTGGCCCGCATCGTTGCCAGCAACGCCTGTCCGCCGGGCGTCAAGGTGATCCGTTCGCGCAGGACTTTGCCAATGACGCTTTCATCCAGATCCTTCAGCAGACCAACCCGTTCGATCAGAGCACCTTCGAAATCCAGCTCTCCGTTCATGGCGCGGGCGGTGATGTCCTTGACCCTTTCGCCGACGCCAGCCTCATCCGCCAGTTCGTCAATGCATTCCTGCTGGATCATGGTGCTGTCCATATCGGCCAACAGCATCTTTTTGCGCCGCCCAGCCGCAGGCTGTACAATCAGGTCCACGCCCATGCCCTGCAAGTCTGCCCAAACGTCCCAGCGATTGGCGGGCATGTCGCGCAGGTCAAACTCGACCGCCTCGTCCGGGCTGAGCCACAGGACATCCCCACCGCCCCACGCGTTGCGCAACGATTCCGGCAAGGCGCGGTCCAGTGAGGGTGCAGCCGGGTTGGTCAGCAAAGTGGCGACGTACATATTCCAATCTCCAGTGTCATACCCATGCGGAACGGTCAGGGCGTCAATGGTGTTCGACCTTGTTCGGTCAGTTCCCAGCAATTCTGTCCCTCGAATACGGCGACGCCCGTCGGGCGTCCGTACCCGGCCCCCGTGTCCAGATTGATCCGGTTGCCATAATGCGTCGCCTGATCCACAGGCGTGTGTCCATGAACGATCAGTTTGGGATGCGGGCCTTGGTAGTCGTGGAAGTCCTGTCTGATCCAGATCAGATCACTTGCCTGCTGTTCATTCAGCGGCACACCCGGACGGATACCCGCATGAACAAAGGCAATCTCGGGCGTCTGATGCATCGCCACCAGATCGCGCAGAAAGGTCAGGTGCGATTTCGGCACGGCTGCCTGTGCCATCCGGTGCAGGTTTTCAAGGCGGATCTGACCTTCGAATTCCACCCCATAGCTGCGCAGGGTTTCGACCCCGCCCAACCTGTCATGCAGCCAGTGGTATCCCACCAACAAATGCGGATCGTGGCGCGGCGTGTCCTCCATGAACCAGGCAAACATGCGATCGTGATTGCCCAGCAGAGTGATCCAGTTCCGACCCGCATCACGCCCGGCAATCAGGCGTTCGATCAGCCCGCGACTGTCAGGGCCGCGATCCACGTAATCACCCAGAAACACGATCTGAGCGTCGGGGCCGCCATCGCTTTGGATCAGGGACAGCGCGCGCTCCAGCTCGGCCACCTGCCCGTGCAGATCACCAATAACATAGACAGGCTGTGTCATAGAAATACTCCGGATGTAATTTTCGCTTGCTTTTGCCCCAGATCGCTATCGGAGAGAACAATTGACCCGATCGCAGGTGCAACCGGGTCGTGAACTGTTCCTCAAACTCAACAGCCCCAATCAGGCGACGTCGAATTCCAGCGGCTTGATCTGCGTGAACAGGCCTGTTTCGGCAAGCTTCGCCCGCGCTTCGGCCGGGACCGGTTCGTCGACATAGAGCAATGCAATCGCTTCGCCTCCGGCCTCGGATCGGCCGAGGGTAAAGTTGGCGATGTTGACGTTGTTTTCACCCATGGTTTGACCCAGCGTGCCGATGATGCCGGGCACGTCTTCGTTGGTGGTGTACAGCATATGAGCGCCGACCTCGGCATCAATATTGATGCCCTTGATCTGGATAAAGCGCGGCTTGCCATCGCTGAACACCGTGCCAGCGATCGACCGTTCACGCTTGTCCGTTACGACCGTGACTTTGATATAGCCATCAAAAACACCCGACTTGTCCTGATTGGTGGTCGAGATTTTGATCCCGCGCTCTTTCGCGACCACAGGGGCCGAGACCATGTTCACCTCGGGGTTGAACTTTTTCATGATCCCCGCGACCACCGAACAGTTCAGCGCGGCCAGGTTCATTTCAGCGGCCACACCGTCATAAAGGATGTTGATCGCCTTGACCGGCTCATCCGTCATCTGGCCGATGAAGCTGCCCAGATGACCTGCCAGCTTGATCCACGGCCCCATCAGCTTGGCTTCTTCCGCGGTCACGCTGGGCATGTTCAGCGCGTTCTCGACCGCGCCTGTCAGCAGGTAGTTCGAAATCTGTTCAGCCACCTGCAAGGCCACGTTCTCCTGCGCCTCGGTCGTCGCCGCGCCCAGATGGGGCGTGCAGACCACGTTGGGCAGGTTGAACAATGCGTTGTCCTTGGCGGGTTCCTCGCTGAACACGTCAAAGGCCGCTCCGGCAACATGGCCGGATTGCAGCATCTCGGCCAGCGCCACTTCATCGACCAGACCGCCACGGGCACAGTTGATGATCCGTACACCCTTTTTGGTTTTGGCCAGATTCTCGCGGCTCAGGATGTTGCGAGTCTGATCCGTCAGCGGCACATGCAGGGTGATGAAATCGGCACGCGCCAGCAGTTCATCCAGCTCGACCTTTTCGACGCCCATCTTAGAGGCTTTCTCTTCGCCCAGATAAGGATCATAGGCGACAACCTTCATCTTCAGGCCCAACGCACGTTCGCACACGATGCCACCAATGTTGCCGGCACCGATCACGCCCAGTGTCTTGTTGGTCAGCTCGATCCCCATGAACTTGGACTTTTCCCACTTGCCCGCATGGGTCGAGGTGCTGGCCTCGGGGATTTGCCGCGCCACGGCGAACATCATCGCGATGGCGTGTTCGGCGGTGGTGATCATGTTGCCGAAGGGCGTGTTCATCACGATCACACCTTTTTTCGAGGCTGCCTCTTTGTCGACATTGTCGGTGCCGATCCCGGCGCGACCGATGACCTTCAGCCTGTCGGCTTTTTCCAGAAGGGTCGGTGTGACCTTGGTGGCCGAACGGATGGCGAGACCATCATATTGACCGATCACCTCGGCCAGCTTGTCCTTGTCTTTGCCCAGCTCGGGCATGAAATCCACGTCGATGCCACGGTCGCGGAAAATTTGCACTGCGGTTTCGCTGAGCTTGTCGGATACCAGTACTTTGGGAGCCATTTTGCTTGGTCCTTTGAATTCTTCAGGGGGATAGCGGGCTGACGCCCGCCCTATGTCGGTGATGGGGTAGGCCGGGCTTCAGCCCGGCACATGAAACTCAGGCAGCCTGCGCCTGCGCTTTGATCTCGGTCGCAAAGGCCCAGGCCAGCCAGGGCAGCATCGCCTGAATATCCGAGGTTTCAACCGTACCGCCGCACCAGATGCGCAGGCCTGCTGGCGCGTCGCGATAGGCGCCGATATCCAGCGCGATATTCTCGGTCTCAAGCCGCTTGGCGACTGCCTTGGCAAAGGCTGCACCGTCCTGAATACGGGCATCGGTGAACTTCAGGCAGACGGATGTGTTCGAACGCGTCGCCTCATCCTCGGCCAGGTTTGCGATCCAGCCGTTCTGGTCGCAGAACGCGTGTACCGCACCCGCATTGGCATCCGCACGCGCGATCAGCCCCTGCAATCCGCCCACCGATCGCGCCCAGTCCAGCGCAAAGAGATAATCTTCGACCGCCAGCATTGACGGCGTGTTGATCGTTGCCCCGGTAAAGATGCCTTCGATCAGTTTGCCGCCCTTGGTCAGGCGGAAAATCTTGGGCAGCGGCCATGCGGGGGTATAGCTTTCCAGCCGTTCAACGGCGCGCGGGCTGAGGATCAGCATCCCGTGGGCCGCTTCGCCGCCCAGCACTTTCTGCCAGCTGAAGGTTGTTACATCCAGCTTGTCCCAGGGCAGATCCATCGCAAAGGCCGCCGAGGTTGCATCGCAGATCGTCAGGCCCTGGCGGTCATCGGCAATCCAGTCGCCATTGGGTACCCGTACACCCGAGGTTGTGCCGTTCCACGTGAACACCACGTCATTTGCGAAATCGACCGAGGCCAGATCAACGATCTGCCCGTAATCCGCGGTCTTCACCTCGGCGTCGATCTTCAGCTGCTTGACCACATCGGTCACCCAGCCGGACCCAAAGCTTTCCCAGGCCAGCATCTCGACCTTGCGCGCACCCAGCAAAGACCACAGCGCCATTTCAACCGCGCCGGTGTCCGAGGCGGGAACGATGCCAATGCGGTAATCCGCCGGAATGCCCAGAATCTCGCGCGTGCCTTCGATGGCCGCCTTCAGCTTATCCTTGCCGACAGCGGCGCGGTGCGACCGGCCCAATGCGGCATCAGCCAGTTTTGTCAGGTCAAATGTGGGGGGTTTGGCACAGGGGCCCGAAGAAAAACGCGGATTTGCCGGCCGCGTCGCCGGTTGTTCGATCGTCATGTGTATTACCCTTCCAGATACACGCCCCTCGTTGGGGAGGGGTGTCCCACGGACAGACCTAGGGGGCCTTCGCACCTGCAGCAAGCAGAAAAGACGCTTTACCGGGTAAAAACGACATCTGAAACGGGCACAAATCAGAACACGCGTTTCCGATTGGCGAAAAACCCCGCCGATGTTTCGGCGGGGTAGGGTTGTGTTACTCTGCGGCGTCTTCGTATGCGTCCATGGGTGGGCATGTGCAGACGAGGTTTCGGTCGCCGTATGCGTTGTCGACGCGGTTGACGGGGGACCAGTATTTGTCGACGCCCATGGATCCCG
>NZ_JBQFZK010000011.1:0-122216 GCF_056542185.1 Ruegeria sp. AE4 | reverse complement strand
GCTGGCCAACACCCTCACCGCCTGCTGCCGCGCAAACAAACTCCCAGAACCAGAAGGCCTGACCGCCTGATAAACACGGGGGCCGGAGCGGACCCTTCGGACCGGCCCCCTTTTTTGGCAGGTAAAGTTCCAGCCAAATTGCTCCCTGACTGCCCCCTGACTGCATGGACAAAGCGCCCTGAATGGGTTTGACAGCCGAACAAATCGTGATATCCCTGTAATCCCAGTTGGTTACAGGTGAAGACACTGTTGTGTCTGACGCATTCGGGTTGAGCTATGCTAATTCATGCACAAAAGCGGTATGACGTCTAAAATAAGTATAATCCAGAAGGCATTTTCGCTGCAGCGTGTGGTAGCGGGTTTGGTCTTTCTTCCTTTACTTGCATATGCGTTTCCACCCTTCCATGATTCTGACCTGTCATTTGGATTGCGGCTTGTATTCTGGGCCGGAGTGATGGTCCTTGCTTTGATGGTGACCGGGCTTGCCAGAAAGCTGATGCGGAAGAATCCCGTTTTCCTGAATGTTCCGGCGCGGGACCTGGCGTTTGTTACTTTGACCCTGGCATTGTTCACGCCCTCACTTTGGATGTTGGCCTGGGTTCTTTTCACCTGTGGTGGATATATGGCACCGGACGCCGAAAGGGTTGTGGTTTATGGCGCTTTGTTCGCGACTGGCTTGATGCTTGTTCAGCGCAACGATCTGAATGCTGCGGCAAGTACTGAGTCTGATCCTGAAAAACCACGCCTTGTCAAACGCTTGCCGCCCAGGTTCAACGGGCAGATCTATCGCCTGACTGTTCGGGATCACAACGTAGATGTTGTCACCTCAGAAGGCACCTTCACGCTTCGGTCGCGTTTCACAGATGCAATCGCCGAGATGGAGCCTGTCCCGGGTCATTGTTCGCACCGTTCGCATTGGGTCACCGACGCATCCATTGCAAGTGTCGAAAGAGAAGGCAGCAAAACCTTTCTGAAACTGGTCAATGGCGATCTGGTTCCGGTCAGCCGGAAATACAAGCCGATGCTGGAACAGGACGGCCTGATCTGAACCTATTGTGGCATTGGCATCATATGCGGATGCGGACCTGTGAGGATCGCCATCGCCTGCGATCCCATGAGTGCCGACAGCACATGATCCGAACTGCGCAGCCCCCCGGTAAAGGTGCCATATGCCGGAAGTATCAGGCGATGATCGTTCAGCAGAAAGGCGGGGCGTGAAATATGACGTCCCTTGACCCTGATCCGGACTTTTGGATGGTAATGGCCGGAAACTTCTCCTCGCGCGGGATCCTGCGCGATATGACGGAAAACAAGCGGGCCACGGTGCCATTCGAACAGATGGGTTCCACCCATCTCAATAGGACCGGGATCGTGGTTCCCCTCAATCCAGATCCACTGACGTCCGGACTGTAAGGTCGCGATCCTTAGCATTTCTGATTTTGGCAGCGCCCGGGCAGCCTCAAGATCATCGAAGCTGTCGCCCAGACATACAACGGTTTTGGCGTTCGTATGCCCCAGATCGTCCTTGAGGCGGTCCAGCGTTTCGCGGCTGTCATAAGGCGGAAGCGAAGGCCCACCACGCCGCGCCACGCGCTCGGATTTGCCCAGATGCAGGTCCGACACGCACAGCAGGTTCTCGTGTGGCCACCAAAGCGCACCGGAAGGCAAAGCACACAGGCGCTGACCTGCAAAGGGAAACTCAAGTTTGTTCATGATACGTTCTTGCCCTGTTTCAGAGCCCGGCGCAAGCAGATCAAAGCTGATCCAACCCCGCCGCTTGCAGCAGCCGTGCGCTTTCCTCCGCCAGAAGCCTTTCTTCGGCACGGCCTTTCACTGGCACTTTGCCAACCTCCAGAAACAGTGGCGCTGACAGTGGCGAGACACGCTCGAGCCGCACCAGATCAATTCTGTCGCCAATTCGGGCCAGCATTGTTTCGATCCGACCGAAATCGACAAGCCCGCGCATGGCTTCTTCGCGGGTGATCTGCATCAGTAGGTGATCGGGATCGTATTTCAGCAAGGTGTCATACAGGATGTCCGACGAAAACGTAGCCTGCCGCCCGCTTTTGCGCTGCCCTGCCATGTTGCGTTCGATCAGACCCGCAATGGTGGCCGATGCACGAAACGTGCGCTTCATAACGGCGTTGCCTGCCAGCCAGGTGTCAAGCCCGTCGCGCAGCGCATCGGGCTGAAGCAATGGGCGGGGATCGGTAACCGCGTCCAGACCCCAGATCAGCGTGGCATAGTCCGTGGCGACAAATCCCAGCGGGGCCAGTCCGGTTTCCTCCATCCGTTTGGTCAGCAGTAGGCCCAGTGTTTGTTGCGCGTTGCGACCAGCGAATCCGTAGACGCACAGATGTTCACGCCCATCGCTGGGAAAGCTTTCGATCAGCAGACGATCACGCTGGGGCAGGCGGGACATCTGGCGCTGCAAATCCAGCCATTCAGCCGTATGAGGGGGAAGCTGTGGCCAGTCAGTTTGGGCAAACATGCGCAGAATGCGGTCGCTGAGTTGCGTGGAGGTTGCGAATTTCGTGCCCGAAAAGGTCGCAATCTTTGGCTTTCGGTCAGCGCGCCGCGTGACTTCGACCACCATCTCGCGCAGTCCCTCATACCGCACGATTTGCCCGCCGATCAGGAAGGTGTCGCCGGGCGTCAGCGAGGCAGCGAATGCTTCTTCAACCTCACCCAGAGGTTTGCCGCCCCGGTTACGTTTCAGACGAACTTTGAGCGTATCCGTGTCCTGAATAGTGCCTAGATTCATACGAATGCGCGATGCGGCGCGTGGGTCGCGCAACTGCCATTGCCCGTCGGTACGCTGCTGCAACCTTTGCCAGCGATCATAGGCTTGCAGAGCATAGCCGCCGGTGGCGCAGAAATTCAGGCAGGCATCAAACTCTGCCCGCTTCAGCTGAGCGTAAGGCCCGGCGGATGTCATCTCGGCATATAGATCATTTGCGTTAAACGGCCCGGCACAGGCGGCAATCAGGATATGCTGGCACAAAACATCGCGCGAGCCGCGACCGCGGGGTTCCCCATCCAATTCATGGGCTTTGGCGGCCTCTAGCGCGGCGACGCATTCGACCACTTCGAAGCGATTGGCAGGCACCAAAAGCGCCTTGGAAGGTGCGTTATAGCGGTGGTTGGCCCGTCCTATCCTTTGCACCAGCCGTTTGACATTCTTGGGCGCGCCGATCTGGATCACCAGATCGACATCCCCCCAATCGATGCCCAGATCCAGCGAACCGGTGCAGACGATCGCGCGCAAGTCACCTCGAACCATTGCCGCCTCGACCCGCTCGCGCTGCTGCCGGTCCAGACTGCCGTGATGGATGCCGATGGGCAGACCGTCATCATTGGCCAGCCAAAGATTGTGAAAGAATATCTCGGCCTGGGCGCGCGTATTGTGAAAGATCAACGTGGTCTTGTGATGCTTGATCTGCTCCAGCACAGCTGGGATGGCATAAGCCGCGCCACCACCAGACCAGGGTGGCATCTGTGACGTTTCCAGCATTCGGATATCCGGGTCCGGGCCGGGGTCGGCCTGTACAATCTGGCAGGGATCAGGGTGGCGGGCCAGAAAGCGGGCAACCGCAGCAGGATCTTCCACCGTCGCCGACAACCCGACGCGGCGCAGATCGGGATTGAGGCGTTGCAGACGCGCCAGCGCCAGAATCAGCTGATCCCCGCGCTTGCTTTCAGCCAGTGCGTGGATTTCATCGACGATGATCCGCTGCACCCCTTCAAACATACGCGGCGCATCCTCGTACGAGGTCAGCAACGCCAGACTTTCCGGTGTGGTCAGCAGGATGTGGGGCGGATCGGCCCGTTGGCGTTTCTTCTGCGTGGCTGAGGTATCGCCGGTGCGATCCTCGATCCGAATAGGCAGACCGATCTCATCCACCGGGGTGCGCAGGTTACGCTTGATATCCGCTGCCAGCGCCTTGAGCGGCGAGACATAGATTGTGTGCAATCCATTGTGATCAGCATCCGCAAGTTCAGCCAGCGACGGCAGAAACCCGGCCATGGTCTTGCCGCCACCGGTGGGCGCAATCAGCAGTGTCGCCGGGCTGCATGCGCGGTCGAACATCTCTTGCTGATGCGGGTGGATGGACCAGCCTTTGGTGGAAAACCACGCGGCAATCCGTGCGGGAATCTGCGTCATGAACGCAGACTACCCGCCCCGGAGTGGTAATGGCACGGCGTTATTTGACGATTTTCTCGTCTTTGACGAACATGTTGGCCCAGGCCCGGTCGATCAGTTCGGGGCTCATCTGATAGGGGATGCCTTCGAACTCGCAGATCGAGATCATCTGGTCGATCAGAAAGATCGGTTGATAGTTGGCGTAGATGTTGTTGATGGTCGGGTATTTGACCTTCAGCAGATGCACCAGCGCCGCCTCATCCAGTGGCATCCCGCGTTTACGCGCAACCATGGCGAAAATCTTCAGGAAGTTCTCCTGATTCGGACCGTCGATCTTGATCTTAAAGAATATCCGGCGCAGGGCTGCCTGGTCAAAGATCTCGTTCGGGTGGAAGTTGGTCGAGAAGATGACCAGCGTATCAAAAGGAACTTCGAATTTCTCACCCGATTGCAGGCCCAGGATATCCTTGTTTTCTTCCAGTGGAACAATCCAGCGGTTGACCAGCGCCTGCGGCGGTTCGGCCTGACGGCCAAGGTCGTCCACGATAAAGATGCCGCCCGTGGATTTCAGCTGTAGCGGTGCCTGATAGGTTCTTGCCGTGGGGTTGTAGACAAGGTCCAGCATACTAAGCGACAGTTCGCCGCCGGTAACCACGGTCGGGCGTTCACACTGCACATAGCGTGAGTCGAACCGCTTGCGGCGGCGCAGGCTGTTCGGGTCGTCGGCTTCCTGCTCGATCGCGGTATGCACGATCGGGTCGTAGACCGTGATCACCTGACCCGCATATTCGATGGCATAGGGGACATAGACATTGTCCCCCAACGCATCGCGAATGCCGTTCGAGATGGACGACTTACCGTTGCCCGGCGGTCCATACATCAGGATCGACCGGCCTGCGCTGACCGCCGGGCCCAGATGATCCAGCAGGCTGTCGGGCAGAACCAGGTGCCCCATCGCATTGGTCAGCTGGTCGCGCGTGACCTGAATGTTGCGGATCGACTGGCGCTTGACCTGCTCGCGATAGACGTCCAGCGGGACGGGCATCGCACCGAAATACTCGGACTGGCTGAGGGCATCCAGTGCGCGGGCCTTGCCGGCATCAGTCAGCTGATATCCCATCTCGTTGCCACTGTTGGCGTTCAGCGTCCCCGTAGCCTCAAGCAGCTTTTGCTCGCGCGCGATATCGATCAGTTCCTGCGTGACTGCGCCGGGCAGACATATGGCTGCTGAAACTTCTGACACGGTGCTGGTGTTCTTGCGGAATATGGTCTTCAGCAAGATGTCCCGCATCATCACCAGCGGAAGCTTCATTTCGCCTAACCCCTTCGGGGCAGGGGGGGCCATAACAGAGGAAGTCTGCATATTCATGCGCGGTGCTCGTTCGTCAAATTGTAACGCCAACTGCCCGAATAAGGGCGGCTTGAAGGAAAAGTGACCCAGCTTTGTGGCGGGACAAAGGCAGGGGCAAGGCGCGCTGATGATAGTTTACGAACCGAGAACAGTACCCAGAATCAGATACATGGCCAGCGAGCCACCCAGTGCGAACCCCATGGGGAACTGTTTGCCCCGATCCCAACTTTCCCAATGTGGCGCAATGGTGCGCAACCTTGTGATTTTAGCCAAACGATGCGTGACCACGGCGGCCAGAATACAGGCGGTCAGAATAAGCAGCACCAGCTTTAGATCGCCAAGCCAGACAAATGGCGCGGACGCGGCAAGAAACTTAGCGTCGCCCGCGCCCATTGCCCCTGACGCGTTCAGAAGAATGCCGAAAATCAACACCACGGGGATATGCAGAAGGTGCCAGAAATAGATCGGCATCGACACATTGATCAGCAACAGATGACCGCTGACCGCGCCGGTGGACCAGGGCGGGATGGCAACCAGCCCGACCACGACAAAAATCAACGCCAGCGCAACAACTGCATGGTTTTTGATCCGCATCTCGCGCATATCCGTGAAGGCCACGTAAAAGCAGATCGGCAGCACGAAGGGCAGGAACCATGCCGCCGCCGCAGCGGGGATTTGCATGTGTCAGGCCTCTTCAAGCGCACGAAGCGAGCGAACCGCTTCATCGAAATGCTGCGGATGAGTGGCAATAGCCTCGCGGAACAGGTTTTTCGCGGTTTCCACGTCGCCTTGTTTGACTGCGGAAATACCCATCGTATTCAGCAGTAGCGCCCGTTCAACCTGGGTCATCGGCACCACAGGAAGGCTATAGTTGCCCTGCGCTGACCGGGCCAGCACCAGATTGTTCTTGGCAGTGAACAAAGAGCTGTCCTGACGGACTGCGTCGGTAAACAGGCGTTCGGCCTCGGCATACTGGCCACGGGTTAGTTTCGAATACCCCCAATTGTTCATCACGCTGCCCGGGCGGGTGGTCAGCCCAACGGCCGTTTCATAGAAATGATCAGCCCGCTTCCACTCTTTCCGGGAATCCGCGACCACCGCCTCAAGACGGTAGCGTTTGAAGGTTTCGAACGTTGGAGGAACCGAATCCAGAACGGTTTTGGCCTGAGACCAGTCGCCATTTCGTACCAGCGCATCGGCATACTCGACCTTGTCTGCGGCGTTCGTACCCTTCATTGTCGTCACGCGCTTCCATGCTGCTGCCGCTTCGGTGGTGCGTTTTGCGCGTCCCAGGGATATTGCCAACCCGCGCTGAAGATCGATGCGATCAGGGTTTTTGAGTGTGGCGCCGTGAAAATAGGTCACCGCCTCGTTCGGGTCGGCGGCACTCAACAACACATCGTTCAGGTTGGTTTCGTCAATGACGTTCACTTCCTGAAACGTCCGTTCCACCTTTTCCTCTTCGGTTTCCTTTGCACAGGCCGAAAGGATCAGACCGCTGATAATAACAGCCGGAATCAAGAATTGCTGGCGCATTTTTTGCGTCCTTTACTGCTCTTGCCTCGATTACTGGATTTTGCGTAGCGCGAATTGCCCGTCGCCAAGCTGCTCCAGTGTAAATTCTTGTTGTTCTTGCGGGATATTATTAACAGGATTTTCCATTTTTGCGAGTGCTAAGCGCAGATTGTCGCGGATTGCGTCACTTTCGCCATTGTCCAGCGCGTAAGCCCGTTGAAAGACCTGCGCCGCTTCGGGGTACTCCTGTTTCTCCATCAGTAGAACACCCAGATTATTCCATGCAACAGGCCAATCCGGATCGCCTTCCACGGCGCGGCGCAGCAATTTCTCAGCCTGCCCTAAACGCCGCAACCCAAGATTGGCCGTACCCAGAGAGGTCAGGACCTGTGTCGTCATACCCTGGTCCAGCGCGGCGCGGGTAAAGGTATCAAGCGCCAGTTCGTATTCACCGGCAGCCATCAGCCGGTTTCCGACCTCGATATTGTCTTCTGCCTGTCCCCTGGGATCAACTCCCGGCGCATCCAGGCCGTTCGGTGACAGGCCTTCTGTGCAAGAAGCCACCATGGTGCAAACCACGGTGGCCTTAAGTATTCGGCGAAACCCGGAAGGGAAGCACCAGAATTCAGCTGTCATAGGGTTTTATCATCCTGCGCGCCCGAAAGTCGAAATGACATTCGCCGACGGACCGACCAGAATGATCAGCAGTGGCGGAACTGTCAGCATCATTGTGACAAGAGTCATCTTGGTAGGCAACTTGTTCGCAGCCTCTTCGGCGCGCATCACGCGTTTGTCACGCATCTCTGAGGCGTAAACCCGCAATGCCTCGGCAATGGATGTACCGAAAGTCGCCGACTGGATCATCACGGTGACGAATGAGTTCACGTCCTGTACGCCGCAGCGCACTCCGAAATCGCGCAAAACAGTGTCTTTGTCCTTACCGGCTTTCATCTCGTGTGCGACGGTTTCGAATTCCTGAGCAATATCTGGGTAGGAGGATTTCATTTCACCGGACACGCGCACGATGGCCTGGTCCAGTGATTGTCCGGCCTCAACACAGACCAGCATCAGGTCAAGCGTATCTGGAAAGCCTGCGGTAATCGCCTCTTTGCGTGCTTCGACCCGGCGCGTGATCCAGTATTTCGGCGCGAAATAACCGATTGCGGCTGGCACGAATACCCGGATCATCATCTGCTGGCCGGTGAACTCCTGACCGTTTGACAGGACCGTAATCAGCAGAACACCGACAACGATACCAATGATACCCAGCGAAAACTGCGCAAAGTGAAAGAACCGGACCGCATCTTTTGACCGGTATCCCGCCTGACGCAGCTTCAGCTCAACCGCCGAATACTCTTCTTCGTTTTTCGGTTCCAGGAAAGTCGCGAATTTCTCAAGCTGCTCATTGCGGCTGGAGTTACGCAGTTGCTCTTTCTTGCTTTTTTTCGTCGCCCGGGGCGCCGCATTCGACCGCTGAAGCTTTTTCAGAGGATCTTCCGGCTGGCTCATGATCAGTGAGACAGCGACAAGAACCATGATCAGGCCAAGTACACCCACTACGATCAGGGGGCCGAACTCACCCAGGTGTTGGGTCAGCAGGTCATTGATGTTGGTCAGAAATTCCATTGTGCTGCCCTCAGACCTTGATGTTGGTGATGATCTTCATGACGATCAGGTTCAGTGTCAGCAAAATGCCGACAACGAAACACGCAGGGATGAACCAGGGGTGATCCAACACTTCGTCATAATACCCCGGATCCTTGACCAGGATGAAAATCAGACACGCAATTGGGAAGCCAGACAGGAACTTACCTGACCATTGGGCTTCGGCCGTGATCGCCTTGACGCGCCGGAACAGGCGGAACCGCGCGCGGATCACCTGTGCCAATCCAGCCAGAATTTCAGCCAGGTTACCACCGGACTGCTGCTGAATACCCACAGCAACCGCGAGGAACCGAAGATCCTGCATGTCCAGACGTTCGGCCATATCTTTGAGCGCCTCGCCCACATCGCGTCCATAGGCGCATTCATCCGCGATAATACCAAACTCGGTTCCCAGCGGATCCTGAACTTCGTTGGAAACAACCTGAATTGTCGAAACGAAAGGATTACCCACACGAAGCGAACGCACCATCAGCTCAACCGCGTCAGGCAGTTGCTCTTCGATCATGCCCATACGTTTCTTGGCCTTGTGGTTTACCCACGCGTAAACACCGCCAATACCGATGGCGATTGAAATCGCGATGCGCAGCGCCGTATCCGTCGCGGTACCAATGCTCAGACCGACAAATGCCATGGCCGAGACCAGAGCCATGATCATGATCAGCTGACGGGGTGAAAACGCAATCGCGGCTTTTTGAGCCTTGTCAGCAAGCAGCGAATACAGAGGAATGCTCTGTGATTTCATGTGCTGCTGCATTTCCTTGCGCAGCTGCTCCAGAACCTGTTCGCGCCCGGCACCCTTTTCCAGCATGTCCAGACGCCGGTTGACCCGGCTGTTCAGGCTGATGGATTTGCCGAACGCAACCAGATAGATGCCCTCGACCAGGGCAAGAACCCCCACAAAGATGGCGACATAGATGATCGCCTCCATAGGCAATTGCATACCCGGTTCTCCTACATTGTGGTTGGGTCGTAGATGGATGCGGGCAGATCAAACCCCCACAGACGGAAGCGTTCCGAATAGTGGCTGCGCACACCAGTTGCCGTAAAGTGACCGATGATCTTGTTGTCAGGTGTCAGGCCAACACGTTGAAAACGAAAGATTTCTTGCATTGAAATCACGTCACCTTCCATACCGGTAATCTCGGTGATCGAGGTCATGCGGCGCGAACCGTCCTGCAATCGGCTGGCCTGAACGATCAGGTTCACAGCGCTTGCGATCTGGCTGCGGACGGCCTTAATGGGCATTTCGATGCCGGCCATCGCGATCATGTTTTCCAGACGTGAAATCCCATCCCGGGCCGAGTTCGCGTGGATCGTGGTCATCGAACCGTCGTGGCCAGTGTTCATGGCCTGCAACATATCGATCACCTCGGCGCCGCGTGTCTCGCCGACGATGATGCGGTCAGGTCGCATACGCAAGGCGTTCTTCAGACAGTCGCGCGGACTGACCTCACCTTTGCCTTCCACGTTGGGCGGTCGGCTTTCCATCCGGCCCACATGCGTCTGTTGCAGCTGAAGTTCCGCTGTATCCTCGATGGTCAGGATGCGTTCGGCATCGTCGATAAAGCTGGACAGAGCGTTGAGCGTAGTCGTTTTACCGGAACCGGTACCGCCCGACACGATAACGTTCAGTCGGGTCGACACGGCAGCTTGCAAATAGGCAGCCATTTCCTCGGTGAACGCACCAAAATTGACCAGATCATCGATACCCAGCTTGTCTTTTTTGAATTTACGAATCGAAACCAGAGACCCATCAACCGCGATAGGGGGCACCATGGCGTTGAATCGCGATCCATCGGCCAGTCGGGCGTCAACATAGGGGTTGGATTCATCGACACGACGGCCTACCGCGGACACGATCTTATCGATGATCCGCATCAGGTGCTTTTCATCCTTGAAGGTGATGTCGCTGATTTCCAGCTTACCGGCACGTTCGACGAAAATCTGATGCGGTCCGTTGACCAGAATATCGTTGACCGTATCGTCCTGCAGAAGCGTCTCAAGCGGGCCAAGGCCTGTTACTTCGTCATAAAGTTCTTTGTTCAGCTGCGATCGGTCGTCGCGATTCAGAACGATGTTCCTGGTTTCCAGAACTTCGCTGGCGATTGCGCTGATTTCGGCTCGTAGCTCCGCTTCGGCGGCAGTTTCCAAAGCTGCCAGGTTCAGGTTCTCCAGCAACTCGCGGTGAAGTTCGATCTTGATCTCACTCAGCCGCTCTTTGCGTTTTCGATCACGATCTGCCCCGGCAACCTCGGCCGTTTTTTTCTGAGGTTTGCGTACGACGGCCGTTGCAGCGGGGCTGGGGGCAGCTTGTGCGGCAGGTGCCGCCGTTTCGACCGGCTGCGCTGCCGCTTTGACGGGCTGCGCTGCTGGCTGTTTTTTATATCTTGAAAACACGGCGATCCCCCCTTGGGATGATGTTACGCAGCTTCAGCGCTGCTGCTGCCAAGGCTGTGAAGTGATTTGGCGAGCTTCGCGATTTCCCGGCGAAGCGGGTTCTTGGCGGCTGAATTGGCCAGCGGCAAACCATGGTCGCCACTTTGCATGACAGGTTTGCCCCCATCAGGCAGCAGCAGATCAATAGAGATGCCAAGGCTTTCCCCCATACGTTTCACGCGGCTTTTTCCATTCAGGTCGGTGAATTTTGGGGCCCGGTTCAGCGCAAAGCGCAGCTTGTTGAAGGGCAGTTCTTCGGCCTGCAACGCGCGCTTGAGGCGCAGGGCGTTCTGAGCCGAGCGCATATCAAGCTCGATCATTGCAAAATATACATGCGCCGCCTGCAAGACCGTTTCCGACCACAAGACCAGCGTTTTGGGCATATCCACAACCACATAGTCGAAATGCGTGCGCGCCACGTCAATCACGCGCTGGATGTCTTCGGGGGTAATCAGGTCCAATGGCACCATGTCGGATGGTGCAGTCAGGACCTGCAGTTTTTCTTCATAAGTTTGAAGAGCTTGTGAGAAAACCTCGCTGTCCATCGAATCCGTATCCGACAGCATTTCGAACACCGTCTCGCGGCGTGCCAGGTCCAGATAGGTTGAAACCGTGCCGTATTGCAGATCCAAATCGATCAGACAGACAGACGGGGCATCCTTGTCCGAGGCACAGGCCAGTTCCCAGGCCAGGTTTACCGCCAAAGTCGTGGATCCCACGCCACCAGCAAGTCCCTGAACGACGAACAACGCGCCTTCCTTTGATTCGCCACTTGCCAATGGAACAGCTGCGGCTTGCGCCATGACAACCGGATCGGGCTGCTTCATGCGTTCTACCGCTTCCTGCAATTCACCTTCCGGAAGCGGGTAGGGGACAAACTCGTCCGCACCCTTGCGCAGCAATTGGTGGAGCGAAGCAGGTGTGACGTCCTCTGCGATCAAGACGACCTTGATCTTCTTTTCCTTGGCCCGCGTGATGATTTCACCCATCAATGACAGGTTGTCTTCATCTTCCCCGTCGATTGCCAATGCAACGAATTCAAGTGCTTCGGCTTCTGGCTGGCTGAAAAAGGCCAGCGCTTCGGCAAAGCCCAGGTCGCCCCAGCGCTCGCCCAGAATGGTTTCCATGTCTTCAATCAGAAGGTCGAAATTCTGGACATCCCGGCTTATGGTGCAGGCCAGGATTGCAGAATTTTCGTCTTGCGGCGTTGCGCTGGTCATAAACACTATCCTCGTCGTGAGGGCTCAGCATGTCATATGAACGAATTCCGCCAGATTGATGTGCTGTCGCCCCAATACGGTCAAATTTGGCCGCAGGTCACCCTATTTTTCACAATGTTGCTTTGAAGTTGGGCAAGAATTGGGCGCAAAAGAACCAATTGTAGGGAAATGGGCGACGATGTCGCCCATTCTGCTTGTATTATCCACCAATGCCAGCGGCACTAGTTGGCCGTATCTGTTGTTGATACATCTTCGATCACGCTCTTCCACGTCGCACTTTCAACGTATTCGCGATAGATGATGTTGGCGTATTTGCCGTCCAGCAGCTGCGGGTGACGGTCAACAAAGCCAGAAACTTCCGTTACCGTCCGGCGGTTGCGGCGATCCCGATTCGGTGTCGCGATCAACGGCTGCGTTTTTCCAAAGGATACAACGGCTTCAAGACGTGAACGCGAGATTCCTTGCCGTTCAAGGAATGCGACTACTGCCTGTGCGCGGCGTAGACCAAGGCTCTTGTTGTAACTGGTTGATCCTACAGCATCTGTGTGTCCGTAAACCCGGAACCTGGCTTCGGGGAACTGTTTGATCCAGTCAGCCTGCTGCAACAGTATGCTTTGCGCTGATGCGTCCAGTTGCGAACTGTTGAAGGCAAAGTTCACTTGGCTGGGCACATCCGCGGCAAATCTGCGCCCAAGAATCTGAGCATAGGTCAACTCGCCGTTTTGAACCTGGATATTGTTCAATGTCGCGTTTCCAAAGGTTCCGGCATCGATCTCATATCCGACCTCGCGCGTACATGCGGCAACGGCGACCGTAAGACCCAGTGTGATGATCCACTTCTGCATTGGTCCTATCCTCCTGATCAATCTAGGACGTAGCCGTACGAGCTGCCAAAATTCTGTTTGGCAACTTCGGATGCTCCGCCGGCTCCGGGACGCTGTGTGCGAGCAACCCGACCATTCGCGAACAGGTCAAATTCGCTGGGTGGTTTGACACGATCGGTGGGAAGGGCTAGCGCCTCGCCACGCGTCGGCGTCACCAGATGCGCCGTTATGATGATGACAAGTTCACTTTGTTCGCGCTGATAGTCAGCGCTGCGGAACAAGGCGCCCAGAACCGGGACATCTCCCAGCCACGGCACTTGGTTGACCTGGTCAACAAAGTTGTCCTGAAGCAGCCCTGCGATGGCAAAGCTTTCCCCGTCGCGCAACTCTATAGTGGTCTTGGCTTCCCGCACGATAAAGCTGGGAACGGTGTCTCCATTGATCGTGAAGTTCGTGCTGGTGTCGATGCTCGAAACCGAGGTGCCCATTTCCAGATTGATCAGGTCGCCGTCCACAACCCGCGGGATGAAGTTCATATTCACACCGAAGGGTTTGTACTCGATTGCCACGACACCGTCGTCTTGCGGCACCGGAATCGGAACCTCACCGCCAGCCAGGAACGTTGCTTCCTGTCCGGACAGGGCCGAAAGGTTTGGTTCGGCAAGGTTGCGAACAAGGCCCTTCGACTCGAGGGCTTGCAGCAGCAAGTTGACCTGAGCTGATCCGACCCCGAAGCCAAACAACAACGTACCATTTTGCACGGTGACAGGGGGAACAAGGTTCTGCGGATTGAAGCCACCGACAAAATCAGTGCCCGCAACTGAAAGTGTTGAAGAAAGCTCTTTTGCGACTGAGCGATTCATCTCGGCAAAGCGTACTTTCAGCATCACTTGCTGCACGCCACCTACAGACATCAGGTTCGATACACGTTCGGGCGCGTAGCGTTCAGCCAATTCAAGTGCGCGGGCCAGTTTGGCGGCGCTTGAAACCGTGCCGGACAGTACGATGCCATCATTGGCGGTGCGCACTTCAATCTGCTCACTTGGCAGAATCTGACGCAGACGCTCTTTAAATTCGGTTACATCGGGCGAGACCCGGACACGTACGTTGGCAAGCAGATTTCCTGCGCCATCAAACAGTGTTAGCGTGGTCAGGCCAGGGGCCTTGCCCAAAACATAGATTGTGCGATCCGAAAGCGAAGAGATATCCGCAATGCCTGCGTTGGCAATGCTGAGCTCTGCAAACGGTTGTTCGCTTTCCACAACAATCGCGCGATTCATCGGAACTTCCAGCGTTTCCACTGTGCCCTTTTTCACCACGCGAAGGGTTTCAGCCCAAGCGGCATCGCCGACCGGGCTCATAACAAGCGACAACCCCAGCAGGGTTGCGCTGATCCAGGAACGTATTGTCATGTGACCTGCCTCTCCGATCACGCCTCGTTTTTTGGGTCTTATGCCCTATGTGCTAAGAGACTGCGCGAAATCCGAATTTATTGCAATAATCAATGGTTTCTGGAATTTTCCTTATGTGGAGAATTGGCAACAACAACAAGAAAAGAGCCGCATCTGAGATGCGGCTCCGATCTTGTAACACTCTGAATTGGCGTCAATTTGTACAGGGTATAGGCACGTTGACAATCTCTCCACCGCGTCTGATGCGCGTCGTGCAGACCTGTTCAACCTCTTCCTTCGGTTCCGGAGCGGCTGCCGTTATTCCAAGCAGTTTGCGCTGATCCACCTCGATTGCCGACGCAACAGAGTCATCCTGCACCCCAACAAGGGCCAGCGACAGCCGCCCGGTGTTCTGGGCCTGCGCGAGTGCTGCGACCTGTTCCGGCGTGGCTGCGACCGTGACTGTGCGTGCAATCGTTGCGCTTGCGACGTCCGAACCAGCGGTCTGGTCGACGGCGATCAGCTGAACGTTGGTTTCGATCAGTTTGGTGATGCCGCCAGAATTCCCTTCTACCGTCCCGCTTGACCCGGTCCAGTAGATGTCGACATTGTCGCCGGGGCGCAAGAAGCCTGAAACACCAGAGGCCACGTCCACGCTGATCGCAAAGGCGCGCATACCTTTTTCAAGACGAGAGGTCAGCCCGGCCGATTCGCCTGGCCGTGTGATCTTGACCTCCATAATCGCCTCGTCTTTTTCCATGGTCCTCAGAATATAACGCTCATTGGCGCCACTTTCGGGAAACAAGGCAGTGAGATCAGAGAACGTACCTTCGGGAATCGCGTTTTCCGGCCAGTCTACAGCGCGTACGTCTTCCTGCGTCAGGCGTTCACCGTATTTCAGAGGACGATTTGAAACGTAAACAGTTACCGTCGGGATGACATCGACTTTGGCATTGGCCAGCGCTTCTTCTGCCGCTTGTTTCTGCCGTGCCAGTTCGCTTTGATAAGCCGCAATATAGTTGCGCGCCATGTAAACGGCGCCCCCAGCCAGAGCAACGCCGACAATCAGGACAAGTCCGAATACCGCTCGCATACATGCACCTCTTTCTTATTTAGTCGGATACTAAGCGGCCAAAGGGCCACTTTGAAACAGCCCAAGTGTTAAATGTAAATTGTGTCGAAATGTGGGACAAAAATGTCTGCTTGTTAGATTCTGCGTCAGCTTTCGCACAATTCCGCAAAACAACTGCTGTCATCTCCCTGCGGCAGGCCAGACGAAGAACAACGAAACAAACGCCGCGCCCCAAAAGGTCGCCGCGTTTATTTGCCGACACGTTCACCAACAAGCTCAGGAAAGCTGGTGAATGTGAAAACTCGCTGCGGGTCAGTTGGTTCCCGCTGTTACAAGGCCACCGGGAGCGGTGTTCGAGCCGGTACTGACAACAGAGGAACTCATGGCTTGGTTGATGTTACCGCCGATACCATCAACACTTGATCTGATGACAAGGTAGGTCGCGCTTGACAGTCCGATGAGCACTGCGGTCAAAACCACCCAGTCAACGGTCACCGCTCCTGCTTCGTCCGATTTGAACCGATTAAGGAACTTTAGCATCTACTTATCTCCAATACGACAATTCAGTGTTTCCCGTAACGTCGCCTAATAGTGGTTCGTTCGGATGGCGGAAATCAGGCCAAAAGTTGATTTCGCTGGAAATATCCAAGATTCCAAACTTTTTCACGGGCTCTTTTGTGCGCAAAGACCTGCAAATTGGGCGTGATCAATTCGGTGGCGCTCGCGGCGTGGCGTGCGGGGTAGGACCGTCAAACTCTATTCTTAGAGATATTGAAAGACCTCTGAACGAAAAAAGCCGCGCCTGAATGGCGCGGCTTTAAAATCTTGCTCAAGCAGAAGCTTAGCTGCCGCTGTTGCTGCCTGCAGTTGTGATACCGCCGGTTGCGGTGTTGCTGCCGGTGCTCAGCGATGCGCCGTTCAGGGCCTGGTTCACGTCTGTTGCCAGGCCGGTCGCGCCAGCCGAGATCTGCTGGTATGCAACGGCTGCCAGGCCGATGACTGCTGCGGTCAGAACAACCCAGTCAACTGTTACTGCGCCGTCTTCGTCTTTGCGGAAGTTCTTGATGAACTTGATCATGTTACGTCCCTCCTAAAGGATCAAAAAGAGTTTAACAAACCTCGGCGTTCTTCAGAGCTTTCTCTCTCAGTCCGCTCATGTCCGTCTCGGTATGGATTAATGTTTGCCTGTTGTGCGTGGCAGGAATTGGGCCAAACACAGATTTTTTTTCGCGCGGCTTAACTTTTTAGTCACTAAATGCGTAAACCTTTGCAAATAAAAGGAAAAAAATTTCTTCGATTGGTGCGAAGTGCTCCGCAGCGGTGCAAATATACGCCAAATGAGGCGAAATTGCCCCAATTCGCTTTGTTTTTCTGGCCTTGGGCGAAGATTCGCGGTTCAAATCGCGTAAAAAGAATACATGAGGCAGGCACATGACTCTCCGGAACGCACTTCAATGCGCCGGTGTACTGGCGTTTCTACTATCTGGTGTCGCACCCGGGTCAGCGACCGAGGTTGAGCCGCGCGGAGTTTACAAGCGGATCAAGGCCCCCAAGCCGGGTGAGCGTCCTCGCGTGACCATTCAGATCACACCCGAGGAACACGCGGCCAAGCCCTCAGCCCCCAGCACAGGGGTGGAGCTGGTGGTTCCAGAAATCATAGCAAGAACCAAAGTGGTTCAGCCCACAGTGCCGGGAATCGGTGCCGCGCCTGACCCGAAAGGGTCGTACAAGGCATTCTGGGACCGCATTTCACCGCATATCGATGAAGGTGGGGCCGGGCGGCTTGATGCTGCGATTAACGCGCTGGCGGCGACGAATGTAAGATCACCCCGGCTGCAATCGCTGCAAAACATAGCAAAAGAACGCGGGATCGAGATTTTGCGGTCAACCGTGGGAACCAATGTGTCGCCAGCGCTGGTGCTGGCTGTCATTTCGGTTGAATCAGCCGGTCGCGCGGATGCCGTCAGTTCGGCCGGTGCACAGGGGCTTATGCAGTTGATGCCCGCCACAGCTGCCCGCTTTGGTGTTAAGGACAGTCTGCAACCCTCGCAGAACATCGCCGGGGGCGTGAAATACCTCAACTGGCTGATGGAAGAGTTCGGGAATGATCCGATTCTGGTTCTGGCCGGTTACAACGCGGGTGAGGGGGCTGTACGTAAACACAGCGGCGTGCCGCCTTATGCCGAAACCCGAGACTATGTCCCCAAGGTTCTGGCCGCTTTCCAGATCGCGCGGGCTTTGTGCGCGACACCGCCGGATCTGATTTCAGATGGGTGCGTGTTCCAGACCTCAAATTGAAAAAGGCCCGCCTAGATCCGGCGGGCCTTTTATTTTGTTCAGCCGACGATTGTCGCTTCGGTCGCAGCGCGCATTTCGTCTTCACTGACACCCTCTGCCAGTTCGACGATTCTCAATCCGCCCTCGACCACGTCCAGAACGCCCAGATTGGTGATGATGCGATCCACGACACCCTTGCCTGTCAGTGGCAGAGTGCATTCCTTCAGGACCTTGCTTTCACCGTGCTTGTTGGTGTGGTCCATAACCACGATCACGCGCCCAACGCCTGCAACCAGGTCCATGGCGCCGCCCATGCCTTTCACCAGCTTGCCGGGGATCATCCAGTTTGCCAGGTCACCTTTCTCATCCACTTCCATGGCTCCCAGAATCGCAGCAGCGATTTTGCCGCCCCGGATCATCGCAAAGGATGTGGCGCTGTCGAAATAGGCAGTGCGGGACAGTTCGGTGATCGTTTGTTTGCCCGCGTTGATCAGGTCCGGGTCTTCTTCGCCCTCATACGGGAAAGGGCCCATACCCAGCATTCCGTTTTCGGATTGCAGAGTGATGTCCTTGTCGCCCACATAGTTCGCCACCAGCGTCGGAATCCCGATGCCGAGGTTCACATACATGCCGTCTTCCAGTTCCTCTGCCGCGCGTGCGGCCATCTGATTGCGGTCCCAGGGCATTATGCATCCTCCTTCTTGCGGGTGGTGCGCTGTTCGATGCGCTTTTCGTGATCGCCCTGAATGATGCGATGCACATAGATGCCGGGCAGGTGGATTTTGTCCGGGTCCAGTGAGCCGCGCGGAACAATCTCTTCCACTTCGGCCACGCAGATCTTGCCGCAGGTGGCAGCGGGCACGTTAAAGTTGCGGGCAGTCTTGCGGAATACCAGATTGCCGGTGTCGTCAGCCTTCCAGGCCTTGACGATAGCCAGATCGGCAAAAATGCCTTCCTCAAGGATATAGGTCTCGCCGTTGAAATCCTTGTGCTCCTTGCCTTCCGCAATCACGGTGCCGACGCCCGTCTTGGTGTAGAAACCGGGAATACCGGCACCACCGGCGCGCATCCGTTCGGCCAGTGTTCCTTGCGGGTTGAATTCCAGTTCCAGCTCGCCGCTCAGATACTGACGCATGAATTCGGCGTTTTCGCCGACATACGAGCTGATCATCTTTTTGACCTGCTTGGTCTGCAACAGGATGCCGATACCGAAGTCGTCCACACCGGCGTTATTCGACGCAAAACTCAGGTCCTTGACGCCCGAATCCCGGATGGCAGCAAGCAACAGTTCGGGAATGCCGCACAGGCCAAACCCGCCCGCGGCAATCAGCATGCCATCCGTCAGCACCCCATCGAGTGCCTCGGCGGCATTGGCATAGACTTTCTTCATGGAAAACTCCCCCAATGACATGGTGATGGGCAGGTTTTGCCGCCACGTCATGGGGAAGTCAATGAAACCAGAAGGTTCAGGTATTTCTACGGTAGTTCAGCTGACAATAGTGTCAGTCGGCGATCAGGATCCCGCAGGCGATGCGCCCACCTGCACCGCCAATGGGCTGGCTCATGTGATCGTCGCCAGCTTCGTGGATGATGAAAGTTGATCCGTCCCCATCCAGCAATACATCTCCATCACCTTCAAGCGAAACAAGGTTTGTAAAGGCCTCCATCTCGCCCACGCCATCCTGTCCCACATATAGATTGGGCAGATCGCCGGGCTCGGGGCCTTCAGGGTTCAGCAGCCCATGTGCGCCTTCAACTTTGCCAACATGGCCTTGGGCCGTCTTGAACCCTTCGCCGGCCTCGCAGACACCATGGCTGTGCAGGTGCAACCCATGTTTTCCCGGCGGCAGGTCTGTGACGCGCACGTGCAGCAGAACACCATTGGGCCCTTGCGTCGCCTTCGCCTGACCAATGACGTCGCCTTGCGCGTTGATGATTTCGGCTGTGGCGGACTTGACGTGATGCGCGGCATGGCCCTGCGTGGCAGCCGCAACGCTTATCGCCGCAACAAGAATGGCGGTTCTGAACATGTCTCAACTCCTTTACTGAACAACGCAATCCTGTATCGCGTCAGTCCATAAACACGCGGGCCGGTTCCTTTATTCAGAAACCGGCCCGCGTGTTTGGTGACATGTCCCGGTCAAAAGTCCGGTTTATTCAGCCGCTTTCTTTGCTGTCTTCTTGGCGGCAGCCTTCTTTTTGGGTGCAGCCTTTTTCTTGGTGCCCTTCTTGGATGCGCGCTCATTGACCAGTTCGATGGCCATTTCCTGCGTCACGTCTTCGGGCTTGATGTCTTTCGGGATGGTCGCGTTGACCTTTTCCCACTTCACATATGGCCCGTACCGTCCGTCCAGAACCTGCATCGCGCCGCCATCGGGATGCTCGCCCAGGTCTTTCAAAGCTTTTGCCGCTGCGCGCCCGCGCCCACCGGGATTGGCTCGTTTTTCCGCCAAAAGCTCTACGGCGCGGTTCATACCGATCTCGAACACATCGTTTGGGTCTTTGAGGTTGGCATAGACCGGCTTGGCTTCATCGGCCAAGTGATGCATCAGATAGGGGCCAAAACGCCCGAAGTTCGAGGTGATCATGCCGCCTTCGGGGTGCTCACCGATCTGGCGCGGCAGGGACAGAAGCGTCAGCGCCTTGTCCAGATCCATGTCATCCTTGCTCCAGCCGCGTGGAAGCGAGGCGCGCGGAGGCTTCTTGTTCTCGGGCGTGGGTTCGCCTCGCTGGACATACGGCCCAAATCGGCCGGACTTCAGCCAGATCTCATCCCCGGCGTCTTCGCCCAGCAATTGTTCGTCGCCTTCCGCGCCTTCACCGGCGATAGGCCGCGTATAAGTGCACTCCGGGTAGTTTCCGCAGCCCACGAACCCGCCGGTGCGTGAGGTTTTCAGGTGCAATTGTCCCAACCCGCATTTCGGGCAGATGCGCGGGTCGGACCCGTCTTCACGCGGGGGGTAAAGCTGTGGCGCCAATGCCTCGTCCAGCTTGTCCAGCACTTCCGATATGCGCAGTTCGGATGTTTCACCAATCGCTGCTGAGAAATCACGCCAGAACTTGCCCAGCAGATCCTTGTAGTCACGATCACCGGCGCTGACGTCATCCAGTTGCTCTTCCAGATTCGCGGTGAACTCGTATCCAACGTATTGACGGAAAAAGTTCAGCAGAAAGATGGTGACGATCCGGCCCTTTTCCTCGGGGATCAGCCGGTTCTTGTCTTTGCGCACATATTCGCGGTCCTGAATCGTGGTCACGATTGAGGCATAGGTCGAAGGACGTCCGATCCCCAACTCCTCCATCCGCTTGACCAAAGTGGCCTCGGTATAGCGCGGGGGCGGTTGCGTGTGATGCTGCAACGCCAGAACGGCTTCGTTATCGGCCATGATTGCGGCTTTGTCCGACTCGCTGGTGGCCTTGGCAAACTGATCACGCAACGTAGTTTTAGAAAAGTGCGCGGGGTCGCCTTGCATGATCTGTGGCAGGCGCTTTTCGTCATCATCGGCGACATCATCGCGGCCTTCCTCATAGACGCGCATGAACCCGTCGAACAATACTACCTGACCGGTGGCACGCAGGCCGACCTGACCGTCGTCACTGCCAATCTCGACCGTTGTGCGCTCCAATCGTGCTGCTGCCATCTGGCAGGAAATGGTCCGTTTCCAGATCAGATCATAAAGCTTGCGCTGATCTTCATCCGTGACCTTCAGCGCCTTGGCATCGCGCGTCATATCCGTGGGGCGGATACATTCGTGTGCTTCCTGCGCGTTCTTGGCCTTGTTCTTGTACATACGCGGGCTGTCCGGCACATATTCTGCACCGTACCGATCCGCGATGGTGTCGCGCGTTGCCGTCACGGCCTCGGGTGCCATGTCGATCCCGTCGGTTCGCATATAGGTAATGTATCCGGCCTCGTAGAGGCGCTGCGCAACCTGCATTGCATGGCGCGCGCCCATGCCGAATTTGCGGCTGGCCTCCTGTTGCAGGGTCGAGGTCATGAACGGCGCGCTTGGATTGCGCGCGGCGGGCTTGGCTTCGACCGAAGTCACACGCAGTGCGCGGCTGGTGACGGCCTGAACCGCCAGTTCAGCTTGTGTCGCGTTGACCAGATCGTGCTTGTCCAGTTTCTTGCCTGCCAACGTGACCAGCCGCGCCTCATAGGTCTGACCACGCGGTGTCTCGAACAGGGCCCGAACCGACCAATACTCGATTGGCTTGAACGCTTCGATCTCCATCTCGCGCTCGACGATCAGACGCAGACAGACCGATTGCACCCGACCTGCGGATTTTGCACCGGGCAGTTTGCGCCACAGAACCGGTGACAGGTTGAAGCCAACAAGGTAGTCCAAGGCGCGGCGTGCCAGATACGCTTCGACCAGGGGCATATCGACGTCGCGCGGGTTCTTCATCGCCTCGGTCACCGCTTCTTTGGTGATGGCGTTGAAGGTCACCCGGCTAACCGGTGTGTCTTTCTTGATCGAGCGGCGCTTGGTCAGCGCTTCCTGCAAATGCCAGCTGATTGCCTCACCCTCACGATCAGGGTCGGTGGCGAGGATCAGCGCGTTGTCTTCTTTCAGCGCGTCGGCGATGGCCTTTACATGTTTGCGGCTGTCATTGCCCACTTCCCATGTCATGGAAAATCCATGGTCCGGATCGACCGATCCGTCCTTTGGCGGCAGGTCCCGCACATGGCCGTAAGAGGCCAGAACGGTGTAGTCAGGGCCGAGATATTTATTGATTGTTTTTGCTTTGGCCGGAGATTCTACAACAACTACGGGCATTTAAGGGGAAACCTCGCTCGACGAATTTGGCGCCTTTTATGGTGGTGCAAAATGTGTGGGGCAAGCGGGGATTGTCAATGCGTTCCTTTGGCAGGCGGAAAAGCGACGTGATTTCAGCGTGATACCCGCACCTGATAGCAGGCAGAGCGTTCGATTGGGCAATCTTGTTTTCCGTCCAAATCAGCCTGCCAGAGACAACAGCCCGCCCGGCTGTCGCTGGATTCGTCCGTCCAGTTCAAGGTCGACCAGCGCTGGCCCCAGATCCCCGGCCGAGGCCGCAATATCGCGCAGCAACTGGTCTTCGGCGATAGGGGAAGGTCCCAACCGCTCAAGGATTTGCGCCTGCAAGTCCAGTACGGCAGGCCGTGGCTGCATGGCGGGCGGCAGCTCGGGATTTGCAAAGACCAGATCGCCTTGCTGCGGCAGGGCTTCGACAACGTCGTCTGCCGAACGGACCAGCGTCGCACCGTCCCGAATCAAAAGGTTGCACCCGGCAGCGCGGGCGTCGAACGGATGGCCGGGCACGGCCAGAACCTCGCGCCCCTGATCCAGGGCGTCACGCGCTGTGATCAGGCTGCCGGATTTCGCGGCGGCCTCGACCACCACAACAGCTTGGGCCAGGCCCGAGATGATCCGGTTGCGGCGTGGAAAATGCCTTGCCTGAGGTGTCACGCCCATTGGCTGTTCCGACAGCCGCAGTCCCTTGGTTGCAATATTATGCGCCAGTTCCGTGTTCTCGGCCGGGTAAATGACATCAACACCACCCGCCATGACCGCAACTGTGCCGGTGTCCAGCGACGCCATATGCGCCGCCGTATCAATACCGCGCGCCAGACCCGAAACAATCACATGTCCCTTTTCGCCCAAGGCGCGCGCCAGACCACGCGCCATCCGCGCGCCCAACGAGGAACAGTTGCGCGCGCCCACCATCGCAATCGCCGGTTTCTGCAACAGCGACACATCCCCGATGGCCCAAAGCAGAGGCGGGGCATCGGATAGGTCGTTCAATGCGTCGGGGAAATCCGCGGACCCAAGGCACAAAAGCCGCGCTTTGGCGGCTTCTGCGGCCCTGAGTTCCGCCTCGATCACGCCGGGGGGGCAGGTTTCATACCCTTCTATTCCGGCGGCGCGTGCCATTTCAGGCAGCGCGGCCAGCGCGTTCTGCGCCGAGCCATGTTCACGCAGCAGCCGACGAAACGTCGCCGGGCCGACCTTGCGCGAGCGCAACAGGTGAAGCCACGAAAACCGGTCCTCTTCCGTGGTGGGTGGGAGTGGGGGGTGATTGGAAGAAAGCTGCTCTTCGGTCATCCGTTGCTCCGCCTGATTGCAGAACTGGTTTACGGGACAGGGGGTTAACAGCCTCTGAATCGCAGATAATTAGCAGCGATTTATCTGTATTTCTCGGGGAATGCACAGGTTAAGTATCTGAAAATAAATAAAAGAATATTTTCCAACCGGCGCTCAAATCAATAGCGTCGGTTGGAATGCCGTCGAATCAAAGTGGCGTATGGTTAACCCTGCGCCTGCCGTTGCGCTTCTCTTCCGACTCAGGCTGCCGACCCGCCGACAGTCAGCCCGTCCATCAGCACTGTCGGTTGACCCACACCCACGGGCACCCATTGACCGTCTTTGCCGCAGGTGCCCATACCCGGATCCAAAGCCATATCATAGCCAAGGCCGCGGATACGTTTCAACGCCGAAGGCCCGTCGCCGATCAGCGTGGCCCCTTTGACAGGCGCTCCGATCTTGCCGTTTTCGACCCGATACGCCTCGGTACACGAGAAAACGAACTTGCCGTTGGTGATGTCGACCTGGCCGCCTCCGAATCCAACCGCCCAGATGCCGTCTTTAATATCTGCCACCAAAGCTGCCGGATCAGCGTCGCCCCCCAACATGATCGTATTGGTCATGCGGGGCATTGGCTTGTGCGCATAGCTTTGCCGCCGCCCGTTGCCCGTGGGCGCAAAGCCCATCAGCCGGGCGTTTTGCCGATCCTGCATGTAGCCGGTCAGGATGCCGTCCTCGATCAGCACGGTGCGTGAGCTGGGCGTGCCCTCATCATCCACAGTGATCGAGCCGCGACGGTCGGCAATCGTGCCGTCATCCACCACGGTCACGCCCTTGGATGCAATCTGTTGCCCCATCAGCCCGGCGAAGGCCGAGCTTCCCTTGCGGTTGAAATCGCCCTCTAGCCCGTGACCGATGGCTTCGTGCAGCAAAATACCGGGCCAGCCGGGGCCAAGTGCAACCTCCATCACGCCGGCAGGCGCGGGAACCGCGTCCAGATTGACCAACGCGATGCGCAGGGCTTCGCGCGCCTTGGCCTGCCAGTCGGCCGGGTCGATCAGCCCGCTCAGGCCAACCCGCCCGCCGCCACCGGCCGATCCGCTTTCGCGCCGCCCGTCCTGTTCAACAATGACCGAGACATTCACGCGCGTCATGGGGCGCACGTCACGCACCATCACACCATCGGGTCGCAGAATTTCCACCTCCTGCACGGCGGCTGCGATCATTGCGCTAACCTGAACCACCCGCGGATCCAGGTCGCGGGCAAAGGCGTCAATCTCCCGCAGGGTTTCGATTTTCACCGGGAAGGCGGCAGATTCGATTGGGTCTTCGTCCGTGTACAGGCGCGTATTCGTGGGCCGGGGGGCTTCGGCGAGCGTTCCGCCTCCATCGCCAACCGCCAGTCGCGCGGTCTCGGCAGCACGTTTCAGCGCGGCAATCGATACATCAGTCGAATGCGCGTACCCGGCCACTTCGCCCTGAACGGCGCGCAGGCCAAACCCCTCGGATGCGTCATAAGACGCGGTGCGCAGACGCCCGTCGTCAAACACCAGAGATTCGGATTTCCGACGCTCGACAAACAGCTCTCCATCCTCGGCCCCGTCCGTTGCCGAACGCAATATGGCCAGTGCTTCATCTTGCGGCAGGGCGCTCTCAAAGGGGCGAAACGGGGCTTCAGGCATGGGTAGCGACCTTTCGGGTTTGATCCAGATCAAAAATAGCGTCTGTTTGACGCAAGCATTTTGCTTTATCTACCCGCTGGAATATGGTTTTTAACGCGGCCAAAGACAACGGGAGAGGTGCGACCGATTCACACCTTTCCGTCAGGGACGCAAAGATCAAACGATCAGGACAGAACATGAAGAATGCTTTGATGCTTTCAGGGTTTATGACAGCCCTCTCCAGCCTACCCGCCATGGCTCAGGAGCTTGAGATTATTGGCAAGCCGGTAGACGGCGGCATGGGCTTTCAGCCCGCGGCCACCAGCCTTGCCACAGGAATCCAGAAGCTGGACAGCATGATTCTTGTGATCATCACCGCGGTCTGTCTGCTGGTTGCAGCTTTGCTGGTCTATTGCATCGTGCGCTACAATCAGCGCGCAAATCCGACCCCGGCACGTTTCTCGCACTATACCCCTGTTGAAATCGCCTGGACCCTGGGTCCGATCTTGATTCTGGTGTTTATTGGCGCGTTCTCGTTGCCAGTTCTTTTCAAACAGCAGGAAATCCCGGAAGGTGACATCACCATCAAAGTCGTCGGCAACCAGTGGTACTGGACCTACGAATATGTTGATCACGATTTCGCATTCGACAGCTATCTGCTGGGCCATCCGGCGACCCTGGACGAGGGCGCACGCCCCGCAGATGCGGATGTAACGCCGTTTGTTCTGGATGACGCAATGCGCGCCAAGCTGATCGATGCAGGCTACAGCGATGATGAATGGCTGCTGGCCACGGACACCGCAGTAGTCGTTCCGGTCGGCAAGGTCATCGTGATGCAGGTGACTGCATCCGACGTGATCCACTCGTGGACCATCCCGGCCTTTGGCGTAAAGCAGGACGGTGTGCCCGGACGTCTGGCCGAGCTGTGGTTTCAGGCCGACAAGGAAGGCATCTATTTTGGTCAGTGTTCGGAACTGTGTGGCAAGGACCACGCCTATATGCCGATTACCGTCAAGGTCGTAAGCCAGGAAGTCTATGACGAATGGCTGCAGGGCGCGATCGAAGAATACGCGGGCCTGCCGCAAAGCTATCAGGTCGCCTCGAACTGAGCGCGATAGGGGCGGGTTGAACCCCGTCTGACACAAAACTCAGACTGCGCGGGCGATCCGCGCAGTTTTCGCCCCAAAAGGACCGGAAATGACCGACGCAAGCATCAATGCCAGCACAGTGACCGCCCGGGCGGACGAGGCCGGCTTTGGCGATTACTTCGCCCTGCTGAAGCCGCGCGTGATGTCGCTGGTCGTGTTCACGGCATTGGTCGGTTTGTTGGCGGCGCCTGTTCCTGTCCATCCCTTCGTCGGTTTTTGCGCCATCCTGTTCATCGCTATCGGCGGCGGAGCATCAGGCGCGCTGAACATGTGGTGGGACGCGGATATCGACCGTGTCATGAAGCGCACCAAATCCCGCCCGATCCCTTCTGGCAAGGTCGAGGAAGGCGAGGCGCTGGCCGTTGGTCTGGCTCTGTCGGGTCTGTCGGTGATCATGCTGGGCCTTGCGACCAACTGGTTCGCAGGCGCGTTTCTGGCCTTCACCATCTTCTTCTATGTGGTCGTCTACACGATGTGGCTGAAGCGTTCGACGCCGCAGAACATCGTGATCGGTGGCGCAGCTGGCGCGTTCCCTCCGGTGATTGGCTGGGTGGCCGCCACGGGATCGATGTCGGTCGAGCCTTGGCTGATGTTTGCCCTGACCTTCATGTGGACGCCGCCGCATTTCTGGGCGCTGGCCCTGTTCATGCGCTCGGACTATGACGACGCGGGCGTGCCGATGCTGACCGTCACCCACGGTCGCCGCGCGACACGTATCCATATCCTGGTCTATACAGCTCTGCTGGCTCTGCTGGCCGTTGGAACTGCGTTTTCGGGTATTGGCGGCCCGATCTATCTGACTGTTGCACTGGTTCTGAACATCCTGTTCCTGCGGGGCGCGTGGAAAATCTCGCGCCGGACCGAGGATGATTCCGAGGCAGATAACTTCAAGGTCGAGCGCGGTTTCTTCAAGCTGTCGCTGCTGTATCTGTTCCTGCATTTCGGTGCCGTTCTGGCCGAAGCCCTGCTGAAACCCTATGGTCTGGGGGGATGGTCATGAGCCTTCGCAAGGACCACGAGCTGCATCAGCGCCGGTTCAGCCGCAATCTGGGTGTCGGCCTGACGCTGGCCGCCTTTATCGTGATCATCTTTGGCCTGACCATCGTCAAGGTCTCGGGCACTGATTTCAACAGGGCGACGCAAGAGGTTCAGAACTGATGGCGTTGTCCGGTCCTCAGAAAACGGTTGTCCAGACCGTTGGCGTGGTTGTCCTGATGGGCAGTCTGGCCTGGGCGTCGGTGCCGTTCTACAACTGGTTCTGCCGGGTGACCGGATTTGGCGGCACCACCGGTGTTGCCGAAACCGCCCCCGATACCATTCTGGATCGCACCGTTACCATCCGCTTTGACGCGTCCAAGGCCAAGGATATGGAATGGGAATTCAAGCCGGTCGTGCGCGAGATGGATGTGCGCATCGGCGAAACCGGTCTCGCGTTTTACGAGGCCTTTAATCCGACCGACCGCCCCATTGCCGGGCAGGCGTCTTACAACGTGGCGCCCTATTCTGCGGGTGGGTATTTCCAGAAGATTGCCTGTTTCTGCTTTGAAGAGCAGGTGCTGCAACCCGGCGAACGCGTTGAGATGCCGGTGACTTTCTTCGTCGACCCGGAAATGGTCGAGGATCTTGAAGCCAAGTATGTTCATACGATCACGCTGTCGTATACATTCTACGAAATTGACCTGCCCGAGGGCTATGCCGCCCTCGATGCGCAGGCAGATACAAACACGAACTAACGCCTGTAGGTGAGGGACGCTGATGGCACACGCTAAAAACCACGATTACCACATTCTGGCCCCGTCGATCTGGCCTCTGATCGGCGCCGTCGGCGGCTTTGTCATGCTGTTCGGAGCCGTTCTCTGGATGCAAGGCATCACGCCCTTCATGTTCTGGGCCGGTCTGGCAGCTGTGCTTTACACGATGTTCGCCTGGTGGTCGGATGTGGTTGCGGAAAGCCGTCAGGGTGATCACACGCCTGTTGTCCGCATCGGTCTGCGTTACGGCTTCATCCTGTTTGTCATGTCCGAGGTGATGTTCTTCTTCGCCTGGTTCTGGTCGTTCTTCAAACATCGCATGTACCCGATGTACGACTATGCTGGCACCGAATACATTCAGCCGGATATTCATGCGGTTGACCCGTTCCACCTGCCGCTGATCAACACTCTGGTCCTGTTACTGTCAGGCTGTGCGATCACCTGGGCGCACCATGCGCTGGTGCATGACAACGACCGCAAGGCGCTGATCAATGGTCTGGCCATTGGCATCGTGCTGGGCATCGCCTTTACCTTCCTTCAGGGCTATGAATACGCCGAACTGCTCAAGCATGAAGGCTGGGAATTCGGCGGCGACCAGTTCTATTCCAACTTCTTCATGGCAACGGGTTTCCACGGCGCACATGTGATCATCGGGACAATCTTCCTGACCGTCTGCCTGATCCGCGCGCTTAAGGGTGACTTCACCCCCGAAAAACACGTCGGTTTTGAGGCCGCCGCTTGGTACTGGCACTTCGTCGACGTGGTCTGGCTGTTCTTGTTCTTTGCCGTCTACATCTGGGGCCAGGCTCCGCTGATGTAACGCCGGTCAGGCTGATCAGTTGCAAAAGCCGCCCCAAGGGGCGGCTTTTTCTCTATGTGGGGCGCAAGATTGCGCCCCATACAATTGCGTGGTTGCAATTCAGCCCGCGCGCCCCTTAACAAGACGCCGGTTCCTGCAAAGAAGTTTGGTCCTGACATGCGCCGTATCCTGTTCCTGCTGATCTTCGGCCTCGCTGGTTTGGGCGTGCTGTTGTGGTTGGGTTTTTGGCAGGTGGATCGCTTGGCAGAGAAAGAAGGCCAACTCGCCGATATCGAAAGTCGTATCTCTGCCGAAGCGGTTTCTCTACCCCAGCAAGTTTTCGAAGACGAAGACAAATATCTGCCCGTAGCAATCAAAGGAGAGATGGTGCCGGGGGAAATCCATGTTCTGGTTTCTGTCAAGCAGGTGGGGGCGGGGTACCGGATCATTCAGGCTTTCAACACCGAAGATCGCACTATTCTAGTTGATCGGGGTTTTGTCCCGACAACTGCGAAGCAGACCGAACGTCTGACCGGTCCGATGGAGATCACCGGCAATCTGCACTGGCCAGATGAAATCGACAGTTACACGCCCGCACCTGATCTCGACGCCAACATCTGGTTCGCCCGCGATGTGCCCGCGCTTGCGGGTGCACTGGGCGCGGAACCGGTTCTGCTGATCGCCCGTTCGCAAACCGATCCGAATGTGACGCCGCTGCCGGTGGACACGGCGGGCATACCAAACGATCACCTGCAATATGCAATAACCTGGTTTGGTCTGGCTCTGGTCTGGGCCGCGATGACCGGATACTTCCTGTGGCGCAGCCGTGCCAATTCTGAAAGTGACGCGACATGAAATATATCTCGACCCGCGGGCAGGCGCCCGAATTGACGTTTGAAGAGGCGATGTTGACCGGACTTGCCCGCGACGGTGGCCTGTATCTGCCCGCCGAAATCCCGGTGATGTCGCAGGACGAGATCTCGGCGCTGGCCGGATTACCCTATGAAGAAATCGCATTCCGCGTGATGTGGCCCTATGTCAGCGGCTCATTCGCCGAGGCTGAGTTCAAGGCGATCATCGCCCGCGCTTATGAAGGTTTCGGCCACGATGCCCGCGCGCCATTGAAGCAGCTGAACGAGAACCACTTCCTGCTGGAACTGTTCCACGGCCCCACACTGGCCTTCAAGGACTTTGCCATGCAGCTGATCGGCCAGTTGTTCCAGGTGGCGCTGAAACGCCGTGGTGACCGTGTGACCATCGTCGGCGCGACCAGCGGGGATACCGGTTCAGCCGCGATCGAGGCGTTCCGCGGGCTGGACGCGGTGGATGTGTTCATCCTGTTCCCGCATGGCCGCGTGTCCGAAGTGCAGCGCCGCCAGATGACCACGCCTGCGGACAGCAATGTGCATGCTCTGGCCGTTGATGGTGATTTTGACGATTGTCAGGCTGCGCTGAAAGACATGTTCAACGATTTCGACTTCCGCGACGGCGTGAAACTGGCGGGTGTGAACTCGATCAACTTTGCCCGCGTCTTGGCGCAGATCGTTTATTACTTCTCGGCTGCCGTCAGCCTTGGTGCGCCGCACCGCAAGGTCAGCTTCACGGTGCCAACCGGCAACTTTGGCGACATCTTCGCGGGCTATCTGGCCAAGCGAATGGGGCTGCCGATTGATCGCCTAGTGGTGGCGACCAACCAGAACGACATTCTGCATCGCTGCCTCTCGGGTGAGGGGTATTTCAAGGGCGAAACCATCCCCTCGATCAGCCCGTCGATGGACATTCAGGTCAGCTCGAATTTCGAACGCGCGCTCTATTATGCCTATGGCGAAGACGGCGGGGCCATCGCACAATTGATGGATGAGCTGAAACAGGGTGGCTTCAATATCAGCCAGGGCGCGATGAAAGCGCTGCGTGAGAATTTCGATTCGGGCCGTGTGTCCGAAGAGGAAACGCTGGCCACGATCAAATCCACGCTGGCGCACAGCGCCGAACTGGTCTGCCCGCACACCGCCGTGGGCATCAAGGTCGCAGAAGAACACCGCGCGGCAGACGTTCCGATGATCACGCTGGCCACCGCGCACCCGGCGAAATTCCCGGCCGCGGTCGAGAAGGCGAGCGGCGAACATCCGCCTCTTCCCTCCCGCATGTCTGATCTGTATGAACGTCCGGAACGGGTGACCCGCATCGCCAATGATCTGGGTGCCCTTGAGGATCATATAAAAAGGCACATCGCTGAGTGACTGTCAGACAAGACCAACTGAAGAACGGGTTTCGTATCGTCAGTGAACATATGCCGGGGCTGCAATCTGCGGCCATCGGCATCTGGGTAACCGCCGGTGGGCGGCATGAGCGGATCGAGCAGAACGGCATCGCGCATTTCCTTGAACATATGGCGTTCAAGGGAACCGAGCGCCGTTCGGCCTTGCAAATTGCCGAGGCGATCGAGGATGTGGGCGGCTATATCAACGCCTATACCTCGCGCGAGGTGACAGCCTATTACGCACGCGTTCTGAAGGACGACGTGGCGCTGGCGATGGATGTCATCGGCGACATCGTTCTGAACCCGGTTTTCGATCCGCGCGAGATCGAGGTCGAGCGGGGCGTGATCCTTCAGGAAATCGGTCAGGCCCATGACACGCCCGACGATGTGATCTTTGACTGGCTGCAAGAGCAGAGCTATCACGACCAGCCTCTGGGCCGGACGATCCTGGGCCCGTCCGAGCGGGTGAGTGCCTTTTCGCGAGAAGACCTGTCGGGCTTTGTGATCGAACATTATGGCCCCGAACAGATGATCCTGTCCGCAGCAGGTGCTGTGGATCACGATATGCTGATGAAACTGGCCGAAGAGATGTTTGGCCATCTGCAATCCCGCAAGGGTCTGATCCCCGAGATCGCACGCTTTACCGGCGGCGAAGCCCGACAGGTAAAAGAGCTGGAACAGGCACATTTCGCCCTGGCGCTTGAAAGCCCAGGCTATCGCGATGACGCGATCTATACGGCGCAGATCTATTCGACCGCATTGGGCGGTGGCATGTCCTCGCGCCTGTTTCAGGAGGTGCGCGAAACACGTGGGCTTTGCTACACGATCTTCGCGCAGACCGGTGCCTATGCCGATACCGGAACAACCACGATCTATGCCGGGACCTCGGCCAATCAGGTGGCCGAACTGGCGACAATCACCATCGATGAGATGAAGCGCGCCGCCGAGGACATGAACCCCGAAGAGGTCGCCCGTGCCCGCGCCCAGATGAAGGCCGGGATGCTGATGGGGTTGGAAAGCCCGTCGAATCGGGCCGAGCGTCTGGCGCGGCTGGTGCAGATCTGGGGACGGGTGCCCTCGCTGGAAGACACGGTCGCCAAGATCGATGCGGTCAGCACCGAAGACGTGCGCGCCTTTGCCGAAACCATGGCCGTTCAGGCCCCGGCGGCGCTGGCGCTTTACGGACCGGTCGCAGACGCACCGACATTGGCGGACTTGCAGGAGAGGCGTGCAGCGTGATGCTGTTGGGCAGACGCAAGTTGAAACTCGAGACCGCGCGGCTTAGCTTGCGTCCGCCTGTACATTCCGATTTCAACGATTGGGCGGCGTTGCGTCGCGCCTCAAAAAATTATCTGACCCCGTGGGAGCCGATCTGGGCCAAGGATCACCTGAGCCGCAAATCCTTTACCAATCGGGTCTACTGGGCTCAGCGCTCGGTCGCGAGTGGCACAGCAATCCCGCTGTTCCTGTTTCGCCGTGAAGACAATGTGTTGGTCGGGGCGATCACACTGGACAATATCCGGCGCGGTCCTGCGCAGGCCGGAACCCTGGGTTACTGGACGGGTGAATCCTTTGCCCGTCAGGGATACATGCGCGAAGCGATTGGCGCGATGGTACATCACGCCTTTACCCGTCTGGATCTGAGCCGGATCGAAGCCGCGTGTCTGCCGGAAAACCGGGCGTCGCGCGGTTTGCTGGAAAGCTCGGGCTTCAAATATGAAGGCGTGGCGCAGTCTTATCTACAGATCAACGGGCGATGGCGGACGCATGTTCTCTATGCCAGCCTGCGGTCCGACCGGCGTGGCAAGACGGACGCGGGCTAGGGGGGCTCTGCCCCCGTCGCGGCAAGCCGCGCCTCCCCCGGGATATCTTTGGCCAGATGAACAAGGGGCATGACTTGGTGGCGATCTGCGCTACACTTCGGGTATGCGCTGGTTGGTTGCAGCATTGATGGTGATTTCGGGCGGGGCCGTGGCGCAGGAGCGGCGGCCGAGCCATTGTATCGCCATCGCCGACGCGGCGCCGGGGATCGAATATCTGCACAAAGCCGCGTGGCAGGACCCGGTACCGGAGTTTTCGGTGCGCATCAGCTATGTCGCGCATGCCGCCTTTATGATCCAGACCCGTGGCGGGTTGAATGTGGTGACCGATTTTACCGGGTTCATCGGGGGTGCCGATCTGATTCCCGATGTGGTGACGATGAACCATGCCCATGACACCCATTGGACGGCGCATCCCGACCCGGCGATCCCGCATGTCCTGCCGGGATGGGGAGAGTTCGGGCAGGGGATCGAACATCATCTGGATCTGGGCGAGATGCTGATACGCAATGTCCCAACCGATATCCGCTCGGCCTATGGCGGAGTTGAGGAACGCGGCAATTCTATCTTCGTGTTCGAGGTCGAAGGGCTGTGTATCGGCCATCTGGGACATTTGCATCATGTACCGTCAGACGAACAGTTTGCTGCGCTGGGTCGGTTGGATGTGGTCATGGCCGCCGTCGATGGCGGAACAACCATGCCCTTGCCCGACATGATCTCGGTTCTCAAGCGGCTGAAAAGCTCGGTGATCATTCCGATGCACTGGTTCTCGGAGTTTTCGCTGGATCGCTTCCTCGTGGATATCCGGGATGAGTTCCCGGTTGAACGTGACGGCGTGTCCGAGATCACCGTCTCTCTGCGTGACTTGCCGGACCGTCCAACGGTTGTCGTGCTGGAGCCGCGTTATCTGATTGATCTGGAATAAGGCTTGCCGTGGTGGGATCGGTTGGGCATTGAAAGCGTATGAGTCTGAACCCCGCTGATGACCGCATTGCCACGCTGATCCGCTCGAAACTGGGCGATCAGGTGTTGCGCCCGGTGGCCGACCGGTATCTGGAAGAGCCGCGCGGGCGATTTGCCGGACAGGCTGGCCTGCTGGCCTTGCCCCGCACAACCGAGGAGGTCTCGGTACTGGTGCAGGTGGCGTGCGGGGAGCGCGTTCCGGTGGTGCCTTATGGCGGCGGAACCGGTCTGGTCGGGGGGCAGGTGATGCCGCACGGGCCAGCGCCCCTTGTGATTTCGCTGGAACGGATGACAGCCATCCGGTCCGTCTATTCCACTGAAAATGTGCTGATTGCCGAGGCCGGCGCCATTTTGCAGGATGTCCAAGCCGCGGCCGAAGCGCAAGACCGCCTGTTTCCCTTGACGCTGGCGGCGCAGGGATCCTGTCGGATCGGGGGCAACCTCTCCACCAATGCCGGGGGCGTCAACGTCTTGCGCTATGGCAATGCGCGCGACCTGTGCCTTGGGCTCGAGGTCGTTCTGCCCAATGGTCAAATCTGGCAGGGTCTCAGCCGGTTGCGAAAGGACAACACAGGCTATGACCTGCGCAATCTGCTGATCGGGGCCGAGGGCACGCTGGGGATCATCACTGCAGCTGCGCTCAAACTGTTTCCCCGGCCTGCCGCGATCGGGACGGCAATGTTTCAAGTAGCGTCACCCGAGGCTGCCATTTCCCTGCTGGCCCAGGCGCGTGATCGCGTGGGCGAGGCTGTCAGCACTTTCGAACTGATCCACCGGCAGGGGCTGAAGTTCTTGTCCGAGGTTCTGCCGGATGTCCGGCAACCGTTTGAAACACCGCCAGAGTGGAGCGTTCTGATCGAATTGGGGCTGGCCACGGGGCAGTCTCCGTCCGACGCGCTGGAGGATATCTTTGTCCACGCGCAAGCGCTTGGGCTGGTGCAGGATGGCGTGATTGCACAAAGCGAGGCGCAGCGTGATGAGTTGTGGGCCGTGCGCGAGCGTATCCCCGAGGCCAACCGCCTGATCGGCTCGGTGTCGAGCCATGATATCTCGATCCCGATCTCAGAAATTCCGGAATTTGTGCGCCAAGGGGAAAAGTTGGTTTCCGGTCTCGGGCAGTTCCGGATCAATTGCTTTGGCCATCTCGGGGATGGCAATCTGCACTACAACGTCTTTCCCCCCAAGGGGCAGCGCCGCGCGGAATTTGAGGGTCAGAGCGCCGTGGTCAAGCGGGCCGTGCATGATTTGGTCCATGCCTTTGATGGTTCGGTCAGCGCGGAACACGGCGTGGGCCGCATGAAAACGGACGATCTGGACCGCTATGGCGATCCGGTAAAGCTGGATGCAATGCGGACCATCAAGGCGGCGCTGGACCCCTTTGGCATCATGAATCCCGGCGCGGTGCTGAAGGCGTGAACCCGGCTCTGACTCTTGTTAAGAAGTCCGAAGGTTGCCGCGTTAAAGCCCTTCGAATTCGCACAGGACATGCACGTCCATGCCCATATCTTCTAATACTTTGCGCCCGCCGAGGTCAGGCAGGTCGATAATGAACGCGCATGAGACGATCTCACCGCCCAAACGCTCGATCAGTTTGATGCCCGCCGCCGCAGTGCCGCCTGTGGCCAGAAGGTCGTCAACGACAAGGATTTTTTCGCCTGGCTGGATGGCGTCATCGTGGATCTCGACGATCGCTTCACCATATTCCAGCTTGTAGTCCTGGCTGATCGTTGTGCCGGGCAGCTTGCCTTTCTTGCGGATCGGTACGAAGCCCAGGCTCAGCTGATGCGCAATCGCCCCCCCAAGGATAAAGCCCCGCGCTTCGAGGCCGACAACCTTGTCGATGCGTTCCCCGGCATAGGGGTGCAGCATCTGGTCAATGGCCATCCGAAATCCGCGCGGATCGGCAAACAGCGTCGTCACATCGCGAAACAGAATTCCTTCATGCGGAAAGTCGACAATCGTCCGGATGTAGTCTTTGACAGTCTTGTTCCTTGACATGAACCAACCCTTTTCCGCTTCAAATACCAAAACGTGTTTGGCCCAAGAGGGTTAGCCATGCAAGGAACAATTCATTCACGCGATCACCAGCGGCACGAAACCACAGCCTTGGGCAATCCGTAATACCGGTAAAGCGTGGCAGGCAAACATGACAGGTGCGGCTTGCGCATTTGCGTTGATCTCGCAAAAGAAAGGCCCCAGACGGTTTGAAGGTTCATTGCCATTTCCGTTCCGGTGCTGTTAAGTGCCCGATAACGACAATCACTATGCTATGTATACACAATGCATCGCCTGAATTAACGAGCATTTGCTAGGAGCAACGCGCGTGCCAAAGAAAGACGGCAAGGGATCAACGAAGAAAAACAGCCAGCTGGTTCTGCGTCTGGACAAGGATGAACGCGACGCGTTTGTCGAGTTGTGCAGGGAGCTGGATACATCAGCTGCCCGCGAAATCCGCCGGTTTATCCGCGGGTTCATGAAGGAAAACGCCGAAAACTGAAAAAGGGGTCAGGCCGGGCGGCGCAGAACTGCCGTGGCGAAACCCATCCCGATCAAGGTCAGCCCGCCAAACCGCGTCATGCCGGTGATCACGCTGGCGCGGCCAATCAGCCGCCGCAACCGGTCGGCCAGCAACGCATAAGCCAGCGCATTCAGCCAGGCCAGCCCGACAAAAGTGGCGATCAGGATGGCAAATTGCGGCCCCAGTGGTTCAGCCGGGCGCAGGAACTGCGGCACAAAGGCGATGAAAAAGGCGATGGATTTCGGGTTCAGTGTCGTGACTGCGGCCGCATGTCCAAACACGCTGCGGGGGGTGACATCCCGCCCGGTCGCGACCGTTCCCAAACCACTTGCCGGGGCGCTTCGCAGCAGTTTAACCCCAAGCCAGACCAGATAGGCCGCTCCGACCCATTTGAGGACGGAAAACAAGGTGGCCGAGGCCAGAACAAGCGCGCCCAGTCCCAACAAAGACGCGGTCATTGCCACAAGATCCCCCACAGCGACCCCTGTGGCCGAGGCCACGGCAACGCTGCGCCCCTTGGACAGCGCATAGCTCAGCACCAACAGCACGGTTGGGCCAGGGATCAGCAGCAAGGCGGTGGATGCGGCAACAAAGGCCAGCCAGAGTTCCAGAGACATAAGGGTCTGCTCGCAATACGTTCCTTTGGTACCGCTATAGCCAAACTACCAGTACTTGACAATTTTCATGGCGACCAGCTTTCGGGCCCTTCAAATCGGTCGGATCAGGCCGAGACTTGCACGAAAACTGATACGAGTGCGATCCGTCACAACCGTCGCATTCTTGCGGCGAGTATCCCGGCAGAAAGTACCCGCATCCCCTGTGCCCGGACAGTTTCGAGCGCAAGGGTCGATGCCATGCTTGGACGCTTGAACAACGTGATCCGGAAAACCGATCTGCTGTCGGCTGCAATGCCCGACGCGTCGCGCAGAACCTACAGAATCCGACCCGCCACCGCGTCCAGCTTGGCCAACAGCGCCGGGTCGCGCTTTTCGGGCGCAGTCAGGATGGCATATTCCAGCGCCCGGTCACAGCCATGCGGACAGGGCGCGCGGTCGGTCCCCAACAGGATGGGAAGGCCTTTGACCAGTGCACGGCCCTTGTCGGCATTGCCGGTCAGGGTCGCAATGATGGTGGTCACATCCACCTCGCCATGATCCGGGTGCCAGCTGTCAAAATCGGTGACCATCGCGATTGAGGCATAACAAAGCTCGGCTTCGCGGGCGAGCTTGGCTTCGGGCATGTTGGTCATCCCGATCACGTCGCAGCCCCATTGCTCACGATACATCTTCGATTCCGCCAGAGACGAAAACTGCGGCCCTTCCATCGCCAGATAGGTGCCGCCGCGATGGATCGTGATACCGGCAGCCTTGCCTGCGGTCTCACAGGCGTCCGACAGGCGCGGGCAGGTCGGGTGCGCAACGCTGACATGGGCGACGCAGCCTGTTCCGAAAAAGCTCTTGTCGCGCGCAAATGTCCGGTCGATGAACTGATCGACGATGACAAAATCGCCCGGTGCCATGTGTTCGCGAAACGACCCGCAGGCCGAGACCGAGATCACATCCGTCACACCAAGCCGTTTCAGCGCGTCGATATTGGCGCGATAGGGCACATCGGTGGGCGAATGCACATGCCCGCGCCCATGGCGCGGCAGAAAGGCCATTGCGACACCGTCCAGCGACCCGGTCAGAATCTGATCCGAGGGCGCCCCCCAAGGGGTATCGACACTGACCCATTCCGCATTTTCCAGCCCATCGATGTCATAGATGCCTGATCCGCCGATAACGGCAATCCTGGTTTGGGTCACTGTCCTGCTCCGCCTGAAATACTGATATTGAATTTGTGCGGGTTCGGCCCGAAATTGACAAGAGGTCTATTCCTGTTTCGCCAGCAGGTTACGCTGTTGAGATTGCGTATTGAAATCCGCCCACGCGGATCCAAACTCATCCAGCGGCCACGTCAGGTCCTGCGATTGACCATGCCTGTCACGAAACTCAAAACGATACGCATCCCCGTTCAGCATGGCATCCAGCAGGCTGTCGGCGCGATGATCCTCGAATGTGCAGCTTAACCCTGTCAGGCACCCGGGGCGCCGCGTGCGCCAGATCACATCCTGATCTTTCTCTATGCGGAATCCAGAAGGGCTGAAGAAGGTGCCGGGCTCAATCCCGAACTCGATTTTGAAACCATCTGGTTCAGGTGTGATGAACATGAATTGCGCCGCAAATTTCGGACGCAAGGAAAACACCTCGGCGCGCCTTATGTAGCAGCGCTTCACCAAAGTACCGGCTTCCTCACGCTCGTCACAAATCGAATTCCAGATGCCGAAAATTTCATGGTGCGTGACACGCCAGTTTCCAGCCGTGTCATTCCCTTGCAAGTCCTGTGCAAAGGCGGGCAGGGCCGATAGAAATATAAGGGCAATCCAACGCATGAACTCACATTTGGGTGCTTGATCCGGGTGCCGCAAATCACGTTGCCGAGAGGCGAGTTATGCGCTGTGCGCATGGCTGCATCCCACCTCCTGCGGTGGCTTAACAGCGGCGCGCCCGCTACAACGACCCCTTCGCGCGAACATAATATCCTATAGGACTGTCCAATGCCCCGAGCCTTGCTGGCAAGTTTTGCCAACCGTATCGCCATACCCGATCTGCGCTGGGTGCCGGATGAGGGGCTGACCTTCTCTCGCCTGCGGATCGAGCTGCTGTCCGGCCTGACCGTGGCCCTCGCGCTGGTGCCCGAGGCCGTGGCCTTTGCTTTTGTGGCAGGCGTGCATCCGCTGGTGGGCCTCTATGCCGCGTTCCTTGTGGGGCTCATCACCGCGTTGATCGGCGGGCGACCCGGCATGATCTCGGGAGCGACGGGCGCGCTGGCGGTCGTCATGGTGGCTTTGGTGGCCGAACATGGGGTCGAATACCTGTTCGCGACGGTGGTTCTGATGGGAATCCTCCAGGTTATCGCCGGGGCGATGCACTGGGGCCGCTTCATCCGACTGGTGCCGCACCCGGTGATGCTGGGCTTTGTGAATGGCTTGGCCATCGTGATCTTTCTGGCCCAGATGGGCCAGTTCAAGGTGCCGGGTACCATGGAAAACACCGGTCACGGCATGGGTGGTGGAGAATGGCTCTCGGGTGCGCAGCTATACACCATGCTAGGCCTTGTAGCACTGACAATGGCGGTGATCTGGGTGGTGCCGCGCATCACGCGTCTCATTCCAGCACCTTTGGCCGGTATTCTGGTTGTCGCTGCGCTGGTGATCGGTCTGGGGCTGGATGTCCCGCGCGTCGGTGATCTGGCCTCGATCGAAGGTGGCCTGCCTGCCTTCCACATCCCGATGGTTCCGCTGAACTGGGGCACGCTTGAGATCATCCTGCCCTACGCCGTCATTCTGGCTGCGATTGGCCTGATCGAATCCCTGCTGACCCTGAACCTTGTGGGCGAGATCACCGGCAAGCGCGGCGGGGCTTCTCAGGAATGTATCGCGCAAGGTGCGTCGAATATCGTGACCGGCTTTTTTGGTGGCATGGGTGGCTGCGCGATGATCGGTCAGTCGATGATCAACGTGAAATCCGGTGGCCGGACCCGCATCGCGGGGATCGCTGCGGCGCTGTTTCTGCTGACCTTCATCTTGTTTGCCTCACCGCTGATCGAACAGATCCCGCTGGCCGCGCTGGTTGGGGTGATGTTCATGGTGGTGATCGGCACCTTTGCGTGGAACTCGTTCAAGATCCTGCGCAAGGTTCCACTGACCGACGCTTTTGTCATCGTTCTGGTCACCGTCGTGACAGTGATGGAAGACCTCGCGGTTGCTGTTGTGGTCGGTGTCATCGTGTCGGCTCTGGCCTATGCTTGGAACAACGCCAAGCGCATCCACGCCGTCACCCGTGAGTCCGCGACCGAAAAAGGGGCGAAGGTCTATGAAATCCAGGGGCCGCTGTTCTTTGGGTCATCGGATGGCTTTATCGAACTCTTCGATGTGCCGAATGACCCGGAAACCGTCATCGTCGATTTCGCTGAAAGCCGTGTGGTTGACCAGTCGGCGTTGCAAGCCATCGAAAATATCGCGGCCAAATACGAGGCCGCGGGTAAACGCGTCATGCTGCGCCACCTGAGCCGGGATTGTCACAAGCTGTTGAACAAGGCAGGCCACCTGATGGTCGACAGTGACGATGACCCGGATTACGAACTTGCCGTGGATTACTCGGTCCGTACCGGCATTCTGGGCGGCCACTGATCCATTTGCGAGGCTCTGCCTCGCGCTCCGGGATATTTGAAGCCAGATGAATGAAGGATCCCTGCTTCATCTGGCCAAAAAATATCCCGGGGGAGCCGCCCGGAACGGGTGGTGGGGGCAGAGCCCCCGACACCCTCAATCATCCGGGCGATTGAGCGAGAACAACTCGGACACGACCGAATAGTCCCGGTACCCAAGCCGCGCCAGAGGTTTGAATGAGGTTACGTCGAACTTGCACTCTCGGATGTGGTCGTCGAGCAGATGTACGCCTGTTACTTCGCCGAACACGACGCGGTTGGCCGCGCCCGGCAGAGTGACGATCTGGGTCAACTTGCATTCCAGTGCTGCCGGGGCGCCTTGTACGCGGGCGCAGGGTATGGTTTCACATTCAACCGGGGTTAATCCGGCATGGGCAAACTCGTCCACCTCCTTCGGAAGGCTGGCCGAGCTGGCGTTCATCGCATCCTGATGCGCAAGGGCCACGACATTCACGCAGAATACCCCTGTCGCCTCGATATTGGCGATACTGTCCTTGCCGCCGATCTGATCGTGTTTCGTGCCGGTTGTGGCAAACATCACCTGCGGCGGTGTGTAAGCAACCCCGTTGAAAAAGGAATAGGGTGCCAGATTGTTGATCCCATCCGCATCACGGGTCGAGATCCAGCCGATCGGGCGTGGCGTGATAATGGCATTGAACGGGTTGTGCGGCAGGCCGTGGCCGTCTTCGGGGCGGTAGAACATCATATCTCCAAGCGTTTGCCCAAGGCGTAACGAAGTGCTAGGGCGATTTCCAGCAAGGAAAAGAGGGCGGGTGTGCAGCAATTCGGGATCAGGCCAGAAGAGCCGGACGATTGGTGGGAGGTCGAAGCCCTCTATGACCTGTGCTTTGCGCCGGGCCGTGAGGCGTTGTCGTCCTACCGGTTGCGCGATGATGTGCCGCCGGTTTCTGACCTGTCACTGGTCGCGCGCGACGGTCAGGGCATTCTGGCCGGGGCGATCCGCTTCTGGCCGGTCCATGTCGGCGAACACGACGCATTGCTGCTAGGCCCGGTTGCCGTACACCCAACCCACCAGGGCGAGGGTCTGGGCGGGTATCTGATCCATGCCGGTGTCGAAGCCGGGCGTAAGCGCGGGTGGCAGCGGGTCATGCTGGTCGGTGACGAACCCTATTACAGGCGATTTGGTTTTGCGCGGCTGCAAGGTGTCGAGATGCCACCGCCCACCAACCCGGACCGGGTTTTGGGGCTAGAACTGATGCCCGGTGTCTGGTCCGGAGTTCAGGGGGCTGTCACCCGCTGGACCCGCTGACCTATTGAATCGACACGGCTTAACGCCGATGTTGATAGGCAGGAGGACGCACATGCAGAACGTGGTTCTTGTCGAAAACGTGGATGCCGAGGCTGAACTGGATCGTTTGGCGGGTTATTACCGATCTGCCGGAGGGGCTGGTGTCAAACTGCTGAACAAGCTGGGCGGATCAGCCGAGTCACTGCTCGAGCAATTGCCCGATCCGGTTCGGAACGGCCTGACAGGGGCTACCGAGCAGGCGCTGTGGCTTGCGATGCACGCGGCTCAGGGGTCCCGGCGTGCGATCCCTGATCAGCAGCCCTGGGTCAATACCGCGCTTGCCACGGCCATGGGCGCGGCCGGCGGGCTGGGCGGTGTTTCAACAGCCCTGATGGAGCTGCCTGCAACAACCGCCATGCTGTTGCGCGCCATTCAGGGGGCCGCCGCGCGCGAAGGTTTCGATCCGTCTGCCGAGAACGTAAAGTTCGACTGTGTGCGGGTTTTGTCCGCATCGGGCCCGCTGTCGCATGATGACGGTGCGGATCTTGGCTTTTTCTCGGTGCGCCTGACACTGACGGGTCCGGCCATGCAGCGTCTGATTGCTGCAGTGGCACCACGCTTTTCAATCGTGCTGGGGCAAAAACTGGCGGCACAGTCCGTCCCGGTGCTCGGCGCGTTGGCCGGTGGTGGAACGAACTATGTCTATTCGCGCTATTACCAGCAAATCGCGCGTGTGCATTTCGGCCTGCGAAGATTGGCGGTTGATGCCGATATCCCGCATAACGAGCTGGTGAAACAGCTGTCAGCCCGTATGTGATCAACAAATGCGCCATCACGCCGGACTTGGCGGACACCACTTCATATGGTAGTTTTTCAAGAGAAAGGCGCTAAATAGGCGTGTCCTGCGGGCCTATAACGCCAACGGGTCCTTTGCCCGAACAAAAGGTGCGTCGCGCAATGAATGCAAGACCGGTACTGCGTGAATTGGCTGAGACTGCGGAACACCCTGTTTTGCGGCAATCCTCTGCCCTGTGTTACCGGATACGGCGTGGCCATCCAGAGGTGTTGCTGATCACGACACGCCGGGCCCAGCGGTGGATTGTCCCCAAAGGGTGGCTCATCCCCGGCCTGACCCCATCGGAAACCGCAGTGCAGGAGGCCTGGGAAGAAGCGGGCGTGACGGGGCGATGCAGCAAAGCGGGGCTGGGGCAGTTTCTGCACGTCAAGCACCACCCAAATCAGCCCCCGACCTTGATTCTGGTCGATGTTTTTGCGCTGCATGTACAGGTAATGTCGCAGGACTTCCCCGAAAAGCACGAGCGCAGGCGCAAGTGGTTTGCACCTGAATGCGCGGCCCAAAAGGTCAGATCACCCGAGCTTGCCGAATTGTTACGCGACTTTAAGACCCATACGCATTAAGATAGCGCCAGAGAGGCTTGATATTGTCAGTCTGGTCGGTATCTATTCGCCAATCGTAATTTTGGACTGAACATGATTCAATACGCGTTGAAATGCAGTGAAGGCCACACATTCGACAGCTGGTTTCAATCCGCAGAAGCCTTTGACAAGCTGGCCTCTGCCAAGATGGTGACCTGCGCGATCTGCGGATGTACGCAGGTTGCGAAGGCGATCATGACACCGCGTGTCCGACCGGCCCGGAATGCGCAGGGAAAGCCCGAAAACGCGCCTGCATCCAATGAACAGATCAACGTCGCCACCCCTTCGCCCGAGATCGAGAAAGTTCTGGCCGAAATACGCCGCCATGTCGAAAAGAACTCGGACTACGTTGGCAAGGATTTTGCAAGCGAAGCGCGCAAGATGCATCTGGGAGAGGCGCCAGAGCGTTCGATCTATGGTGAAGCCAGACCGGATGAGGCGAAATCGCTGATCGAAGATGGCGTGCCGGTGGCACCGCTGCCGTTTCTGCCCAGCAGAAAGACCAACTGATCCATGCATGTCGTGATCACCGGTGCCAATCGCGGTATCGGCCGCGCCCTTGCCACGCGCTACGACACCCGCGGTGACGCGGTTACCGGAACCGCACGCGATGGCAGTGCACAGGTCTGTCTGGACGTGTCGGACCCGGCCCAACAGGCAGCAATGGCCGAACAGCTGAAAGACCAGCCCGTTGATCTTCTGATCTGCAATGCCGGGGTCTATCTGGACAAGGGGCACACGATCAACGACTACCCCGCCGAAATGTGGGCGCAAAGCTTTGCCACCAACGTGACCGGCGTTTTCCTGACCGTTCAGGCCTTGTTGCCCAATCTGCGCGCCGCAGGCGGCAAGGTCGCGATCATCTCGTCGCAGATGGCGTCCCATACGCGGGCGCCGGGGGGCAGCTATATCTACCGCGCTTCCAAGGCGGCGGCGCTGAATCTGGGGCGAAACCTGGCGACGGATCTGAAAGCCGACAGGATCGCCGTGGGCATCTATCATCCGGGCTGGGTGCAAACCGACATGGGCGGCGCGGCCGCTGATATTGATGTCGATCAGGCCGTCTCGGGCCTGATGGAACGCTTTGAGGCCCTGTCAATCAGCTCTACCGGCTGTTTTGAAACCTATGACGGGCAGGCGCACGCTTACTGACCGGTCAGCGCCGCTTTGGGAATTTCATAGACCTCACCGGGTTCAATATAGACCACAAGCACGTCACCCAGCGTTTCATAAGTCATCTTCGAGGTCGAGCTGCTGGACTCCGGCGCACCATCCTTGAAATAGATGTTGCGCACCTTGCCACCCCCCAAAGCCACGGCCAGCGTCGTTGTGCCGTCATCATGGCGGCGCAGCTCTGCATTGCAGCTTTGCATCGGGTCACCGGCATTTGCGGCGCAGGGCACCTTGCCCAGTGCATTCTTTCCGTCCGTGCCGGCCACACTGGCAACCTGCGCCAATGCAGGCGATGACAACAAAGTAACGGCAAGGGCTAAGCGAAACATGGGGAACCTCTTGATTTGGTTGTTACTCGCAGGCTGACACCGCACCTGCGCAATGTAAAGCGGCCCTGTGCCACAGGCGGGTCCTGTTTGCGCTCTTGCTCTTGGGGTGCCCCTCGCTTATGAGGCTCGGGACCTCTAATCCAAGGCGCGGAGACATTTGCCCCCATGCCCGTACTCGTTATGAAATTCGGCGGCACTTCGGTCGCCAACCTGGACCGCATCCGCCGTGCTGCCAAGCGCATCGGTGTCGAAGTTGCCAAGGGCTATGACGTGATCGTCATCGTCTCGGCCATGTCGGGCAAAACCAACGAGCTGGTGGGCTGGGTGAACGAGACCTCGCCGCTGTTTGATGCACGCGAATACGATGCCGTTGTATCTTCGGGCGAAAACGTCACCGCTGGGCTGATGGCGCTGACATTGCAGGAAATGGATGTTCCTGCGCGCAGCTGGCAGGGCTGGCAAGTGCCGCTGCTGACAACCAGCGCGCACAGCCAGGCGCGGATCGAAGACATCCCGACCACGAACATCAACCAGAAATTCGGCGAAGGCATGAAAGTGGCCGTTGTGGCCGGGTTTCAGGGGCTCAGCCCCGAAGGCCGCATCACCACGCTGGGCCGGGGTGGCTCTGACACCACTGCCGTGGCTTTTGCCGCCGCGTTTGGTGCGGAACGCTGCGACATCTATACCGACGTGGACGGCGTCTATACCACCGATCCGCGCATCTGCGAAAAGGCGCGCAAGCTGGACAGGATCTCGTTCGAGGAAATGCTCGAACTGGCGTCGCTGGGCGCCAAGGTGCTGCAGACCCGCTCGGTCGAGCTGGCAATGCGCTACAAGGTAAAACTGCGCGTTCTTTCAAGTTTCGAAGAACAATCCGACGAGGCCGGTACGCTGGTCGTTGACGAGGAGGATATCATGGAATCCAATGTTGTGGCCGGTGTGGCCTATTCCCGTGACGAGGCCAAGATGACCGTCGTTTCGGTGGCGGACCGTCCCGGTATCGCCTCGACCATCTTCACCGCGCTCAGCGATGAGGGCGTCAATGTCGACATGATCGTGCAGAACATCTCGGACGAGGGGCGCACGGACATGACCTTCTCGTGCCCCACCGATCAGGTGGTTCGTGCCGAAAAAGCGCTGCTGGCGATCAAGGACAAGGGCGAGCTCAACTATGCCGAACTGGTCGCCGATACCGGTGTCTGCAAGGTCTCGGTGGTGGGAATCGGTATGCGCTCGCAATCGGGTGTCGCGGCCAAAATGTTCAAGATACTCTCGGATGAGGGGATCAACATCAAGGTCATCACAACCTCCGAGATCAAAATTTCCGTTCTTATCGACAGGAAATACATGGAACTTGCCGTTCAGGCACTGCATGATGCCTTTGAACTGGACAAGGCGGCCTGAGCTGATCGGCCAAGGGTTTCGCCTGACACACTGAATTGGTTGGGCCATGGCGGACGGCACGGAAACAGAATCCCGCAAGCTGCTGGGGCGGTTGCGCGAGGCGATGGCCAGCGAAGCCGCTGGACAGGAGCGTCTTGATCAGATCACTCATCTGATCGCCGACAGCATGCGCAGCGAAGTGTGCTCAATCTATCTGTTCCGCGATGATGAGACCCTGGAACTCTGTGCGACCCAGGGGCTTGCGCCTGAATCGGTGCACCAGACCCGTATGCGCATGGGCGAGGGGCTGGTGGGCAGGGTCGCCAAGACCGGCAAGGTGGTCAACACCCCGGATGCGCCGTCTGAAAAAGGGTTCCGGTATATGCCGGAAACCGGGGAAGAGCGGTTTTCGTCCTTTCTCGGCGTGCCGGTGCAGCGCCTTGGGGAAAAGTTGGGTGTTCTGGTTGTCCAGTCCCGCAAAGCGCGCGAATTTTCCGCCGACGAAATCTATGCGCTGGAAGTGGTGGCCATGGTGCTGGCCGAAATGACCGAACTGGGCGCCTTTGTCGGCGAAGGCGCGGCACTGTCGCCACGGCACCAGCAATCGGTCCTGCTGCGCGGCGGCCCGGCGCAGGAAGGCTCCGCCGAAGGCCATGTCTGGCTGCATGAACCCCGTGTGGTTGTCACCAATCCGATCGCCGAAGACCCGCACCGGGAACGCGAACGTCTGAACGAGGCGGTGGAAGAGCTGCGCGTCGGCGTCGACAAGATGCTCGAGATTTCCCGGGATGGTGATACCGAACAGCTCAAGGTGCTGGAAGCCTACCGGATGTTTGCCAATTCCAAAGGCTGGATGCGCCGGATGGAAGAGGACATTGCTCTGGGGCTCAGTGCCGAGGCCGCGGTCGAGAAAGAACAATCTCAGGCGCGCGCCCGGATGGGGCAGGTGTCCGATCCCTATCTGCGCGAACGGCTGGCGGATCTTGACGACCTCAGCAACCGTTTGCTGCGCATTCTGACCGGGCAGGGAAAAACCGACAGCGCCGATCTGCCGCCCGATCCGATTCTGGTCGCGCGCAATATCGGCCCCGGTGACCTGCTGGAATACGGGCGGGCGTTGAAGGGGATCATCCTCGAAGAGGGTTCAGTCGGCAGTCACGCCACCATTGTGGCCCGTGCGCTGGCAATCCCTTTGGTGGTCCATGTGGGCCGGATCACGACCGAAGCGCTGAACGGCGACCATGTGCTGGTGGACGGCGATCAGGGCGTTGTTCACCTGCGCCCCGAAGACAGCGTGGTCAGCGCCTTCCGCGACAAGATCGCGATGCAGGCCAAGGCACAGGAACGCTATGCCTCGATCCGCGAAACCCCCTGTGTCACACGCGACGGAACGCGCATCAATCTGGTGATGAACGCGGGCCTTATGGCCGATCTCCCGTCGCTGGGAACGTCGGGTGCCGAAGGTGTTGGTCTGTTCCGAACCGAGCTGCAATTCCTGATCCGCAATCAGATGCCCAAACGGTCCGAGCTTGTCACCCAGTATCAGCGGGTACTGGATGCGGCGGGCGACAAAAGGGTGGTGTTCCGCACACTCGATATCGGGTCGGACAAGGTGCTGCCCTATATGAAACACGTGGCCGAACCCAACCCGGCCCTGGGTTGGCGCGCCATTCGAGTCGGTCTGGACAAACGCGGCGTGATGCGGATGCAGTTGCAGGCCCTTCTGCGCGCCGCCAATGGGCGCCCGCTGACCATCATGTTCCCCTTTGTCGCGCAGGCCGAGGAATATCGCGAAGCCCGCTGGGAGGTGAACAAAACCATCGAACGCGAAAAGCGACTGGGCCACGTTCTGCCCGAAACGCTTGAAGTCGGCGCGATGCTGGAAACTCCATCGCTGGCCTTTGCGCCGCAAAAGTTCTTTGACGAGGTCGATTTCATCTCGATCGGCGGGAATGACCTCAAGCAGTTCTTTTTTGCGGCTGACCGCGAAAACGAACTCGTCCGCCGCCGCTATGACACATTGAATGTCAGTTTCCTGAGCCTGATGGAACGCATTGTCGAACGCTGCGGTCTTTCGGACACCCCGCTCAGTTTCTGTGGCGAGGATGCGGGCCGCCCGGTCGAGGCGCTGTGCCTTGCGGCCATGGGTATTCGCACCCTGTCGATGCGCCCGGCGTCGATTGGTCCGGTCAAAAGCCTGTTGCTGCGGTGTGACCTGATGGAGGTGCGCAAAATCATCGCGGACGCACGCCATCGTGGCGAACAATCCGTGCGCCCGGCCGTGATGGAGTGGCTGCGCAGTCAGGTATAGCCCGCAAAACCTCGCTTTTTGGGGAAACTATGCTTGATTTTTTCGCGCGGGCTTTTTATCACGCAGGCAATGTTAGCGGTAACAGTATGCCGCAGAGCCGTTTCATGCCGTGCTGAACTGATATCGGCAAACTCGAGAAGGAGCCTGTGATGGTTTCACGCGTAATTCCGGTAGAGCCGTTCGATCTTGTGTTGTTCGGCGCGACCGGGGATCTGGCGCAACGTAAGATCCTGCCGGGCCTGTACCATCGGTTCGAGGTCGGCCAGATGCCTGATGGGGCGCGGATCATCGGCACGGCGCGCTCGGATATCGACAGCGATGGGTTTCGCGATCAGGTCCGTGCATCGATGCAGGAATTCGCGCCGAAGTTCAAAAAGGACACATTGGACCGGTTCCTGTCCCATGTTGAATACGTGCCGGTGGATGCACTGGGCGATGCCGGATGGTCCGATCTGTCCAAGATGCTGCGCCCCGACGTGGTGCGGGCCTTTTACCTGTCAGTAGGTCCCAGCCTGTTTTCGGGCATTGCGCAGCGCCTGCATGACGCAGGTCTGGCCACGCCGGACAGCCGCATCGTTGTCGAAAAGCCTTTCGGCCATGACCTGGCCTCGGCCAAAGCGCTGAACGAAGGCTTGCGGGCGTGTTTCAAAGAACACCAGATTTACCGGATCGACCATTATCTGGGCAAGGAAACCGTGCAGAACCTGATGGCGCTGCGCTTTGCGAATTCCCTGTTCGAGCCGCTTTGGAACTCGACCCATGTCGATCATGTACAGATAACAGTGGCGGAAACCGTAGGGGTCGAAGGGCGCGGGGCCTATTACGATCAATCCGGCGCGATGCGGGACATGATCCAGAACCATCTGGTGCAATTGTTGTGCCTGACCGCGATGGAACCTCCGTCAAAGTTCTCTCCCAACGCGGTGCGCGACGAGAAGGTCAAGGTGATCGAGGCGCTGGAACCGGTCGAACCCAGGGATATCGCCCGTGGTCAGTATCGCACGGGCAAGGGCGGTGACGGATACCTTGATCACGTTGGCAAGCCGGCCAGCCGCACCGAAAGCTTTATTGCGCTCAAGGTCCATATCGGCAACTGGCGCTGGGCCGGGGTACCGTTCTACCTGCGCACAGGCAAACGCCTGCGCGCCCGTGCCTCTGAAATCGCGGTGTTCTTCCGCGACCCGCCACACACGATCTTTCCCAATGTCGGCCCGTTGCATGGCAACGTTCTGGTGATCCGCCTGCAACCTGACGAAGGCATCACCCTGCGCACAACGATAAAGGAACCGGGGCAGGGCGGGTTCCGCCTGTCCGATGTCGCTCTGGACATGAGCTTTGCCGACGCGCTGGGTGATGACTCGCAATCCCCGGACGCATATGAACGCCTGATCATGGATGTCATCCGGGGCGATCAGACCCTGTTCATGCGCGGGGACGAGGCCGAGGCCGCCTGGGCCTGGGTCGATCCCATCATTCACGGCTGGGAACAGCGCGGGGACAAACCTGCCAAGTACGATCAGGGCAGTTCAGGCCCCGAAGAAGCACTGATGCTGATGCATCGCGATGGGCGTCGCTGGCGTCAGATCGGAGGGTAATCATGGTTCACTCTGTCATTTCCGACGTCACCAAACGGATCATCGACCGCAGCGCCGGTCTGCGCGGCCCCCATATCGACCGGATGGAACAGGCCAGATCCAAGGGTCCCGCCCGTGCGCACCTGTCCTGCAGTGGTCAGGCCCATGCCTATGCGGGTGCGGGTGAAGACCAGCAATCCATGGCCACCGGCACGGCGGGCAATCTGGGCATCGTCACCGCCTATAACGACATGCTGTCTGCCCATCAGCCTTTTGAACGGTACCCCGCCCTGATCCGCTATGCGATCCGCGCTGCCGGAGGCACCGCACAGGTCGCGGGTGGCGTGCCAGCCATGTGCGACGGTGTCACCCAGGGCGAAGCAGGGATGGAATTGTCGCTGTTTTCACGCGACGTGATCGCATTGGCAACTGGCGTAGCACTCAGCCACAACACTTATGACGCGGCTGTCTTCCTCGGCGTCTGCGACAAGATTGTCCCTGGTCTGATCATCGGTGCGCAGGCGTTCGGGCATCTGCCTGCCGTGTTCCTGCCCGCAGGACCAATGACCAGCGGTCTGCCCAATGACGAAAAGGCCAAGGTCCGTCAGAAATTCGCTGCCGGAGAGGTCGGGCGCGACGAACTGATGGCCGCCGAAATGGCCGCCTATCACGGCCCCGGCACCTGCACTTTCTACGGCACCGCCAATACCAACCAGATGCTGATGGAGTTCATGGGCCTGCACCTGCCGGGCTCCAGCTTCGTCAATCCCAACACGCCCTTGCGCGACGCGCTGACCCAAGAGGGCGCGCGCCGCGCCCTGTCGCTCAGTGCGCTGGGAAACAGCTATACCCCGGTTTATCAGGTGCTCGACGAACGGGCCTTTGTGAACGGTATCGTCGGCCTGATGGCGACCGGAGGCTCGACCAATCTGCTGATCCACCTGATCGCCATGGCGCGCGCCGGGGGCATCGTGCTGGATTGGCAGGATTTTTCCGATATCTCCGCCGTTGTTCCACTGGTCGCGCGGGTCTATCCCAACGGTCTGGCCGACGTGAACCACTTCCACGCCGCAGGCGGGCTTGGGTTCACCATCGGCACGTTGCTCGAAGAAGGTTTGCTGCACCCCGATACGCTGACCGTCGCCGGGCAGGGCCTGCACAATTACACGCGCGAGCCCAAGCTGATCAATGGTGAGCTGACCTGGCAAGACGGCGCGGGCCACAGCCTGAATGACAAGATTGTCCGCCCCGCCCGCGACCCGTTCCAGCCCACCGGCGGCCTGTCGCGCCTGACCGGCAATCTGGGCACAGCCGTCATGAAGGTCTCGGCCGTCGCGCCAGAACATCAGGTGGTCGAGGCTCCGGTCCGCGTTTTCCACGACCAGGACGCGGTCAAGGCAGCCTTCAAGGCTGGCGAGTTCACCGGTGACGTCATCGTCGTCGTGCGCTTCCAGGGCCCCAAGGCCAACGGGATGCCGGAACTGCACTCGCTGACGCCCATGCTGTCGATCCTGCAGGGCCGGGGGCAGAAAGTGGCGCTGGTCACCGATGGCCGCATGTCTGGCGCATCCGGCAAGGTGCCCGCCGCCATCCATGTCGTCCCCGAGGCGCTCGACCGCGGCCCCATTGCATACCTTCAGGATGGTGACATCCTGCGCGTTGACGCGGTCAGGGGTGATCTGGAAATCCTCACTGAGGGCGTTCTGGACCGCGCGCCCGTCACCGCCGACCTGTCCGCCAATCAACACGGTACAGGGCGCGATCTTTTTGGCGCGTTCCGCCAGAATGTCGGCTCGGCCGACACCGGTGCCAGCATTTTCGGAGTTTAACCTCATGTCCAAATCCCAACGCACCCGTGAAATCTGCGCACTGGCCCCGATCGTTCCGGTTCTGGTTGTCGATGACGTCGCGCAGGCCCGCCCGCTGGCCGAGGCATTGGTCGCCGGCGGTCTGCCAGCGCTTGAGGTCACTTTGCGCACGCCCGCCGCGCTCGACGCGATCCGCGCGATGGCCAAGGTGCCCGGCGGCGTGGTCGGCGCAGGTACGCTGGTCACACCGGAAGACGTCCGCGCCGCCAAAGAGGCGGGCGCGCAGTTCGGCGTCTCTCCGGGCGCAACCGACGCGCTCATCGCGGCGTGCGAGGCCGAGGGCCTGCCGCTGCTGCCCGGCGCGGCCACGGCCAGCGAAGCGATGGCATTGCTGGAAAAAGGCTATGACATGCTGAAATTCTTCCCGGCCGAGGCCTCGGGCGGCGCGCCCGCACTCAAAGCCATCGGCGCACCCCTGCCGCAGATCAGCTTTTGCCCGACAGGCGGGGTGTCGCCGTCCAACGCCCGTGACTACCTGTCCCTGTCCAATGTGATCTGCGCCGGTGGCAGCTGGGTCGCGCCCAAGCAGATGGTCGAAAGCGGTGACTGGGCCGGGATCGAAACACTTGCGCGCGAGGCATCCAAGCTGGCGGATTGACGTCGCGAAGCCCCTCGGTAATGTGGGCGTCAACTCAGACAGGTTGACCCCATGACACAGACATCTGCCCTCTCCCAGGGGCGAACTTATTTGGCGATCCCGGGCCCTTCGGTGATGCCGGACGCAGTCCTGCAGGCGATGCATCGCCCGTCGCCCAATATCTACGATGGCGCGCTCATCGACATGATGCCCGACCTGACCCGCGATCTGCGCCGGGTTGCTCGTACAGGCCATGACGTTGCCATCTATATCGCCAACGGTCACGGCACGTGGGAGGCCGCTCTGTCCAACGTGATCGCCCCCGGCGAAACCGTTCTGGCTCCTGCCTCGGGCCGGTTCACCCATGGCTGGGCCGAGATGGCCGAAGGCATCGGGGCAAAGGTGCAACTAATCGATTTCGGCACCTCATCCGCCTGGGATCTCGACCGAATTGCCGACGCATTGCGCGCGGATAAAAGCCGTCAGATCAAGGCTGTTCTCGCGGTTCATGTGGACACATCAAGCTCGATCCGCAACGATATCCCGGCACTGCGCAAACTGCTCGACGATCTGGACCACCCGGCGCTGTTGATGGCCGATTGCATTGCCTCGCTGGGATGCGACCGGTTCGAGATGGATGAATGGGGCGTCGATGTCACGGTCACCGCCTGCCAGAAAGGCCTGATGACCCCCGCAGGCACAGGCTTTGTCTTTTTCAACGACAAAGCACAGGCCAAGCGGGCCGCCATGCCGCGTGTGTCGCGATACTGGGACTGGCAGCCGCGCGCCAATCCCGACCTGTTCTACCAGTATTTCGACGGTACCGCGCCGACGCATCACCTCTATGGTCTGCGCGCCGCGCTCGACCTGATCCATGCGGAAGGGATCGAACAGGTCTGGGCCCGCCATGAGCGTCTGGCTACTGCCATCTGGGCGGCCTGCGAAACATGGGCCGAAGGCGGCGCGCTGCATCTGAACGTTGCCGACCGCGACCACCGCAGCCATGCCGTTACAGCCCTGCGCCTGACCGGAGGGCGCGGCACGGCCCTACGCGCGTTCACCGAACATCAACTGGGCCTGACATTGGGCATTGGCCTTGGGATGGAGGATTACGACAGCTGTTTCCGCCTCGGGCATATGGGCCATGTCAACGGGCAAATGGTGATGGCGATGCTGGGCGGTATGGAAACGGCCATGGCCGCGCTTGATATCCCCCGTGGCAAAGGCGCGCTCGAGGCCGCCGCCGCCGTCCTGGCCGCCTGATACACGTCAGACGAACAGCGCTGATCCGCCCCTTCATCTGGCCAAAAATATCCTCGGGGGGAATCGCGCATTGCGCGATGGGGGGGCAGACAGCCCCCCTTTGCCCCGTTGGCAAGACAGACCAGCGCTAGCCCGTCTTTGCCCGCACCTCTGCTAGCGCCTTGGGCAAGGCGGCCGCAAAAGCATCCAGATCTGCTGTTTCACCACAGCTTACCCGGATGCACCTGTTCTGGGGCGCTGCAAACGGCATCCGAACAAACAGACCCCGCGCAACCAAAGCCTCCAGTACCGCTCTGGCGAATTCTCCATCCCGCCCGCAATCAATCGTCACGAAATTGGTGGCCGAGGGCAACGGCTCCAACCCGTTCTCGCGGGCAATTGTCCCTATCCGCTCACGCGCCTCGGCGATCTGTGTTTGAATGTGCTCCAGCCAGGCGCCATCCTGCAACGCGGCCAGCGCCCCGGCCTGCGCCGCGCGGTTCATGCCGAAATGGTTGCGCACCTTGTTAAAGGCTGCGATCAGGTCGGGCGCTCCAATGGCATAGCCAACCCGCGCGCCCGCCATGCCATAGACCTTGGAAAATGTCCGCATCCGGATCACGCGAGGGTCGTCTGCGCTGACGGGTGCCGCTGTCCCATCTGGCGCGCATTCCACATAAGCCTCATCCAGAATCAGCAGGCAACCGTCGGGCAGGGCATCCATCGCCGCCACGATATCCGCGCCGGAATGCCAGCTGCCCATCGGATTGTCCGGATTGGCCAGATAGACCAGTTTTGCACCCACCTCGGCCGCCTTCGCAAACAGGGCCGCCGGGTCCTCGTGATCCCCGGCATAGGGAACCTTGTGCAGAACGCCACCGAACCCGGCCACATGATAATTGAACGTCGGATACGCCCCGTCCGAGGTTACAACCGCATCCCCGGGCCCTACAATCAGACGCACAAGATAACCCAGAAGCCCGTCAATCCCTTCGCCTACGACGATATTTTCGGGGGTTACCCCATGATACTCGGCCAAAGCATGGCGCAGATCGTGATTCTCGGGATCGCCATACATCCAGATATCAGACGCGGCCTGCTCCATAGCCCGGATCGCGCGGGGCGAGGGGCCAAACACGCTCTCGTTGGCGCCAAGACGGGCAATGAACGCCGTGCCGCGCTGACGCTCTTGCGTTTCGGGGCCCACAAAGGGCACGGTGGCGGGCAGGGATTGGGCAAGCGGGGTGTATCGAGGTCCTGTCATGCCTGCAGATAACCCCAAGCCCGAGCTTCGGGCAAGCGCGCACCTCATCCCGCGCGTCAGAACGTATTGAAACACAAGTAAGGAGCGCAGATGCGCATACTGTCTGCCATTGTTCTTCTGGGCCTTGCCTATCTTCTGTTCTGGCCCGTTCCCGTTATCCCCGTCGCCGTTGAGATGCCTGAAGATGCCGGTTTCACAGGGGATTTCGCAGAAAACACCGCGCTGGACGCCGCGCAGCTGATCCGCCTGCCGGATGGGGAAACCGGCCCCGAAGACATCGCCATCCTGCCCGGCGGTGCGGTCTATACGACCAGCCGGTCCGGCACGCTCTATCGCATAGACGGGGCTGACCCTGTTGTGGTCGACCAGCTTGGCGGGCGTCCTCTGGGCCTCAGGGCCGGGCCGGATGGCGCGCTATATATTGCCGACAGCTTTCGCGGGGTGATGCGCTGGACCGGGCCGGGCACGCTTGAATCCGTGGTGGCCGATATCGACGGTGCGCCCGTGGTCTATGCAAACCAACTGGATGTGGCACAGGACGGCACGATCTATTTTTCGAACTCCTCTGACCGGTTCGATCCCGAAACCATGGGTGGGACCAAGCCGACCTCGGTCCTGACCATCTGGGAACAATCCAATACAGGCTATGTCGCCCGTCACAACCCCGATGGCCGCACCGAAAAGATTGCCACTGGGTTCGTCTATACCAATGGCATTGCGCTCTCACCTGACGCAGATTTCCTGTTGATCGCCGAAACCGGCCGCGCACGGGTGCACAAGCTGTGGCTCAGCGGGCCGAAAGCCGGTCAGCAAGAGGTCTTGCTGGACAACCTGCCGGGCTATCCCGACAATCTCGAAGCACAGGGCGATGGCACCTACTGGATGGCCTTTGCCAGCCCGCGCGTTCCGTCCGAGGCGCTGATGCCATACCCCTTCCTGCGCAAGGTGGTCTGGCGGCTGGGCCCGGCTGTGCGCCCCGCGCCGATCCACCGGGGTATGCTGGTGCAGTTCGACGGTGAAGGCACGATCCTGCGCACGCTACAGGATCCGCAGGGCCGTATTGGCATCACGACAGGGGGCCGGATCGTGGGCGATCAGTTTTATGTCATGACGCTTGATTCCCCCTGGTTCGGGCGGATGCCTGTCAGCGATATGCCCTGACGTCGCAGTGGAAATCGGCGTCCCGTCCGGGCATGGTCGCCGCAACTGAATTTCGGGAGGTCCCCCATGTCACGCGTATCCGTTACCTATCAAGACCATGTTGCCCATGTCACCCTGACCCGGGGTGACAAGATGAACGCGCTGGATGACGCGATGGTCAAGGCATTGCTCTCTGCCGGGCAAGAGGTCGCCGCCTCGGACGCCCGCGCCGTGGTTTTGTCGGGCGAGGGGAAAAGCTTCTGCGCCGGGCTCGACATGGCAAGCTTTGCCAAGATGGCTCATATGGACCCCACCGAATGGCTGATGACCCGCAGCCACGAAGATGCCAACGAAATGCAGGAGCTTGCCCTGATCTGGCGTCGCGTACCGGTGCCGGTGATCTGCGCCATTCAGGGTGTCGCCTATGGTGGTGGCCTGCAAATTGCGCTGGGCGCGGATATCCGTATCGCGCACCCCGAGGCGAAACTGGCGGTGATGGAGATGAAATGGGGTATCATCCCCGATATGGGCGGCATGGTTCTGCTGCCCCGGCTTGTGCGTTCGGACGTGCTGCGTCTGCTGACCTACACGGCCCGGCCCATCGGTGCGCAGCAGGCGATGGATTGGGGGTTGGTCACGCAGCTTTCAGATGATCCGCTGACCGAAGCTCTGGCCATTGCCGAGAATATCGCCGGTCAAAGCCCCTCGGCTATCCGCGCCGCCAAGCGGCTGATCGAAGTGGCCGAAACCCAGCCCCGCGCGGACGTTCTCAAGGCGGAATCCGCCGAGCAGGTGGAGCTGATCGGCAAGCCTCATCAGATGGAGGTCGTGATGGCGCAGATGCAGGGCCGCAAGCCCGAGTTCAAGTGATCAGCGCATGAAGGCCCGCCGTGCATCGCGGGCCATGTTGTAACGCATTTCCAGATCAGCGATTTCCGACATCGCGGCCCGGCGTTCCGCGGGGTCGGTCAGGGCCGGATACGCTTTGCGGGCCGCATCCAGTTTCTTTTTTATGTCGAACTCTTCGGGCAGAACCCCGGCTTGCGCCATGATCCGGTGCCCGGCGGCGATGGCCGGATCGCCCTGCGCCTCGCCGGACCGGTCGGGCAGGGGGTGACCTTCGCCGACAAGGCCCTGCAACTGCCCCTCGGCCTGTGCCTTTTTGATCTGGCGCTCCACCAGTTTTCCAAGTGAACCGAACATGGCGCAACTATACCCGGTAAGGGCGGGATACGAAAGCGGCTACCGAATTCTGTTGCTCACCAGATAGGCCAGCCCGCCGACCAGAAGGCCCCAGACCGCCGCGCCCAGCCCAAAGACCGAGATACCCGATGCGGTGATCGCAAAGGTCAGCATCGCGGCCTCACGCTCGGCCGGAACCTCAAGTGCTGCGAAAATCGAATTGGCCAGAACGCCGATCAGGGCGACACCGGTCAATGTCCCCATCAACAGCGGATCGGCATGGGATGCAAAGCCGGTAATCGCCGCGGCAAAGATACCGAATACACCATAGAACACCCCACCCATGATGGCCGACCAGTACCGTTGCGCGGGATCGGGGTGGCTGTCCTCGTTGGAACACATCGCAGCGGTGATCGCCGCAAGGCAGGTGGCAGGCGCACCAAACGGAGCCGATAACAGGCTCGCCCCACCCACGGATGAAAACAGCCTGCCCGGAGCCGGGGTATAGCCAAAGCTGCGCATCACCGCGATGCCGGGAATATTCTGGGTCGCCATCGTGACGATGAACAGCGGGATGGCGATCCCGATGGTCGAGGCCAACGAAAAACTGGGCGTGGTCCAGACCGGTGCCGCCAGCCATCGCGCCGGGGTCACCGATGCGTCGCCTGCGTTCAGCACGACAACCAGCGCGGCGGCGAAAACGGCCGCCGGAACAGCGAACAGCCGGTTGATCCGGCCTGCGATGAACCATGTCAGGATCACCGGCAGGGCTTGCGCGGGCAATTCGACTGCGGCCTGAAAGGGCAGAATGCAAAGCGGCAGCAGAACGCCCCCCAGCATGGCCTGTGCCAGAGTCGTCGGAATGGCGGCCGCCAGCCGCCCCAATGGCCGCCAGAGCCCGGCCAGCACCGTCAGCGCCCCTGCACACAGGAAGGCGCCCGTTGCTTCGGCAAACCCTAGCGCCGGTGTCGCGGACACCGCCAGCAGCGCCGCCCCTGGCGTCGACCAGGCGACGCTGATCGGTTGCCGGTACCACAGGCTCAGCACAATGGCGGTCAGTCCCATTGCGATGGCCGCCATCATCAGACCCGAGGCCGCCTGCGCCGGAGACGCCCCCATCGCGGCCAGCCCCTGCAACACGATAGGAAATGAACTGAAGAATCCGACAATGGCGACAACAAGCCCGGTCGAGACTGTCTGGAGCGGTGGGGCAAACTGGGTCATGACAGCCTCGGGCGGTTGGGGTTGGTGATTGCTAACAAGCGGCGGCAGGGGCGGGCAAGGTCTGAACGCGCAAAAGAAAACCCCGCCGGATCAGCGGCGGGGTTCGGGGTATGAGTATTTTTGAAAAGATGAAGATCAGGCGATCTCGGCCAGACGGGCCAGCGCCTCGTTCAGCTTGGCTTCTTCTTCCTCGCGTGCGGCGAGGTTGGCTTTGGCTTCCTCGACCACCTCGTCCGGGGCCGAGGCCACGAATTTGGGGTTGTTCAGACGCCCACGCAGGCCACCCAGTTCCTTGGCCAGCTTGCCCTTTGCTTTCTCCAGCCGCTCCTTTTCCGCGCCAATGTCGATGATATCCGCCAGCGGCAGGCCGAAGGAGGCTCCGGGAGCGGCAATCGAGATGGTGCCCTTGGGCAGCGCGTCCGCGCTGGTCAGGCTGTCGATGCGGGCCAGACGTTTGATCAGCGCCTCGTTGCGGTCCCACGCGGCTTGTCCGTTTGCGTCGATCTCGGTCACCAGCATCGGCACGTAGAGACCCGCAGGTACCCGCATCTGCGCACGGGCCGAGCGGGTGTTCTCGATCACCGAGATCACCCAGTTCATTTCACGATCCGCATCGGCGTCGACCAGTTCCGTGCCGTAGGTCGGCCAGTCAGCGTGGACGACCATTTTCGCGCGGTTGCCGGTCAGGCCCCACAGCTCTTCGGTGACGAAGGGCATGATCGGGTGCAGCAGAACCATGCACTGATCCAGAACCCAGCGCATGGTGGCGCGGGTTTCGGCCTGTGCTTCGGCGTCGTCACCCTGCAGCAGGGGTTTCGACAGTTCCACGTACCAATCGCAGACCTTGCCCCAAACAAAGGCGTACAGGCCGTTGGCGGCATCGTTGAAGCGATAGCTCTCCAGCGCCGCGTCGACCTCCGCCCGCACACGGGCGGTTTCGCCGATGATCCAGCGGTTTACGGCGGCCTTGGGCTGCAGGTCGGCCACGTCCAGTTGCGGGACGGCGTCGGTAAAGACCTCGTTCATCTCGGCAAAGCGGACGGCGTTCCACAGCTTGGTGCCGAAGTTGCGATAGCCGGTGATGCGTTCACGCGACAGTTTCAGCACGCCGCCAATCGCCGCCATCGAGGCATTGGTGAACCGCAGCGCGTCGGCACCGAACTCGTCGACGATTTCCAGCGGGTCGATGACGTTGCCGGTGGTCTTGGACATCTTCTTGCCCTTCTCGTCGCGGACGAGCTGGTGCAGGTAGACGGTGTGGAACGGGATTTCATTCACTACGGCCAGTTGCATCATCATCATCCGGGCGACCCAGAAGAACAGGATGTCGAAGCCGGTGATCAGAACGTCTGTCGGGAAATAGCGGTGCATTTCCTCGGTATCTTCGGGCCAGCCCAGCGTGCCGATGGGCCAGAGGCCGGATGAGAACCAGGTGTCGAGGACGTCGGGGTCGCGAATGAGACTAACATCTTGGATCGGTCCAAAGTTGATAGATCCAATAAAGGCCTCGCTTCCCCGTGATGAGCCTTCCATTGGCGGCATCTCGATAAAGTCTATCTCATAACCGAGCGCATCAGCATAAAACTTGGCGGCTTTGGTCTTCGCTTCTGCGAATGTTGGAGCGCAAAAAGGTTGTCTTTCTGCTTGATGCGAGACTGTGCCATCCTTGATCCCTGGCCCATACCAAACCGGAATCTGATGTCCCCACCACAGCTGGCGCGAGATGCACCAGGGCTCGATGTTTTCCAGCCAGTGGTAATAGGTTTTCTCGCCCGATTCAGGGATAATCTTGACCGTGCCATCCTTGACCGCATCCAGCGCAGGACCGACGACCTTTTCGGCATCCACAAACCACTGGTCGGTGAACATCGGCTCGATGACGACTTTCGAGCGGTCGCCAAAGGGTTGCATGATCGGTTTGCTCTCGACCAGTGGGACAAGTGCCGGGCTGAAGTCCTGCCCACCGTCTTCGCCCTCTGTAGGCCGGGCTTCAGCCCAGCTCGATCCCAGACGCGGATCGTCCGCTGGACACATAACAGCCAGACCTTCGCGGGTGATCTCTTCGACCACCTTGGCGCGCGCCTCGAACCGGTCTAGTCCGCGCAGGTGATCCGGGATCAGGTTGATCGCGTCGATCTCATTCTCGGTGAACGCTTTGCCGCGCGCGTATTCCTGCGCCTTGCCCGCCTCTTCGGCGTAAGGCGCGCCATCAGCCCGCATCGCGCCCTTGGTGTCCATCAGGCGGTACATCGGAATGCCGCAGCGCCTGGCGACCATATTGTCGTTGAAGTCATGCGCGCCGGTGATCTTCACCGCGCCCGAGCCGAAGTCGGGATCGGGATACTCATCGGTGATGATCGGAATCTGGCGGCGATGCTCTTTCGGTCCAACCGGGATTTCGCACAGTTTGCCGACGATCGGCGCGTAGCGCTCATCCGACGGATGGACGGCCACGGCACCGTCGCCCAGCATGGTTTCAGGGCGGGTCGTCGCGATCGAGATATAATCCCGCTCTTCGCGAAGGATTACATTCCCATCTTCATCTTTTTCCAAATACTCATATGTCTCGCCGCCCGCCAAAGGGTACTTGAAGTGCCACATGTGGCCCGGCGTTTCAATATTCTCGACCTCAAGGTCCGAAATCGCCGTCTCGAAATGTGGGTCCCAGTTGACCAGTCGCTTGCCGCGATAGATCAGGCCCTTCTCGTACATGTCGACAAAGACCTTGATAACGGCATCATGGAAGTTGGGTGAGTTTTCGTGCCCGGTGCGTGGGTCACCTGGTGCGCCCGCCATGGTAAAGGCATTGCGCGACCAGTCGCAGGAATTCCCCAACCGCGTCATCTGTTCGATAATCTTGCGGCCGTATTGCCCCTTCCAATCCCAGACCTTGGCCAGAAACTCCTCGCGCGCGTAGTCGGTGCGCTTCTTGCCCTCTTCGGCCATCAGTTTCTTTTCAACCTGCATCTGCGTGGCGATGCCGGCGTGGTCCTGACCAGGTTGCCACAGAGTGTCGAACCCGCGCATCCGGTGCCAGCGGATCAGAATATCCATCAGTGTATGGTTAAAGGCATGTCCCACATGCAGCGCGCCGGTCACGTTGGGCGGTGGCAGCATGATGCAAAAGCTCTCATCACGCGAACGGTTCGCGCCTGCCTTGAAGGCTCCGGCCTGTTCCCAGGCCTCATAGATACGGGCCTCGGCCTCGGCCGCGTTGAATGTCTTTTCCATCGCCATGGGATGCGTCCTGCGTCAACAAATTCGGGTCAGCGCCTGCAATAGCGAATGGAGACGGGAAGGGGAAGGCCCTGCGCGGCGACGATTGCCGATGTCACCCCGTGCCGGTCGCCTCGTTTCCGTACAGGTGCGTGCTTTGCGCCGCGCCTTGTGTCATCGCCTTGGCCTGATCCTCTCGAATGCGGGCATGAAGCGCCAAGGCTGGCGGCGAAAACAATTCGGTCGGTGGTTCGATGAGGATGAAATTGCCCACCCGGTCTTCGCCGCGCGCCAAGACCGCGTAATCGCGGTCCGCCACTTTTTGCTGCGCGTTCGGGTTCAGATACCGGATTGCCAGCCCGATCCGCCGATCGTCCGACATATTGGGTCCCGAGCCATGGATTGTGAGGCCATGGTGCAGCGACATTTGACCCGGCTGCAATTCGATATGCGTTTTGTCCTCGTCTGCCACATCCACAGCCACCTCTTGCCCGCGCGACAGCAGGTTGTTGTCTGAAAACGTGTCGTTATGGGGCAGGATCGGGTTCTTGTGGCTGCCCCTGACAAAGTCCATGCAGCCGCTTGCAATCGTGGCAGGCGACAATGCGATCCATGCGGTCATCTGATCCGGTGTTTCGCCCATCCCCCAATAGGTCAGGTCCTGATGCATTCCCACCACCTGAGTCGTGCGTGGCTCTTTGATGAACAGTTCCGCAGACCACAGCAGCAAGTCCGGTCCCAGTATTCCTTCGACGACGTCCAGAACCCTGGGGTCCAGTGCGATACGGGCGACCAGCGGCATCACCACATGGGCGTTCAGGCGTTTGTACATGTTCAGCGGCAGCGGAAGGTCAGCCACGCGCCAGGTCTTCTCGATCTGCTCCAGCTCGGCCCGGAACTGTTCGGTCTCATCCGGTGAAAAGACTGTAATGGGAAAGGCAAACCCGTCTTGCCAATACGCGTCGACCGATGGGGCGTCCAGGCGGCCCTGTGACAGGGAAATGGGTTCGGGCATGGGGGACCTCCGGCAGGCTGTATCTTAAAACAGCCTACGAATCCCTCTGCGGCTCCCGCAATCCTGTTTACGACATCGGTGTCGCCACACGCTTTCATGCAAGGCGCTGGACATAAGCAAGCACAGGGCTAGTGTCGCCATCAAGGCAGCGACAGGAGCATCCCATGGAAAAATTCGGCAAAAGCCAGCCCGTCAAACGGACCGAAGATCAGCGGTTCCTGACCGGGCAGGGGCGCTATATGGACGATGCCGTGCCCGGCAATGCGCTGTTTGCCGCTTTCTTCCGCAGCCCAGTGGCCCATGGCGATATCACTGCGCTGGATCTTGAATCCGCGCGGAGCGCCGACGGGGTGCGGCTGGTCATAACATTGGACGATCTTGCCGCCTCGGGCATCGACACGGTGATGAATGCAGCAACCTTGACCAACCGCGACGGGACCGGCTCTGCCGCGCCGGATCGGCATATGCTGGCCAAGGACCGTGTGCGCTTTGTGGGCGAACCCGTGGCCGTTGTCATCGCGGATACGCTGGTACAGGCGCAGGACGCGGTCGAGCTGATCTGGATGGATATCCGGGAACGCCCCGCCAAGCTGGACGTGAAAGCGGGGGGTGAGGCCCTGCACCCGCAAGCGCCCGACAATCGCGCGTTTGACTGGGGTCTGGGTGATGAGGCCGCGACCAAGGCCGCCTTTCAGGCCGCCGCCCATACCGTGTCGCTGAACGTGCACGACAACCGCGTCATCATCAGCTCGCTCGAGCCGCGGGGCTGTCAGGCCGATTGGTCTGGCGGGCGTCTGCACTTTTCCTATGGCGGGCAGGGTGTCTGGGCGATGAAGGCACAGCTGGCGCAAAAGCTGAAACTCGATGCGGATGCGATCCGTGTCACCACCCCGGATGTGGGGGGCGGGTTCGGCATGAAGGTGATGCCATATCCCGAATATTTCTGCGTGGCCGTGGCCGCGATGAAACTAGGCCAGCCCGTGCACTGGATGTCCGACCGGTCCGAGGCAATGCTCTCCGATCACCACGGCCGCGACCTGACCTCTCTGGCCGAGCTGGCCTTTGATGCAGACCACCGGATCACCGCCTACCGCGTCCACAGCAAAGTCAACCTTGGTGCCTATAACAGCCATTTCGCGCAGGCGATCCAGACAAGCCTGTTCAGCAAGGTGCTGATGGGGGTCTATGACGTTCAGACCACCTATCTCCGGGTCGAGGGGTTCTATACCACGACAACACAGGTCGACGCCTATCGCGGTGCCGGACGTCCCGAGGCGATCTATGTGCTGGAACGCGTGATGGACCGCGCCGCACGCGAACTGGGTCTTGACCCGTGGGAGTTGCGGCGCAAAAACTTCATCAGATCCGGCGATTTCCCCTACACCTCTGCCACGGGTGAAACCTATGATGTCGGCGATTTCGACATGGTCCTGCGCCGCGCGGCCAGCCAGACCAGCGGGTTCGAAGCCCGCAAGGCCGCCGATGCCGAACGCGGTCTGATCCGGGGGCAGGGTCTTTGTTACTATATCGAAAGTATTTTGGGGGACCCTTCCGAGAACTCGAAGGTCGAGTTTTGCGAGGATGGCACGGTGAACCTTTATGTCGGCACACAATCGAACGGGCAGGGGCACGAAACGGTTTATGCTCAGTTCCTGTCCGATCAGACCGGCGTCCCGATGGACAGGATCACCGTCATTCAGGGTGATACCGACCGGCTTGGCCATGGCGGCGGAACCGGTGGCTCGCGCTCGGTGACGGTGCAAAGTACCGCGACCCTCGCCACCATTGACAAAATGATCGCCGCATTCACGCCTTATCTGGCCGATAAGATGGGGGTCGAGGACAGTGATGTGCGATTTGACCATGAAACATTCCGCGCGCCGGGCTCGAACCTAACGCCGACCCTGACCGAAGCCGCGGCCATGGCCCGAGCTGACGGGCGATTGGACTTGCTGACGCATGAGTCCCGCGCGCAACTGGATGCCCGCAGCTATCCCAACGGCGCGCATGTTGCCGAGGTCGTGATCGATTCCTTCACCGGCGAAACCCGTGTGGACCGCTACACCGTGGTTGATGATTTCGGAAATCTTATCAACCCGATGCTGGCCGAAGGGCAGGTGCATGGCGGGGTGGTTCAGGGCATCGGGCAGGCGCTGTCGGAACATGTGGTGCATGATGATCACGGACAGCTGCTCACGGCATCGTTTATGGATTACGCCTTGCCCCGCGCGGTGGACGTACCCATGATAAAGTTTACCTCGGCGCCGGTGCCGTCAACTTCCAACCCGATGGGGATGAAAGGATGCGGCGAGGCCGGCACGGTGGGCGCTCTGGCCGCTGTGGCAAATGCGGTTCAGGACGCGCTCTGGGATCACGGGGTGCGGCAGGCGGATATGCCTTTCACACCTCACAAGGTTTGGGAATTGCTGACGCATGAATCTGTCGCGGCTAAGTAGGAAGGTTCTGGGATGGCTCGGGCGGCCCTTACGGTCCGAGCACTCCGCCGAAACGCGGCACCGCGAGCCGATCAGCCACGTGATTATCCTAGATGGCACCATGTCCACCCTCGAACCGGGGTTCGAAACCCATGCCGGACAGACCTATCGCCTGTGCTGCGAAATGGGCAGCAAGGTGTCGGTGTTCTACGAGGCAGGCGTGCAGTGGGAAAGCTGGAAATCCACCATGGACGTGATGATGGGCCGGGGCATCAACCGCCAGATTCGCCGCGCCTATGGCTATCTGGCGTCGCGCTACAAGCCCGGTGACCGGATTTATTTCATCGGCTATTCCCGTGGAGCCTACGGCGTGCGCAGCCTGGCCGGGGTGATCGACATGATCGGCCTGCTCAAGGCCGAACACGCGACCGAGCGGAACATCCTGCAAGCCTACCGCCACTATGAATGCAATGTCAGCGGCACCGCAGCCCGCGATTTCCGCCGCAAGTTCTGCCATGACAACGTCAAGATCGAGATGGTCGGTGTCTGGGACACGGTCAAGGCGCTGGGCCTGCGCCTGCCGCTTCTGTGGCGCTGGGCCGAGGATCGCCATGCCTTTCACAACCACCAGCTGGGCCCGGCCACTCTGCATGGCTATCACGCGCTGGCCCTCGACGAAACGCGCGAGGTGTTCGAGCCGGTTCTGTGGCGATGCAAGCCCGAGTTCAATGGCCATGTGGAACAGGTCTGGTTCCGCGGCACCCACGGCGATATCGGCGGCCAGTTGAACGGCTATGAAGAGGCCCGCCCGCTCAGCAATATCTCGTTGATCTGGATGCTGGACAAGGCCGAGATGCACGGGCTGCCGATGCCCGAAGGCTGGCGCACCCGTTTCCCGACGGATGCCCATGCGCAATCGGTTGGAACCTGGCGCGGCTGGGGCAAGATCTTTCTGCTGCGCAAACACCGCAAGGTCGGGCGGGACCAGTCGGAACGCCTGCATGTCTCGGTCGCACCGGATGAATTGCCGGGCTGGGTGGCGATGCCGAACCTGCCGACACATCCCGCGCAGTGAAAGGCTACCATGTGCCAGTGGCACCAAGATCACCTGCACTTCAATGTCAGGTTCGAGCCCAAGTTCCTCATTGGTCAGGTCGCAGCTAATGACCGATTTATTGGAGGTGCTGGAAAAAATTGCACGCTTAAGCCTTTCTCACTGATTATCAGCATGGGTTGACTACAAGTTTGTCAAACGCAACACTGCTGCTGCGCAATGATTTTTCGTATTAACTGATTAATTAGGTTGAAACAGAATGGCCGCTATTGCACCCGATATTTCTCCAGAAGCATTTGTTAAGGTCGCCACTGTCTTGGAACGATGGGGTGCAAATCACCCGCTTCCTGATGTTGCGGTAATTGCCACCTCCGAGACATCTAGCATTACGCCCCGCGAAATATCGAGCGCCATGACTGAGGTACTCTCGAATGATGGAGCTGTGGATAAAATCACCCCGCCCGCGAAAACCGTGCGGGTCCTGTTTAGTGCGGCGGTTTTCGAAGTAGAGGTGGCCAAGACCCAAGCAGAGTTGATCGAAGAATTACTTGAGGAATTTAGGAAAGATATCGAGCGTTGGAGTGGATCAGATGAGCCGGGGCGCGTTAGATGAAGATATTAGTGGTAAGGCCTGCAGATGACTCCGCAGCGCAAGAGGCTGCAACCTGGGGTCAAGCGATATTGAATTATACGTCGCCCGGGCAGGGAACCGATATCGCAGGGGCAGCTGCGAGTAGAACTGCCGTGCAAACCGACCTTTCGACCCATGATCATCTTTTTTGGTTCGGTCACGGTCTAAAAGATGAGTTGATCGCGAACGGCAATTCTATTGTCGATAGCACAAATATTGGTCAACTCGGTCACGGTATGGTTGTGGCAATTGCTTGCTATTCGGCAATCACTTTGGGACCAGATGCAGTGGCGACCGGGGGCTGTGACAGTTATCTTGGATTCGATGATGAACTTGTATGGCAACCAAAGGTGCCTCTGCCCACTCAACTTGCAATCACCAACGGACTCAAATGTATTTTCACGATGTCTCACGACATCGGCTGTGCGAAGCAACAGTTGTATGAAGAATTTGATGAACTGCAAGATCACTTCAAACAGAATGGCGCATCATATGGATTGTCGAACGGAGAAGTTTGTTTTGCTTGGATGGCAGCCAAGAACAACATGCACAGTCTCCAGCTTCTGGGTGCTTCTGGTACGAAAATTTGAGAGGACATTTAATTCATGGCTTTGATTCAAAACGGATCCATTAAGGATTTTACCCTTTCCAAACAGGAAAGACCTCAGGAAGGTATCGCTTCGAGCTTTTCTCTTTCGAAATCTGAAGATGATAACGTAACAGAAACGTTTTTCGTTGAAAGTGCGGACATTCGTGGCCTCACGCTTTCTGAGCTGGAAATGTCAGAGGGGTTCCCCAACTTTCTTCAACGATTGTTCCGTCTCGACACCGAATTATACTTTCTTGCGTGGACTTGGGATATGAAGGGACTGCACCTTTATCCAGGTACAATCAGTACTCCAGATTCATGCATCATTCCCCTCAATCAGAACCAAAATGTTCGTCGTTTTATTGGTCAAGGCACAGTGCTTTTCCCGCCTCAAACCGTGCGTTCCGGTTTAGCCGTTCGTGTCCAAGTATGGGAGTCAAAAGAGGATCGGCGCAAATTTGGTGAGTTGATGCAGCGTATTGCCGTGATCGCCAACCAAAGTGATCTAAAGCAAATCGTGACCGCTGCTGCCGTTGCGACCACAGGCCTAGCAGCGGGGACAATTCTTTTGGCGCAGCAAGCAGCTGTCGCCCTGACTGATGCAATCGGTGGCGCGCTTGCCGAATCATCGGATGAGCTCGTTGATTATTTTGAAGGTTACTACTCGGCTTCTGAACCATGGACTCCGGGAGCTGTGCGCTACGAAGGACAAGGAAGCGCAATCGAGCTAAACCACATTACCTAGGCATCTGTTCGTTTCTAAATCGAAATTCTTTAACTTGGATGTTTTTTTGAACGCATTCTCCGCGATGCGTACGTGTGTCGGCTATCACTCTAGCGCAAAAAACTCGACTATTGCGCATCATCTACGTTGAAATGGTCTGAATTGAGTGTGCAGAATCAGATCGCTTGTAAATCGGCCCGTTTTGGTCGGTCATGGAAGCGGACATCGGCTCAAAGGCAGCTCTGTCCGCAAAGTTGACGCTCCGAACTAAAACACCTTCGCAGCATTCAGCGAGGGTGTTTTCTTTGTAAGAGCTCGTTACGTCTTGCGTCGTTCTTGACTATGCAACGCCTCCGGTAAGAGGCGTGGCGAAACGCCTGCGCCCTTTTCACGTTCCATAGACAAGATTTAGGTTCTTGTGTTCGCAATTACCGCCGCCGGTCGCGGCGCGAGCTCATGGGTTGGAAGGCCACGCCCACATGCGCCTCGCAATAGGGTTTGCCTGCCTCAACCGGCAGTCCGCAGAACCAGAAATCCTCGGTCGCGGGGTCGCCCACGGGCCACTTGCAGGTTTTCTCGGTCAGTTCCATCAGCGTCAGCTTCTTGGCTTTCTTCTCGATCTCGTTGACCTTGGCCAGCGCCTCGGGGCTGATTTCGTTGGCCGAAGGCTGCGGCGGCAGCGGCTGACCGGCCGGGATGATCTGGCGGCGCGCCGGAACGGCGGGTTTCGCCTCGGCAGCAGCAGCCGGGCGCGCCGGTTCTGTCTTTGGCATGGGTCTGGGCTTGGCTTCGGCCTTGGGCGCGGGTGCCGGTTTCTCTTTCGGTTCGGACTTGGCCGGGGCTGCGCCTGCTGTCCGGTTGGACAGGCCCAGGCGGTGGACCTTGCCAATCACCGCGTTGCGGGTCACGCCACCCAGTTCCTTGGCGATCTGGCTGGCCGACTGGCCTTCGCCCCACATCTTCTTCAGCAGTTCTACGCGCTCGTCTGTCCAGGACATCGTCAGCCTTTCAAAAGCGGAAAGCGGCCCCGGATTCGGGCCGCCTTGGGAATTCGTCTCAGCCCCCTATTCTAAACACTGCAGCCCGAGTTACAAGCTGTCTTCGAATCAGGTTGAGGGCAAAGCATGCAGAATCCCGCAGAACAGACCGAACGCAGCTTTGGGGCGGTCAACTGGATGGGGCTTTACACGCTGGCGCAGCGCGAAATCCGGCGCTTTCTTTCGGTCTGGACCCAGACCGTTCTGGCGCCTCTGGTCACGGCTGGCCTGTTCCTGCTGATCTTCACCATCGCCATTGGGCCCAGCCGCCCTGACGTCATGGGCGTGCCGTTTGTGGTCTTTCTGGCACCGGGGATCCTGATGATGACTGTGATCCAGAACGCCTTTGCCAATACCTCCTCTTCGATGGTGATTGCCAAGGTGCAGGGCAATATCGTCGACACGCTGATGCCGCCGCTGTCCCCGCTCGAGATCCTGCTGGGGTATCTCGCCGGTGGCATCGCCCGTGGCCTGATGATCGCGCTGGTGATTTCAGTTGCGTTGCTGGTTTTGCTGTCCATCGCGCCCCAGCACCCGTTGATTGCACTGATCTTTGTTGTTCTGGGGGGCGCCTTCATGGGCGCACTGGGCCTGTTTGCCGGGATCTTTGCAAACAAATTCGATCAGATGGCCGCGATCACCAACTTCATCGTCACGCCATTGGCCTTCCTGTCGGGCACCTTCTATTCGGTCGAGGCGCTGCCTCCTGTCCTGAACCGCCTGACCCATCTGAACCCGGTCTTCTACCTGATCGATGGGCTGCGTTACGGCATGATCGGCGTGTCCGACAGCTCACCGTGGTTGGGCATGGCGGTTTGTGGCTTTGCCACGCTGGCCATCGGGTTGATCACCTGGCAAATGCTGCGCACCGGTTATCGGCTAAAGGCTTAACCGGTCTCTGCCAACCTGTCGGGCGGCAGGGAAGGCTTGGATTCGCCCAGCCGCGGATGCAAGCGGGCCGACACAGCCCAAGCGCCAAACAGGGCAATCCCGCCTGCCGCGAACACACCGGCCACCGGCGCCACCAACAAGACCAGAGATGCAACACCGGGCGTCAGAATGCCCGAGACATCGCGGTAACTGGAATAAATCGCCGACATCTCGGTTCGCTCAGACGGTTTAACGGCCATAAGGAAGGGCAATCCGGCGCAGATATCCAGAACGATCAGCCAGACAGACCCCAGAACCAGCGCAGCCACCGAGGCAACCGGCCATCCCGCGACCAATCCGGCTGCGAAAAAGCAGGCCCCCGCGGCGGCAAACCCGATGCGAACAGCCGACCTGAGCGACCGCGTCTGGACCCAGCGCAGGATCAACGGGGCGGCCAGCAGCATGGCGTTAGTGCATGACAGAAGGATGCCGCCCAGTTGTTCTCCCAGCCCGTTTTGGATGGCGAAAATGGGCAGGTAGACCACATATATCCACCACCCGCAGGACCGGATCATTGCAAACAGATATCCGGCAACCAGTCGGGGTTGGACAAAGAACCGGGGAAGAAAGGCCAACGGGTTCTTGGCCGGACCACGAGCCTTGGTGATCAGCTTGCCATTGCCCAGACGCATGCGCCAGAACTGCGCCAGCATGACCAGCGCCGCTCCGGCACTGATGACAAACGGGGCAGGGCGCCAAAGCTCCATCAGCAGAACACCGGCCATTGGGCCGCCCGTCCATCCCAAAGCGCTGTAGAACATGCGGCTGGTCTCGCACCGGCCAAGTTCGATCTTGCTGATGTAATCCAGCACATAGGTGTTGAAGCAGATGAAAGTGACAACCGCGGCCATGGTATTCAGGGCCAACGCGCCGACCACGGCCTCGGGGCTGCCCACGATCGCCAGCGATGCACCGCAGATGAACATGACGCAACCGGTGGAATAGGCCCATCTGCGCGGTACAAAACGGATCAGGAACGGCACCATCAACCCGACCAGCAGGGACAGGATGCCAATCAGGAAATACAGGAATGACACGGACGAGGCATCGCCCAGCGCCCGGTACATCGCCAGCGGAAAGACCGAAATCAGAATACCGCGCACCACGGCTTCGATTCCGGCCAGAATCCCGAAATCGCGCACCGATGGGGCAGGCGCGTGGCGTACCCATTCAGGTATTCGGCGTTCATGCATAACAAACTCGCAAATCAACTCAGCCCAGAATGCGCCGGTCACCTCGCCATTCATGGGGATTTGCGACACAAAGGTCGCCCCTGAACCGCAAGGGCGGTTTTTTCTGTCAGGTCCGGCGGTTTACCGCCTCGCGCCAGACCAGGATCAGCCCTCCGGTCAGGATCGTGACCGCGCCAATCAGGCTGATCCGGTCGGGGATCACATCAAACACCGCAAAATCGTACAGCGCGGCGAAAATCAGTGTGGCATAGCTGATCGGGGCCACGAATGACGCGTCCGCACGTGCCATGCCGTTGATGAAACAAACCTGCGCGCAGGCCATCAGCAGGCCGATCCCCACCAGCGCAACCCATTGCTGTGGCGTAGGCATGTGAAACACAAAGCTGACCGCGACCGTGGCGATCACCAGCCCCATCGTGTTGTTGATCAGCAGAATCTGGATCGGGGCCTCGCGCCCCGACAGTTTCTTGATAAAGATCAGCTCCATCCCGATAAACGCCGCCGCAGCCAGCGCCAGAAGGGCGGCGGGCTGAAAACTTGCAGGTGTCGGGCGCAGCAGGATCACCGCACCCACAAGGGCCACGGCCGCCGCCAGCCAGCGCCACGGGCCGACGCGTTCCCCCAACAGCGGAATGGCCAGAACCATGCCAAAGACCGGGTTCAGAAAGGAGATCGCCGTCGCATCCGCCATCGGAATGAACGCAACAGACGCGAACATCAACGTCACCCCGGCCCAGCCAAAGCTGGTTCGCCCGACATGCAGCCCCCAATGGGGCCGCCCCAGCCGGGGACGAAGCACTGCGACCGCCGACAGGATGGCAAGCAGGGCAAACAGAAACCGCCCGTGACTGATTTGCATCGCGTGCAAGGGTGGCCCGAGTGTATCCGTCCCCAAGGCCTTGGCCAACAGCGTCGTCGCCGCGATAAAGGCGGTCGCGACAAAGATCAGCCCTGCGGCCAAAGCAGGATTTTGCGCCTTCGGGGTGAACATGGGCGAAAGCGGTGCGCCAAAACGGGTGCCTTGGCAAGACGCAATTCTGCGCTCAGCGCAAAACCGGTGGGGCCGCCAGCGCCGCCTTGGCTTGTTTGAGGCTGTCCAGAAACCGCTCTGCCCGCACAATCCGCGCTTCGACCTCGTCAATCCGGTCCTGCAAAAACGCCTCGCCGTCAAAGCTGTCGGGATCGGCGGCTTCCAACTGCCCCAGCAACATGACCAGTTCTGCAATGCTGATGCCTGCCGCCTGTGCATCGGCTACCTGTTCCAGCGTGATCAGCGCGTCTTCGGGATAGTCGCGATAGCTGTTTGTGTTGTCCGGCCCCGGGCCTGACCGGATCAGCCCTTGGCGTTCATAAAACCTCAGCGTGTCACGGCTCAGCCCGCTGCGCCGCGCAAGTTCCCCGATCCGCATGTTTCAAAACCGTTGACTCAACTCCATGGTTTTGATCCTATGTCAGACAGTCATTCTCTGCAAGGACATGCACCATGGGTCCCAAATGCCAAAGTTGCGGCATGCCGCTGTCAAAAGATCCCCAGGGCGGCGGGTCCGAAGCTGACGGCGGGCGCAGCACGCGTTACTGCTCGCTGTGTTACGAAAACGGTGCATTCCGCCATCCCGACGCTTCGCTGGAAGAGTTCCAGTCTCATTGCGTCGATGCCCTCGTCGCCAAAGGCATGCCCCGCATCCTTGCCTGGGCTTTCACCCGCGGTATGGGCAAGCTCGACCGCTGGCGCCCGGCGAAATGATCCGGCGGTAATTTTGACGCGGCGGCAATAATAGGGTTTTCAGGCTGTCTTTTCACGTCTATAGAGCGGCCATGATCAAACGCGCACATATCCAGCTGCTCCGACGCCGACGCCTCTTTGCGTAATCGGCCTGTTTGATCCCATGTGCCTGCCAAATTGGCACAAATCTCACCAAATCTGTTGACGAACCGGGCCTTCGTGTATCACTCACGAGGCTCAAACGACCCGAAAAGGATGATCCCATGATCCCGTCCGTTCTGCCGACCTATAACCGCGCGCCCCTGTCATTTGTAAAGGGCGAAGGCGCCTGGCTGACCGAGGCGGATGGCCGACGTTTTCTGGACCTTGGCGCAGGGATCGCGGTGAACGCACTGGGCCACGCCCATCCGGCACTGGTGGCCGCCCTTACGGAACAGGCCCACGCGCTGTGGCATGTCTCGAACCTCTACAACATCCCGCAACAGCAGGCACTGGCAGACAAGCTGGTCGAACACACCTTTGCGGATACGGTATTCTTTACGAATTCCGGTACCGAAGCCTGTGAACTGGCCGTGAAAATGGCCCGCAAGTATTTCTATGACAAAGACCAGCCCGAACGGGTTGAGATCATCACCTTCGACGGCTCCTTCCATGGCCGGTCGTCGGCGGGCATCGCAGCGGCCGGGTCTGAGAAGATGACCAAAGGCTTTGGCCCGCTTCTGCCGGGCTTTGTCCACGTCGCCTTCGGTGATCTCGACGGTGTCACCGACGCCATCACCGAAGATACCGCAGCCATCCTGATCGAACCGATTCAGGGCGAGGGAGGCATCCGCCCCGTGCCTGACGCCGAACTCAGGGCCCTGCGCGCCATTTGTGACGAACACGGTCTGCTGCTGATCCTGGACGAGGTGCAATGCGGCGTCGGTCGTACCGGCAGGCTCTTCGCCCATGAATGGGCCGGGATCACCCCGGATATCATGATGGTCGCCAAAGGCATCGGCGGCGGTTTCCCTCTCGGTGCCGTGCTGGCAACCGAAGATGCGGCTTCCGGCATGACCGCAGGTACGCATGGCTCCACCTATGGCGGCAACCCGCTGGGCTGCGCCGTGGGCTGTGCTGTGATCGATCAGGTCGCCACACCCGCCTTTCTCGAAGGTGTCAACCGCAAGGCCGGCCTGTTGCGCCAGAAACTCGAAGGCTTGGTTGCCGATCACCCCGAGGTCTTCGAAGAGGTGCGCGGATCGGGCCTGATGCTCGGCCTGAAATGCAAGGCGCCGAATATTGATGTGGTCAATGCGGGCTATGACAATCTGGTCATCACCGTCCCCGCCGCCGACAACGTCATCCGCCTGCTGCCGCCCCTGACCCTGACCGAGGATGACATCGCCCAGGCCATGATCCGCCTCGAAAAGGCCGTCAATCAGATCGAAACCCAGCTCGCAACTGCCTGAGCTTCATCTTTTCCCAAATACTCCGGGGGTGTGGGGGCTGGCCCCCACCGCCCGACCAGCCAAAAGCGAAGCGATATGAACCATTTTCTCGATATCCACAAAACCGATGCCACCGCGCTGCGGTCCATGATCGATCAGGCGGGCGCGATGAAACTGGCGCGTCTGGGCCGTCCCAAGGCCGCCCCTGACGACGAACAGCCGCTGAAAGACCGTATGGTCGCGCTGATCTTCGAAAAGCCCTCGACCCGGACGCGCGTGTCCTTTGACGTGGGTGTGCGCCAGATGGGTGGCCAGACCATGGTGCTGTCGGGCAAGGACATGCAGCTCGGTCACGGCGAAACCATTGCCGATACCGCCCGTGTGCTGTCGCGCTATGTCGACATGATCATGATCCGCACCTTCGATGAAACCATCCTGACCGAGATGGCCGAATATTCCGACGTGCCCGTCATCAACGGCCTGACCGACCGCACCCATCCCTGCCAGATCATGGCCGATGTTTTGACGTTCGAGGAGCACCGCGGCCCCATTGCGGGCAAGAAAGTGGTCTGGACCGGCGACGGCAACAATGTCTGCGCCTCCTTCCTGCACGCCGCCGGTCAGTTCGGCTTCGATCTGACCTTCTCCGGCCCGGCCCAGCTTGATCCGGAAGAAGAGTTCATGGGGTTTGCCCGCCAGAAGGGGTCCCGAGTCGTCATCGAACGGGACCCGCACAAAGCGGTCGAGGGCGCTGATCTGGTGGTGGCCGACACCTGGGTTTCGATGCATGACAGCCAATCCGCCAAAGAACGCCGCCACAACATGCTGCGCCCCTATCAGGTCAACGCGGAACTCATGTCACATGCCAAACCCGACGCGCTGTTCATGCACTGCCTGCCCGCGCATCGTGAGGAAGAAGCAACCTCCGAGGTCATGGACGGACCGAACTCGGTCATCTTCGACGAGGCCGAAAACCGCCTGCACGCACAAAAGGCCGTCATGCGCTGGTGTCTTGGCGTTTAGGATCACCTTGCAGTTTCGAGAGGGCCATCAGGCTCTCTCATGACCTTCGGAGCATTCAATGCCTCACGTCACACTGGAATTTTCCAAATCTCTGGACGACACTCATGATTTCCAGATGATTTGCGAGCGGCTGCATGCTGTTCTCGCAAAACATGATGAAATCGACGCCTCAGCGCTCAAGATCCGCGCCGCACCGATTGCCTATTCCTACATCGGAACGCAACCACAGACCTTCGTGCATGCCACGCTGCTGTTGATGCGTGGCCGGGATGAGGCCACACGGGCCGAGCTTAACGCCATCATTCTGGACGTTCTGGCCCAGACCTTGCCCGAGGTCGGCAGCATCACCGTGCAGGATGTCGAGATGACCCGCGCCACCTATGCAAAGCGCCTGGCAGGTTGATGGCGCGGGTACTCTCCGGGTCCGTCAGCCGTGTATCGGCGCGTTGTTGATCGCGCTGAGGTCTTCCATGATATCAAAGACATGATCCGAGGTCACTGCGACCCCGATGGCCTCAAGGCGTTTCAGGTGCATCGCCTTGTAGGTCTCCAGACTGGCGCGATCGCGAAACAGATAGGTCGATCCGAAATGGTTCGTGCCTTCTTCGACGGTCCAGATTTTCCAGACGACACCGGGTTCCTGGGCGATGCTTTCAGCCAGTTCCTTTGTTCCGGCCAGAAACTCTGCGGTTACGGGTCCGTCATAGGCCAGATGCAGATCCCAGATTTTCATCGTACTCATGGTCAAATGCTCCACGTTCAGGGGGGGAGGGGGTGTGATCAGCGGTTCTTGCCAAGCTGCACAAAGCTCAGAATGGCAAGCAGCGCAAAGAAGATGGGGTCGGACCAGCCAAAGCCGGTGAACACCCCGGTCAGACAGGCATAAAGCGTGATGACAACGCCCAATATGTTGGTCCCCATCAGACCTTTCAGGATGTTCTGTGCCGTCTCGGTACCGGTTTCAGTGTTTCGAAACAGGAAGCTGATAAGGCCGATGCCACCCAGAAAGATCGCATTATGCTGCGACAGAAACACGGCATACCGATCGTTCAGTTGCAGTCCATAGTTGGGCCAAAGGATGGTTGGCGCAAAAAACAGCGCCAATGCGAAAAACATATAGATCACACCATGCGCGGTCAGGAAGGTTTTGTTGGTCATGTCTCGCCTTTCTGTGGTTGGGGCAGCTTTTTGCGAAGCTGGTTGAGCGTTCTGATTGTCTCGCGTCTGGTTTCGGTGCTCAGGCGTCCGAATATCTGCTCCAGCGCCTGATTGTGGACGGGCATGAACGCGGCCACTTTCTGTTTTCCGGCTTCTGTCAGGCGTAAAACGCGGGCGCGCTTGTCGGTTTCATCAACGGTCTTTTCCACCAGACCGGCCTGAATCAGGTTTTTGACGACAACATCCAGATTGCCGGATGTGGACAGCGTCAGGCGCAACAGGTCATTGATCGACAGCGCGCCTTTGGTGTTCAGGGTTTCCAGCGCATCCCACTGAGGTGCCGTCAGACCCCCGGCGCGAAACACCGGTCCCATGGCACGCATGAACAACTGCTGGCTGCGCAACAGGGCCAATACCAGGGCCTGATTTTCTCGGTTTTGAGTCTCGTGTGTCATGGCAGTCATTTATCCCTAGTTAGGGGTTATATCAATATGCACCACCACGCGCGAATGCCGCAAATATGCACGTCCCCCGTGCAGGGCTGCACTGACGCCGGGCCCGGGCCTGCATATATTTTGACTTAGCGAATGCAGACCTGCTTTGGATGATCAAAAAGGCCGAGGATACGAATGTGAGCTGGAACCCGTCCCACACCACCGACGCAGCTGAAAACGGCGCGCTGGAAACACTCATCATTCCCCGCGCCCGCGATCTGGGCGGGTTCGAGGTGCGCCGCGCGCTGCCCTCGGTCAAACGCCAACTGGTTGGCCCATTCATCTTCTTCGATCAGGTCGGCCCGGCAGAATTCGTCACCGAAGGCGGCATTGATGTGCGTCCGCACCCGCATATCGGGCTGGGAACCGTCACTTACCTCTATCAGGGCGAATTCGAACACCGCGACAGCCTCGGCACTCACCAGATGATTTACCCCGGCGAGGTCAACTGGATGGTTGCAGGCCGTGGCGTGACCCATTCCGAGCGCACCAGCGAAGAAACGCGCGGCAAAGGCCACAAGCTGTTCGGCATTCAGACCTGGCTTGCCCTGCCCGAAGCGCAGGAGGATATGGCCCCCGAGTTCGAACACCACAAGCAAGGCGCGCTGCCCCATATCCAAGACAAGGGCGTCAGCGCACGGCTGATCCTCGGCAACGCTTATGGCGAAACCAGCCCCGTGACGATGCTGTCCGAGACCTTCTATCTGGATGTTCAGCTTGCCCCCGGCGCGTCCTTCCCGCTGCCCGACGACCACGAGGATCGCGGTGTCTATGTCACGCAAGGATCGATCGAGATTGCAGGCGACATGTTCGACGAAGGCCGCATGATGGTGTTCCGCCCCGGTGACAGGCTATCGGCCCGGGCAGGCCCGCAGGGTGCGCGGCTGATGCTGCTGGGCGGCGCGACCCTGAATAAGGATCGCTATATCTGGTGGAACTTCGTCTCATCCTCGAAAGAAAAGATCGAGACGGCGATTCATGAGTGGAAAAGCGCCGATTGGGTCAATGGCGCCTTCCACCTTCCGGCAGGGGATGACCGCGAATTTATCGCCATTTCAGAACAGTTTGAGCGTACTAAGCCCCGGCTGGCCCGCCCGCGTACGGCGTCGGGGCCGGGTGGGCTTGTGTAACCGTCCGTTTGCGGTGATCCTTTCTGGTATACCAGAGGGGGTATCATGAAACTTGTCATCGCAGGCGCGGGCAGCATCGGCTGCTACTGCGGCGGTTTACTGGCCCGCTCAGGGCATGCGGTGACCTTGCTGGGGCGTGCCCGTGTACTGGACCCGATTCGCGAACATGGGCTGACGGTCACGGATTACGATGGCCTCAATGCCCATGTTGCGGCGGAAGCCCTGACACTCAGCGCCGATCCTGCCTGCCTGGATCAGGCCGAGCTGGTCATTGTCACCGTCAAATCCGGGGCGACGGCGGATATGGCCGGTCATATCGCGGACGCCGCCTGTCGGGACGCGCCCGTCCTGTCCTGGCAAAACGGGATCGAGAATGCGGCAACCCTACGCAAGGCCCTGCCCGGTCGGGATGTGCGCGCGGGCATGGTCCCCTTCAACGTGGTCCCGAACGGCCCCGCCACCTATCACCGGGCCACATCAGGCGAAATTGTCATCCAGAACGGCCCAGGCGATCTGGCCACCGCCCTCAGCAGCCCGGACCTGCCCGTTATCGCGACTGACCGGATCGAGGCGGTGCAATGGGGCAAGCTGGTGATCAACCTCAACAACGCGCTGAACGCACTGTCGGGCCTGCCACTTGTGGATCAGCTGCTCAGCCGTGACTGGCGCAACCTCATGGCCGATCAGATGGCCGAGGCGCTGTCCGTTCTCAAGGCGGCCGGGCATCCGGTGGCCTCGACAACGCCGCTTCCGGCGTGGATGACGCCGCATATCCTGCGGCTGCCGACACCTTTGTTCAGCCGGATCGCGGCGCGGATGCTCACCATCGACCCCACCGCCCGGACCTCGATGGCCTATGACCTGATGGCCGAGCGGCAAACGGAAATCGACAGCCTTCAGGGCCATATCATTCGGCTGGGGCACGAAACCGGGGTGCCCACCCCCCTTTGCACGAAAGTGTCTGACCTGATCAAACACGCGCCCGATCATCCGCTGTCCCCGGAACAGATCAGGCTCTGATAGCAGTCGTCAGACGAATCTGGTCAATATCCAGAAAATCACGGCCGACATGGCGGCTGCGGCAGGCACGGTCACGACCCAGGCCGCAATGATCGTCATGAAATGCGACCGCCGCACCAGCTTGCGCCGCCGGTATTCTTCCGGGGCCAGCTTCTGCGCTGTCGCGTTTCGCCCATTGTTCTGTTTCCGCCTGCGATCCGACTGCCACTCACGATAGAATCCGACGCCGAAAATTGCGCCAACGGCGATATGCGTGGAACTGACCGGCAAGCCCAGCCAGCTGGCGACAATGACCGTGATCGCCGCTGACAACGCCACGCAAAACGCCCGCATCGGGTTCAGTTTGGTGATCTGACTGCCGACCATCCGGATCAGCTTGGGCCCGAACAGGAACAGGCCGAACGAAATCCCGAACGCGCCGATGATCATCACCCATAACGGGATCGAAACCTTTTGGGCGAAATCCCCGAACTCCGCCGCGTGAACAATCGCTGCAAGGGGGCCGACCGCGTTGGCCACATCATTGGCGCCATGGGCAAAGCTCAGAAACGCGGCCGATATCACCAATGGCAGGCCAAACAGGGTTTTCAGCGACCGGGTCCGGTTCTCCAGTCCCTCGGACTTGCGACGCACCCAGGGAACCGTCAGCGCCCAGACCAGCACACCGCTGCCCAGACCGATCAGCAGCGCCATCTGCAGATCAATCTTGACGATCCGCTTCAGACCCTTGACCGACAGGTAGGTGGCAAACGCCGCCGCCATCACCGCCACAAGGATCGGCACCCAACGCCGCGCGGCGGCGATCTTGTCGTCCTGATACTGGATCTTGGTCTTGATCAACGCCAGAAATGCCGCCGCAATGACGCCGCCAAGAACCGGAGAGATCACCCAGCTGGCCGCAATTGCGCCCATCGTGCCCCAGCTCACCGCGCTCAGACCGGCAGCGGCAATCCCCGCGCCCATGACCCCGCCCACAACCGAATGCGTTGTCGACACCGGCGCACCGATCCAGGTCGCCAGATTGACCCACATGGCGGACGAGATCAGCGCCGCCATCATGGCCCAGATGAACACGTTACTGTTCTGCACCGAGGCCGGGTCGATGATCCCCTTCGAGATGGTCGAGACCACATCGCCCCCCGCAAGCAACGCGCCCGCGCTTTCGGCAACGGCGGCAATCACGATGGCACCGCCCATGGTCAGCGCGTTCGCACCCACCGCGGGACCCATGTTGTTGGCCACGTCATTGGCGCCGATATTGATTGCCATATAGGCCCCGAACGCGGCCGCAGCCACGACGATATAGGTGCCGTCGGCCCGTCCAAACAGCACCGCCGCCATCAATCCGGCAAGCACCATGAACGCCAGTGCAATTCCTGGCGCCAGCAGCGGGCGGGCGACATGAAGATTGGCAATTTCGACGCGCGAGATGCGTTGCAGGTCGGTGTCAAGCGCCTGCCAGCGCGGTTTTGAATTTGTGTCAGACATGGGCTTGGTCAAAGATTGGCAGATCGCCCGCAGCTAACGGTTTCCCGGTTCAGGGGCAAGCGCGCAGCCATCAAATTGTTGCGAAACGGCTACATCTGTCGCAGCAGCGCCTGCAACTCGGGCTCCTGCACCCGTTTGGCGGCTTCTGCCGGTGAAAACCACTGACGTTTGCGCTTGTCCACTTCGGGAAAATCATCGGCAAGTTCTCGCACGGAAACCCGGTAGACGCGGGTCAGGACCGACTGTGCCGATCCCCCCTTGAAGATCTTGTCATAGGTGAATTGGCCGATGGGCTCCTTGTCGACCGCTTCTGCACGCACGCCAGCCTCTTCCCACGCCTCCAGCAGGGCCGTCTCCAACCCGTCCAGACCATTGACAGGCCAGCCCTTCGGGATGATCCAGCGCCCGGTTTCGCGGCTGGTGATCAGCAGAACCTCGTCTTGATCCTCGTGCCTGCGCGTGCACAGGGCCGCAAACTGCACCCTTTGGGGACGCAGGAACAAGGGGCGTCCGACCTCTTCCCAGATATTTCGCAGCCAAGCACTCATGAGATGTTCTTCAAATCCTGTTTCTGTCTTCGAAACCTGTGTGACGTAACAACAATAATGCCAGACTTCAATGAAATGTCCGCTTATTTCTGATTATGACCGGATTTTCGGTCAATTTACTGTGATTTGTGAGATTTCGCGCAACAACCCCGAAAGCCCGAGCCGCTTGCCGGAAGCGACGCGGCAATGGGTCTAATCCCGCCTGCGTTTGGCCCTCAGCGTCGGGTCGGCCTGTGTCGGGTCTTCGGGCCAGGGGTGTTTGGGGTATTGCGCCCGCATATCCTTGCGCACATCCGCATAAGACCCGGCCCAGAACCCCGGCAGATCGCGGGTAATCTGGATCGGGCGCTGCGCCGGGGACAGCAGGGTGATCTTCAGGGGCTGTCCGCCGACCACCGGATGCCGGGTCACGCCGAACAGCTCCTGCAACCGAACCGATATTTCGGGGACCGCCGCGCCATAGTCGATCGGCACCTTGCGCCCCAGCGGTGTTTCAAACGATCCCGGCGCGCGGCGGTCCAGCTCCTGGGTCTGGGTCCAGTCCAACCGCGCGCGCAAGGCGGGCAGCAGGTCAAACCGTTTCCAGTCCTCTGCGCTTTTGACACCGGACAGCATCGGCAACAGCCAGTCGTCCAGCTCGGCCATCAGACCTTCGACCGAAAAGTCGGGCAGATCCACCCCGTCGGCACGCACCAGTTCCACCCGCGCGGCCAGCCGTGCGGCGGCCCCGTCCAGCCGCAACCCCAGATCACGCACCCCGTCCAGCATCGCGCGCGCCACGGCGTTGTCCGGGACATCCTTCCAGATGCGGTCGTCCAGCGTGATCGCTCCGAACCGCTCCTGCTGCCGTGACACGACCCGCCGTTCGCGTTTCGACCAGGCGCAAACCTCGACCCAATCGATCTGATCGGCGAACAGTTCGCGGATCTCGCGTTCCGAAATCTGGGTGGCCATCCGCACCTTTGCCTCGCGCGGGTTGCCATCGGTGTCAGTGACAACCAGAAAAGGCGCGGCGGCCAGTGAATCGCCGCTGTCCAGCACGACACCTTTGCCCCCCGACAACACATAACGCGGCGCATCGCCCTTGCGCCGCTGCCCGATACGGTCGGGATAGGCGAGGGCGGCCATGGCAGCAGCGCTCAGATCATCCGTCTTGCTTCCGGCCTGTTTGTTCAACCGCTTGGCCTCGGCATTGATCCGATCCACGGCCCCCAAGTTCACCTGCCAGACCCGATTGCGCTGAAAGGTGCGCACATCCCGCAGTGCCTCTTGCCGCAAGGCGATATCCACCGGCGCGCCGCGCAGGGGGTCGCGCTCGGCCATCAAAGCGGCCAATGGCGCGGCACTCGGTCCGGCCCGCACCAGCATATGCCCCAGCCGGGGATGCAACGGCAGCGCCGCCAGCGCCCGCCCGTGTTCGGTGATCCGCCCGTTGCTGTCCAGCGCGCCCAGCATCATCAGAAGGGCACGCGCCTCGGCCATCGCGCCTTCGGGCGGAGGGGTCAGAAAGGCCAGATCGGGGGCATCCGCGCCCCACAGCGCCAGCTCCAGCGCCAGCCCGGTCAAATCGGCGGCTTCGATCTCGGCAGGCGGGTACGCGGCCAGCGCGCCATCCTCCCCCTTTGACCACAGCCGGTAACACAGCCCCTCGGCCACACGGCCCGCACGACCTGCGCGTTGCGTGGCCTCGGCCCGTGTTACCCGCTCGGTCACCAGCCGGGACATGCCCGAGCCCGGATCAAACCGCGCCCGCCGTGCTTGCCCCATATCCACCACCACCCGGATATCGGGGATCGTCAGCGAGGTTTCGGCAATCGACGTCGCCAGCACCACCTTGCGCCCGGTCTCATCCGGGGCAATCGCCGCGCGCTGGGCCGCAAAGGGCATGGCCCCGAACAGCGGGCGCACCGTGCAACTGGCGGGCAGGCGTCCGGTCAAAGCTGCCTCAGCCCGCCGGATTTCACCCTCACCGGGCAGAAACACCAAGATCCCGCCGCCGGTGGCGCGGGTCTCGCGCTCGGCTTCAACGACCAGATCGACCAATGCATCCAGCCGCCGCGCCTGTGGCCCCAATGGCCGATCCAGCCAGCGCATCTCGACAGGAAAACTCCGCCCTTCCGACGTAACAAGCGGCGCGGCCATCAGGCGCCCCACCGGGTCTGCATCCAGCGTGGCCGACATGGCCAGCAGAATCAGATCGTCCCGCAGCGCGCCCGTGACCTCAAGGCACAGCGCCAAGCCCAGATCCGCGTTGAGTGAGCGTTCGTGGAATTCATCAAAGATCACCGCCCCGATGCCCGGCAGGTCAGGGTCCGATTGCAGCATCCGGGTCAGAATACCCTCGGTCACCACCTCGATCCTTGTGTCTTTTGACACTTTCGCATCGCCCCGCACGCGATAGCCAACACTCTGGCCTGCGCGCTCTCCCAGTGTCTCTGCCATCCGCTCTGCCGCGGCCCGCGCCGCCAGCCGCCGGGGCTCCAGCATCACGATCCTGCCGCCGCACAGACCCGCCTCTAGCATCGCCAGCGGAACCCGCGTGGTCTTGCCCGCACCGGGCGGCGCTTGCAGCACGGCCCGTCCCTGCGCGCGCAGGGTGTCCAGCAGGCCGGGTATGGTATCGTCTATGGGCAGGCGTAGGATCATCCGGCCCTTATCCGCGATCCCGCAGGTGGCGTCCAGTTTCCGCGCTCACATCAGCAAATCGCCCCGCACGAAATGACGCAGGCTGCGCGATCTTCGCAATTCCTGCCGCCTCCGGTCTGGACAAACACCCCTCAAGCACGGCAACTGTTCCTGCCTCTAGGATCGGGACAAGAATGCAGACAGACAGCCTGAGCGACAGAATTCTGAAGGGCGAGCGCCGGGCGCTGGCGCGTGCGATCACCCTTGTTGAAAGCAACCGCGCCGATCACCGGGCACAGGCCAGCGACCTTCTGGCACAGCTTGCCGGTTCGGGCCGACAGGCGCTGCGTATCGGTTTGTCCGGCACGCCCGGCGTTGGCAAGTCCACCTTCATCGAAAGCTTTGGCATGATGCTGACCGGGCAGGGGCTGCGCGTCGCGGTTCTGGCGGTCGATCCCAGCTCGGCCCGCTCGGGCGGCTCGATCCTGGGCGACAAGACCCGGATGGAACGCCTGAGCCGCGAGCAGAACGCCTTCATCCGGCCCTCTCCCAGCCAAAGCCACCTTGGAGGCGTCGCCCGCCGCACCCGCGAGGCTATCGCCCTGTGCGAGGCCGCAGGCTATGACGTGGTGCTGATCGAAACCGTGGGTGTGGGACAGTCGGAAACAGTGGTGTCCGAACTGTCTGACCTGTTTCTGCTGCTGCTGGCCCCGGCGGGCGGGGACGAGTTGCAGGGCGTCAAACGCGGCATCATGGAAATGGCCGATATCATTCTGGTCAACAAGGCCGATGGCGACTTGAAAGCGACCGCCACCCGCACCTGCGCGGATTATGCCGGCGCCCTGCGGCTGCTGCGCAAACGCCCGCAGGACCCCGAAGGCTTCCCCAAGGCGATGACAGTATCCGCCGTCGAAGAACACGGGCTGGAACAGGCCTGGGACGAAATGCAAACCCTGACCAAATGGCGCCGCGACACCGGTATCTGGGAGGCAAACCGCGCCGCCCAGGCCCGCTACTGGTTCGATCAGGAGGTCCGCCACGCCCTTCTCGCCCGCCTCGACACACCGCAGGCCCGCGCCGAGATGGAGCGCCTGAACGACGAAGTCTCGCAAGGGCGACTCAGCCCGGCGGTCGCTGCCGGTCAGCTTCTGGACACGCTCGGCTAAAGGGCCGCCATAGACGTTTCACCTTTTGCCAAATACTCTTGCCAACGGCATGGCCCGTCCGGGCCATTCCTGCATGGCAGGCAAAATGAAAGATTTCGCGTAGCCCGTCTTGACCCCCCGCGCGATTCCCACTACACGCATCCAACCAGTTTTCGGGCGCGACTTCGGGTTGCGCCCCTTGTGATTTGGCCGCGGGTATCCAGCCCGGCCTCCAGAAACAAAGGAAGAAACCATGTCGCGCCGTTGCGAACTGACCGGAAAAGGCCCGATGACTGGCAACAATGTCAGCCACGCCAAAAACAGAACTCGTCGTCGTTTTCTGCCGAACCTGAATGACGTTACCCTGCAGTCCGAAACTCTGGGCCGTGGTGTCAAGCTGCGCATCTCGGCGGCTGCGCTGCGTTCGGTTGACCACCGCGGTGGTCTGGACGCGTTCCTGGCTAAAGCCAAGGATGATGAGCTGTCGGCAAACGCTCTGAAAGTGAAGAAAGAAATCGCCAAGGCGCAAGCTTCGGCCTAAGGTCTTTCAACCAACAGAATTTCAGGCCCTGCACCCTCTCCGTGCGGGGCCTTTTCTGTTGGGCCAGCCCCTTTCGGCCCCCATTGTTCTCAATCTGGAACTAATTTTTCGCCATTGGTGAACTTCTTCACATACAGGTTTCCGAATCTGACCTAACGTCACTGTCATTCATCAGGCGGGGGCCACATTATGACGTTAAAAAGTTTTTATCTTTTCCTGTTTCTGGCCGCGGTATTCCGCAAGGCGATTGCAACCTGCACGCGGATGCAGCGCTGGGTGAACCGGTCCCATACCAGCTTCACCGCAGACACGGTAAAAAGACCCGGACTGGATTACTGAAAAACAGCTTCAAGCGCGACCCTTTGGCGCTTGAAGCTTTTCCCGCTGCTGACCTATAGCTGGGTCAGAATGAGACCTGCTGTTACCAGATTTCTGCCTTATGCGCTGTCCCTGCTGCTGGTTCTGACCGGGCAGGGGCTGGCCATGTCGCGCGGCATGGACAAGGCCGTGGGCCAGATGGTGCTGTGTACGGGCACCGGCCCGGTCGTCGTCTATATGGACGAAAACGGGCAACCCACTGCACCGCCGCATTTTTGCCCGGACTATGCAATATCCCTGCTGGGGGCCGTGGCTGTCGCGCAACCAGCACTGCCAGCCGCGCCGGAACGGGCGCAGCCAGCTCCGCTGCGGCATCTGGGCAACCAGATCGCCCTGCCGGTTCCCGCAGCCCCGGCCCGCGCGCCTCCTGTCAGCGTTTGAAACCCACCCTTTTCAAACCTTTATACAGGAGAGGCACGATGTCCCTCAATACCACTCTGCTTGCAACTCTGGCCGCCGTGTCGCTGGCCATCCCCGCCTTTGCCGAAGGCCCCATCAAGGTTGACGACGCCTATGCCCGGTCCTCGGGCAAGACCGCCATCGCCGGTGCCGCGTTCATGATGATCCACAATCAGGGCAACGCCGATGACCGGCTGATCGGTGCAACCTCGGACGCGGCAGCGCGTGTGGAATTGCACACCCACAAGGTCGATGAAAACGGCGTGGCCAAGATGGTGCATGTCGAAGAAGGCTTTGCAATTCCGGCCGGTGAAACCCACATGCTGAAACGCGGCGGCGACCATGTGATGTTCATGGGTCTGACGGCCCCGTTCGAACAGGACGCCATGGTGTCGGTCACGCTGATCTTTGAAAAGGCAGGCGAGGTCGAGATCGAGATCCCCGTCGATCTGGAACGTCAGGACAAAGGCGGCCACGGATCACATTCGAACTAGGGCAACGCCTGTCTTCGGGCCGCGCTGCGGCCCTCATCCATGCGTCAGGTCGGGCTTTGCCCGGCCTGTTTTCCACGCGGCTGCGGATAGTGCTATTTGTTGATGGTTTTCATACCGACGCGGTCGCCCGCCTGCCGGAACCGCGAGGCCAGCCAGAACATCACAGCGGCCATGGCCAGCGCCGAGAAAGCGATACCCCATCCCAGCGCAACCAGCGCCACCGCCGGCCAGATCATCAGGACAAGCCCGACGACAAGCGCGACAAATCCCGAGACGCGCATGGAACCGCGTTGCGGGTCACTTGGATGCATCTGCCCGGCAGCCGCCAGGGATCCGATCCCGATGATCAGCGCCCATGCGCCCAACAGGAAAAACGCCAGTTTCACCGTGCCTTCCGGCCAGATCAGCAAGATAAGCCCGATCAGAAGCGCGCCGATCGCGGCACCACCCAGCACCCCGCGACGGCCAACACCCAAAAGCGTCAGCCCACCGTCGAGGATCAGCAAAACACCGACCAGCCGCAGCAGCAGCGCGATGCTGCCCGATGGCCAGAACAGCGCCGCGATGCCCACAAGCCCGGCCAGCACCCCGCGCAGCAGAAAAGTCCACCACAGGCTGGAAAGCTGTTCCCCCAGCATGTCGCGCCCGGCCATGCTGCCGTCATCCAGGATTTCACCGGTGCGGGGGTCTTGATCAGTCATGGCGCATCCTCCAGTCGCTATCGCAGATAGTGTACACAAATTAAGCCAGCGTTGTCTGTAGCTTAAGAATTTTCCGCAAGAAGCTGACCGACCCATCGCGGAACCGTTTCGGATGCCCTGCCGACAATGCGCTCATCAAAGCCCGAGGGCCCGGTCGTCGGTTCCAGATTGATCTCGACCGTCCGCGCACCCGCCGCCTGCGCCTCGTGGACAAAGGCCGCCGCCGGATAGACCTGACCCGAGGTGCCGATGGCGGCAAAGATCGATGCGCTGGCAAGGTGGTCGTAGATGTCGTCCATGTAATAAGGCATCTCACCGAACCAGACCACATCGGGCCGGGCGGTGGGCTGGCCGCAGGCGGGGCAGGGCTCGGCAACGGCCATCTCGGGCGGTGCCGGCCAGCGATGATCACACCCGGAACACAAGGCACCCGCCAATGTGCCATGCATGTGGATGACACCCGTCGCACCGCCCGCTTCATGCAGGCTGTCGACGTTCTGGGTCACGATCACGACCTCTGCGGGCCAGCCCTGCTGCAATCGGGCCAGCGCCATGTGGGCCGCGTTGGGCTGCACAGCGGCGGCCTGAACGCGGCGCGCATTGTAAAACCCCTGCACCAAGGCGGGATCGCGGGCAAAGCCCTCGGGCGTGGCCACATCCTCGATCCGGTGCTGCGCCCACAGCCCGCCTTCGTCGCGGAAGGTGCTCAGCCCGCTTTCAGCCGAAATCCCGGCCCCGGTCAGAATGACGATCTTTCCCATATCCCCTCCGCGCGTTACACCTTGGCCATGACACACCGTATCCTCTTTGTCTGCCTGGGCAATATCTGCCGCTCTCCCGCGGCCGAAGGCGTCTTTCGCGCCCGCGCGCCGCATCATGCAACCGACAGTGCCGGAACCATGGGCTGGCACGCGGGCAATCCGCCCTATGGCCCGATGCAGAAGGCCGCAAACCGCAGAGGCATCGACCTCGGCGACCTGCGCGCGCGCCAGTTCACCGTCGCGGATTTCAACCGGTTCGACCTGATCATCGGCATGGATGCCCAAAACATCGCTGATATCGAAGACCTGCGCCCACCGGGCAACGGCACACCGGTTCGCCTGTTAACGGATTTCGCCCCTCAGACCGGTGCCGATCACGTACCCGATCCGTATTACACGCGGGATTTCGACGGCGCGCTGGACCTGATCGAAGCCGCAGTTGACGGGCTTGCCGCCCATCTGGACACCTAGCCGCCGGTCACCCGCAACTGGCCGCTCAGCCAGGGCAGCTTGGCAAGCGCCGGGTCCACGATCTGGTTCTGCATCAGACGCCGGGTCATGCCCGCAACCTCCTGCGGGACCTGATCGGACCACTCGGTGCGCGCCAGCAGCGATATGTTGCGCGAGAAATCCCCGAACGGGGCAGGGTGCGCCTCCAGCCCCTCATGGAACCGCGCCGCGCGCATGAAGCCCAGCGGCGTGGTGATCGCCCAGCCCAAACCCCGCGCCACCATGGCCATCAGCGCCATGTGCGAGCCGATCTCGAACCGTTCCTCGAACACCTGCGAGCGGCGCGCCAGATGCGCCTCGATCTGGCGGCTGATCAGCTGCTCGCGGGCATAGCGCAGAAACGGCAGCCGCTCCTGCACGGCCTCGACGCCCCCCGATCCCTGTGGGGCCACCAGAATGAACGGATCGTGGACCAGCGGGTATTCGACCACCCCCTCCAGCACTTCGCCGCTATGGGCGGTGACCGCCATATGCAGGCGCTGCTCGGCCAGGGCCTCGAACAGATCAAGGCTCGACAGGGTGATCAGCTTGAATTTCGACCGGGTCAGGCTGTCGGCCAGCAAGGTGGCCAGCCGCGGCGTCAGATCATTGTCGAAATCGTCGATCAGCCCGATCGACAGCGTGGTCAGATGGCCCAGATCCATGACCGACAGCTCGCTCTGGGCCATGTGCAGCTCGGACAGAACCGCCTCGGCCCGCGCAAGGAAACTGCGCCCCGCCTGCGTCAGCCGCATCGGTCGCCGCCCGTGATCGACCAATTCGGTCCCCAGCGCGTTTTCCAGATTGCGCAATTGCTGCGAAACGGATGGCTGGCTGAGCCCCGTGATCTCGGCGGCCTGCGCCACCGATCCCGTCCGCGCCAATGCCTCGAACACTTCAAGGCCCCGCAGGGTCAGCCCTTTCATTACCATGCAATACACCTTTCGCTGCGCCTTTCTGGGACGCAGCGTGGATCAGGTCAAGCATTCTGAACGGGTTAGCTGCAGATCGCCTGCGCCATCTGGCCAAAGTTCTGGTACCGGTCCCACAGCGCATCATCGCGCGCGGATTTCGACATCTTCAACACCTGCGCCTGATGGGGGTCCTTGAACCATTTCGCCACGGTTTTCTGATCACTGCGCGTCAACGCCTGATCCGCCACGCGCTGAATGCAGCTGCACCGGTCCCGCGTCGCCGCCGAGCGGTCCGACGCCATGCACGCCTGCCTGATCTGCGCCGCATCCGCGACCTGAGCCACCGCCGTCAGCGATGCCGCACAAATTGCGATAATGAGGAACTGTTTCATACTCGAGCCTCGTTTTTGCCTGCCCGGACGGGTCTTGCGCCCCTCTCGGTCTGCGGCGGAGTATGAATCAAACGGGCCCGCGGATCAATTGTTTTGACAGGCAAATCAAACGGTGTTGATTTGACGAGGACAAAAGCCGCGCATCGGGAAATGCCGGAAGCGAATTTGAGCGGCGAATACAAGGGGTAGGGCAGTGATTTCGATAAAAAAGCTGATTCTGTCAGCCGCAGTTTGGTTTTATCCAATGGTGGCTTTGTCGGAAGTGCCCTCTTTGCAAGGTCAAGACGCGCCGGAATTCAGAGAAGCGGTTCTAGCTTGGTTGGGTGGCGAAGATCTGGCTGCATTGCAAAGCCTTTCTGCTCAGGCCCAAAATGGAAATGCTGCAGCTCAAATATTGCTGGCGAACATCGCAAGTCGAAGTAGTTTTCATGCGCATGTGACGTCCGAAATGGATCGCAAGGATCGCATAGCTCTACTGCGAAAACCTGGTGGTCTGTCGGGCAAATCATGGCTAACGGAAGTGCAAAACTCCGAGCCTCTGGCCCTTGCCCTGCTACAAGTTGCCAAATTCGAGAATAAAGCTCCTGCGATTGCAGTGTTGGTCGAACTTGGTGAACCAATTACCGCGATGCTTGCAGCGCAATCTATGCTCTACGATGGTGAAGGGGCTGATTTGGTTGAGGTTTTGCAAGGCCTCGACCACAAACTACCCCAAGACGCCAGTGTCTTTTTGTTCTGGGCATTGTACCTGCAGAAACATAATTCGGAGGGTTCCAATCTGGGAGGTTCGGCATCGCTCGCTTGGCTGAATACTGGAGATGATCGCTTCTTATCTTCCGAACTAGCTTGGGGCCTATTTACTCCAAGAGAATTGATTAGTGACGCCGGCATCAGGGAAAAAGCAACGAAACTTAGCTCAGAGATAGTGGCCTGGACCCCCATTCGTAACTTTTGTAGCATTTACTGTGCGGATGAGGTCGCCGATTGTACGGTAACTGCTGCTGCGTTGCTCGCCTCACCTTATTCTCCAAGAAGCCCGCTACAGAGCTTGATCGCCAATGAAGACTATTGGTCGAGTGATCGCATTGAAGGCGACGTTGCGCGTTCAATTCTTGACATCCGGGATGTGGAGTTTGCTTCAGAGTATACGTACAATCAGTGCTTTACATCCAACATGCAGGCCCTTCAGCGAGCGCATTGGCCTTGAAACGGTGTTTCGCCGCAATGCAAGTTTATCTCCTGCATCAAGTTTGGTGCTAAGTACATTCCTTGAAGCGATTTGTATGCGATTGGCAATGAAGTTGTATTGGTCGCGGCAGATCATCTTGAACCATTGACCACAGCCCATTTCCGACGCATATCCCCACTCCATGACAGACCTCGCTCATATCCGCAATTTCTCCATCGTCGCGCATATCGACCATGGCAAATCCACCCTTGCTGACCGGCTCATCCAGGAGACCGGGACAGTGCAGGATCGTGACATGAAGGAACAGCTACTCGACAGCATGGATATCGAGCGCGAGCGTGGCATCACCATCAAGGCCAACACGGTTCGCATCGACTATACCGCCGAGAATGGCGAGACATATGTGCTGAACCTGATCGACACCCCCGGCCACGTGGATTTCGCCTACGAGGTCAGCCGGTCGATGCGCGCGGTCGAAGGCTCGCTGCTGGTTGTGGACAGCACCCAAGGGGTCGAGGCGCAGACGCTGGCGAACGTGTATCAGGCCATCGACGCCGATCATGAGATCGTGCCGGTCCTGAACAAGATCGACCTGCCCGCGTCCGACTGTGACCGCGTGGCCGAACAGATCGAGGACGTGATCGGTATCGATGCAAGCGACGCCATTCAGGTCAGCGCCAAGACCGGGCAGGGCATCCACGAAACGCTGGAGGCGATCGTGCACAAACTGCCCGCGCCGCAGGGCACTCTGGACGCGCCGCTCAAGGCGATGCTGGTGGATTCGTGGTACGACGCCTATCTGGGCGTCATTGTTCTGGTCCGCATCATGGACGGCACGCTGAAGAAGGGGATGCGGGTCAAGTTCATGTCGAACGGCACTCTGCACCATGTCGACCGCGTCGGTGTCTTCCGCCCGGAAATGCAGATGATCGACAGCCTCGGCCCGGGTGAGATCGGCTTTCTCACCGCCTCGATCAAGCAGGTCCGCGACACCCGCGTCGGCGACACCATCACCAATGACCGCAATGGCACCGAAGTCGCACTGCCGGGCTTCAAACCCGCACAGCCGGTGGTGTTCTGTGGCCTCTTCCCGGTGGATTCAGCCGAATTCGAAGACCTGCGCGACGCGATCGAAAAGCTGGCCCTGAACGACGCCTCATTCTCGTATGAAATGGAAACCTCGGCCGCGCTTGGCTTTGGCTTCCGCTGCGGCTTCCTTGGCCTGCTGCACCTCGAGGTCATCCGCGACCGGATCGAGCGTGAATACGATATCGACCTCATCACCACCGCGCCCAGCGTGATCTATCACGTCTACATGAAAGACGGCGCGATGATCGAGCTGCACAACCCCGCCGATATGCCCGACCTGTCCAAGGTCGACCACCTTGAGGAACCGCGTATCAAGGCGACCATTCTGGTGCCCGACGAATATCTCGGCGACGTGCTGAAACTCTGCCAGGACCGCCGCGGCATCCAGATGGACCTGACCTATGCGGGCCAGCGCGCCATGGTCGTCTATGACCTGCCCCTGAACGAGGTTGTCTTTGACTTCTACGACCGCCTGAAATCGGTGACCAAGGGCTATGCCAGCTTCGACTACCAGATGACCGGCTACCGTCAGGACGCGCTGGTCAAGATGTCGATCCTTGTGAATGACGAACCGGTCGACGCGCTGTCGACCATGGTTCACCGCGACCGGGCCGAGATGCGGGGCCGCGCGATGTGCGAAAAGCTCAAGGACCTGATCCCGCGCCACATGTTCAAAATCCCGATCCAGGCCGCCATCGGAGGCAAGGTCATCGCCCGCGAGACCCTGTCCGCCCTGCGCAAGGACGTGACCGCCAAATGCTACGGCGGCGACGCCACCCGGAAACGCAAACTGCTGGACAAGCAGAAGGCGGGGAAAAAGAAGATGCGCCAGTTCGGGAAGGTAGATATCCCGCAGGAGGCGTTTATTTCAGCGCTGAAGATGGATGGATAATTCTTAGTTCGTGTAGTTGAAATCATATTCTGACAACTATATATTTTTAAAAAATATTTTTGAGGACAGAGTATGGATGACGGCCCATCGTTAGGAGTGTACGACTACTATTCTGCGGTTCTTGATGACTTCGATGCGTTCATTGAACGCGGCATGTCTCGTTTTGATAGGCAGGCTTTCGCGTCGCTGCGAAGACGAACTTTTGCGCAACATATTTGGGCTGAAGCTGCTAGTGTATCGGCAGGAACTATCAGTAATTGGGAGCGCGGAGTTACCGTGCCCGATAGAGCTTATCGGAGAGCATTGATTTTGGCAGCGGAGGAACTCCGCGAAGAATATCGGTCGATGATCTTGTTTGATGATGTTGACCAAGGTCTCTTAATCGATCCAATCCAGACAAAACAGGAACTCAAACGGTCCATCCTTCGAGCTGCGCTAACTGATTTTGACTTGGATGCTGATGGTCGCCAAATTGTTCCAATTCCGTTCCGATCAGACTCACTGGACTATGAAGCCGATGAGTTTGTGTCTGATCGTTCGAACCTCCTAGAATCGCTAAACAAGCAAGCTGACGCCTTAATTGAAGAGTTGGCTGTCGGCTCAAATGTCGAATCCGATAAATTCATCAGACAACTGGAGCGCTATAAATCGGAATGTGCTCAAGATGAACCGAACCCGAGGCTATTGAACCGTTGGGGGCAGATCATCTCGAGAGGAGCGAACTCCGAAGATTTCAAAGCCGCCGTAAATCACTGGGACGATGAAGCGTTCCAAGGGTTTGAGCGAGATCATCTGGAGCTGATGCGGCTATACTTCCGCGAAGCGCTTGCTCGTGCTCAAGAGATCGACGCGGCACAACTTATTGCTGATGCGGAGATTGATGATGGGACACAATTCTCTGAGATTGCGAGCATGATGGAGAACGCAGTTGCTGCTGATGGAGAACCGCTTGTAGACAATTCTGTTCCAACTATCCTTAGGGATATTGCCAACGAAATGCGCGAATTGTCTGACGGAATTGTCTTCACTCAAAGTGAAGAGCGTAAAAAAGTTCTTAGACGGCGGCTTTCTGAGGCGTTTAAAACTGGATCTATTTATGTCGGACGCTTTGTGTTCTGCACGGCGCTGGTTGCTGCGGTCGCGAACCCAGTAACCGTTGGCTACGTTGGGAGCATTGCTTCGATTATCGGTGTTATTGAGATAGCTTCTCCGGGAACGGTTCGTTCAAAGTACGAAAAACTGAGAGAGATGTTCCCGATTCTACCTCCTTTGCCTGAGATAAAGAAGAAGTAGCTAGCTTACTTGCTTATTTGTTAAAGCCATCCGCCCGGCGGCACCGCCGGGTCGCGCCGACTCGCCCCCGTCAAACCGAAGGTTTGCCTCCGGCAAAACGGGCGGTGCGTTTGCGCCGCTCTTCGGTTCCATCGACCACCCGTAGGGCGGGCTTCAGCCCGCCAATCCGCCACTCCCCCATTTCCCCGACCCCAAACCAATGCGCATGGATTGGCTGTGTCCGGTGGCGGGCTGAAGCCCGCCCTACGGGGTGGGGTTGGTTGGGCGGTTGTATCTGCGCTTGCGCCGTTGGGGTTCTGGCCGTTTGCGGCCCTCGGGTCTGCGGGTCAACCGTCTGACCCGCACCTCACCCGCGCGGCACCAAATGCAACCATTGCATCGGAAAACCGCGCCCTTCGGACAGGATCGGCCATTTGAAATCATCCCCCAACCGGATAATCTCATCCATCTCGGACGTGTCACGCACGCTTCCGTCCACATAGGCGATATCAAAATACCCGGCGCAAAACGCTTCGATCGCTTTCAGTTTCGCATCGCCATCCTCCACCATCTGGGGGTGCAGTTCGATCAGGAATTCCGATCTGCGGTAATGCGTCAGAAAATCTTCGGTCAACAGGCTGAATTCAACGCCCTCGATATCGATCAGAAAGAAGATGTCCGCCGGGTCGGGGGCCACGCTTGCGATGTTTTCAACCGTGTCCGTCAGCGCATCCCCAAACACCGTCACACGGTCGCCCACGCCGTTATGCTCCGCTGTTTCCCGGATCACATCCCGGCCTTTTGCCGAAACCTCAAAGCACACGCTTTTTTCGAACTGCCCGGCGGCCACCAGCCCGACGCCCCAAAAGCCGTCCGCCGCGCCGATATCCACCAGCACCGGCTTGTCCGAGCTGCTCAGCACCTTCAGGTTCTGCTGCTCATACAGGCCAAAGATTTTCGTGGCCGTATCCGAGTGCCCGCCCCAGAATGCGTTTTCGACAAAGCGAAACCCCTTCATCGGCCCGCACAGCACCTGTCCGCGGCTTTGTTCCAGCACGAACAGTGAAAACTCGTTGCGGAACCTGCGCACAACGCTCTTGAACTCTCGATGTTGTCGTTTTGGAAATCGCATGTTCTGTCTGGGGCTTTTCAAATTGGATCGGACGCCCCCGGATGAGGGCAGTTATTTGAAATCCCTGTTTAAGTTGTGGCGCGCGGTGTTGGAAGGAAAAACGCAATGCGCAATACCGGGCAGGGGTGGGGTTTTCTTCTTGCCCACCTTTCCCGCGCATGAACCCTTGATGAAGTTTCCTTCAGACAAGTTGTAACCGCCGCGCGCCCTTCCAATCTCAGTCACAGGCCACCACGGCCCGCATCCCAAAGGAGGGTGCCGATCATCAGATCAGAGATTTCCGTAGCCTGCGCACCGGGACTGTTTTCGACCCCGTTCCGGCCCGTCAGGTGAACCGAAGCGTTTCCGGCCCGGTCGGGTTGTTAAGGGGTATGAGCCGCCATTGCTCACGGATTGCGGCGGAGGGGGTGTTGGTACCACCGCCGGGCCGGAACGCTTCTCAGAAACGGAACCAGCGTCTCCATCGTGCGGAGGCAGGCCGGGCGGCCAGTTCACCGCCTGCGACAGGATCCAGACCGCCCCGCGCAAGAATGCGGCGTTCCTCGGCGCGGGTCATCTGGATCTCGCGGACCTTCAGCGCGGCCTCGCGTGCGGTGACATAGCGGCCGTCCGGTCCCGGTTCCATACCGGGGATGTTGCGCCCCTTCGACCACATCCCCCGCAGCCCCGACAGCGGGTGTTTCCATCCGATCTCCTCATCATCCTGCAACTGCCAGATCCGGTTGGCCTCGGTCATCGAGACCAGCGCGGCCAGCGGCTTGCCGTGCCGGGTCAGGATGATCACCTCGCGCGGGTCCTGGGCGCGGGTGATCAGCGGCCCCAGATGGGCGCGGGCATAGGAAATGGTGCAGCGCATCGGCGAATCTCCGTCTGTACGATTCGTAAGATTGGGGGTCCGAGCGTTGTACAAATCGCACAATTTCGGCCTAACGGTCCGCACGGAGCGTTTTGCACCCGCAGCATCGCGGGAATTTCGGGTGCCGGGGTCACGTCCGGTTTTTTCCGCCCTCAACCCTTCGCGGGATGGGCATTTCTCAGGTTATCCACAAAATTCTCCCGCCGGATATCAACATCTTATCCCCGTCTAATTTTCATGCTGCAGTGCTATTTTCTTGTCGGATGCAGGGCGTGGTGCAACAGTCATCTCACCGCACAGGGTCTTCGGAACCGGGGCGGGACGCAAAGGCCAAGGGGGTCTGGGCAGAGGAAGGCGGATCTTAGGATTTGCGTTTGACTGCAAAGGCTTACCGGTGGGTGATCAGCCAGATATGGGTCTCAGACCCAGGTCGGGTGGCCATCTTCTCAGACGGCCAATGCATGTCGCGATGAACCTTAGGGGACAAAGCGGCGGCTACAGTCTCTCAGGGGGCTGGGGCGACTGGATCGGAGTGCTCCTCGGGGTACGTCGACCCGGTAAGGCGTCAGGGCGTATCCGAAAGGGTACATGCAAAGACCGCGTCTGCGCACCTGACGCCTTTTCCTTTGCCGAAATTCGGTTTCATACAGGCTACCACTCACCCCTGCCGAATGGGAACGGGGCTCTTCTGCGTGCGCGAAAGAGCCCCGATTTAGTGTCAGATATGCAATGCCGCGTCTATGCACCTGTAGGGCTAGACTACTGCGTATGGGCGCACTCTTCAACCATATATTGCGTTTATGTTCGGGTTGCCCGCAAGATAAGCGCGCTTATAGGCTTTCCTGCACGTCCGAAGCTGCGTTCTGGATTGCATCCCCGGCCTTTTCGATATCTTTGCCCGCTCCTTTGGCGGTTTCGCAGGCGGTCAGTGCAAACAGGCTCAGGCCAATCAGAATTACGCGGATCATGTGTGTCTCCTCAGTGCTCGATACGGATTCGGTAGCACCTTTCTCGACACCAAGCCAGAGCTAGCCTCTGTCGTCACCGCAGAACAGCTCGTACACCACTTCAAGCATCCGGCGCGGGCGGTCATCGGCCAACCGGTAGAAGATGGTTTTGCCCTCTCTGCGCGGTATCACAAGCCCCTCCAGACGCAGGCGGGAAAGCTGTTGTGAAACAGCGGCTTGTCTGGCGGACAACAGCTCTTCCAACTCGGTGACAGATTTCTCACCGGACACCAGGTGACACAGGATCATCAGCCGGCCTTCGTGACTGATTGCTTTGAGGAAGTTGGACGCGCGTGTCGCATTATCGACCATACGATCCAGGTCGTGTTGCGACATGTCCTGAGACAGCTGTGGAAGTGCCATCGAATGTGTTCCTTGTGAACCCGTTGACCGGGCGTAGTTTCCGTTACGTAAAGCTCGTCGCCTGCGAGCCACTTCAGTACATGTTTCGATCAATTATTGCTATATGTATGAATCAAAAAACCGTGATGAAAAAAGGGGAACCCGCAGCCGTTTTCCCCGCAGCCCCTTTAGCGGGGCGCAATCATGGATAGCGTGCAGCTGCGGGACAGCGGCAGGTGTGACAATCTTATTGACGGCGATCCACATTCATTCCGCGTTCTCACCGACACCCCCTTGCAGCCCCCCGGAGCCAACACTAAGACTCAGGTAACACTTGTTGGGATAATGTCCCGATCCACAGCAAAACAGGCAGGTTACGAATGTTCGATCCCGTAGATACCTACATGAATACGCTTGTTCCCATGGTCGTTGAACAGACCAGCCGGGGCGAGCGCGCGTATGATATTTTCTCCCGCCTGCTGAAAGAGCGGATCATCTTCATCAACGGCCCGATTCACGATGGCATGAGCCATCTGGTCGTGGCGCAGCTGCTGCACCTTGAGGCGGAAAACCCCAACAAGGAAATCTCGATCTACATCAACTCGCCCGGTGGCGTGGTGACCAGCGGTTTGTCGATTTACGATACAATGCAGTATATCAAGCCGAAATGTTCCACATTGGTGATCGGTCAGGCGGCCTCGATGGGATCGGTTCTGCTGGCCGGTGGCGAGAAAGGGATGCGCTTTTCGCTGCCTAACAGCCGGATCATGGTGCACCAGCCCAGCGGCGGATATCAGGGTCAGGCCAGCGATATCATGATCCACGCAGCCGAGACGCAAAAGCTCAAGGATCGCCTTTATGACATCTATGTGCGTCATACCGGGCAGACAAAAAAGGCGGTTGAAAAAGCGCTGGACCGTGACAATTTCATGAGTCCGGAAGAGGCCAAGGAATGGGGCCACATCGACGAGATCGTGGAAAATCGCGCAAAAATGGACGCGGATGAGGTCTGAGTTTCGGAGCCTGTGCCTCCGGTGCAGGAACCATTTTGAGATTGTAGCGGCCAAAGCGCTGGCCTAAGCTGCACGAACAGGCGAAACGCATCCCCGCCGGGGGTGCTGGGATGAGGCCCGAAAGGTAGATCATGGCGACGAATTCAGGCGGTGACGGGAAAAACACGCTCTACTGCAGCTTCTGCGGCAAAAGCCAGCATGAGGTGCGCAAGCTGATCGCAGGCCCGACCGTTTTCATCTGTGATGAATGTGTCGAACTTTGCATGGACATCATCCGCGAAGAGACCAAGGCCAGCGGGCTGAAGTCTTCGGACGGTGTTCCGACGCCCAAGGATATCTGCGAAGTGCTGGACGATTACGTGATCGGTCAAGCCACCGCAAAACGCGTCCTGTCGGTTGCGGTCCACAACCACTACAAACGTCTGAACCACGCCCAGAAGGCGGGCAATGATATCGAACTGGCAAAGTCCAATATTCTGCTGATCGGCCCCACCGGCTGTGGCAAGACATTGCTTGCGCAAACGCTGGCCCGGATACTGGATGTTCCCTTTACCATGGCCGATGCCACAACGCTGACCGAAGCCGGCTACGTGGGTGAGGATGTTGAGAACATCATTCTCAAGCTGTTGCAGGCCAGCGAATACAATGTCGAACGCGCGCAGCGCGGCATCGTCTATATCGACGAGGTCGACAAGATCACCCGCAAATCCGAGAACCCGTCGATCACGCGCGACGTGTCCGGTGAAGGCGTACAGCAGGCGCTGCTGAAACTGATGGAAGGCACCGTGGCCAGCGTTCCGCCGCAGGGCGGCCGCAAACACCCGCAGCAGGAATTCCTGCAGGTGGACACCACGAACATCCTGTTCATCTGTGGCGGCGCTTTTGCGGGTCTGGACAGGATCATTGCACAACGCGGCAAGGGCTCGGCCATGGGTTTTGGCGCCGATGTGCGTGACAATGACGAGCGCGGCGTGGGCGAGATCTTCAAGGATCTGGAACCTGAAGATCTGCTGAAATTTGGCCTGATCCCCGAATTCGTCGGTCGTCTGCCGGTTCTGGCAACGCTGGAGGATTTGGACGAGGAAGCACTGGTCACCATCCTGACCAAGCCGAAGAACGCCCTGGTCAAGCAATACCAGCGCCTGTTCGAGTTGGAAGATGTTGAGTTGGGCTTTACCGATGACGCGCTGAAGGCGATTGCCAAGAAAGCCATCGAGCGCAAAACCGGTGCGCGCGGCCTGCGGTCAATTCTCGAGGATATCCTGCTGGACACCATGTTCGAACTGCCGGGCATGAAAAATGTCAGCGAAGTTGTGGTGAACGAAGAGGCGGTGATGTCCGACGCGCAGCCGCTGTTCATCTATGCCGATGCGGCCAAGGAATCGGCCTCGGCGGGTTGAGGCCGGTCATTTCGCGGCGGCGGGACTTCAGTTGAACAGGTTCAGGGGGCTCTGCCCCCGCTGCCCTTCGGGCATCTCCCCCGGGATATTTATAGCCAGATGAAGCTGGGGATCCGTCGCTCGTACGCGAAGGCATGCGCAATCAGGCAGCGGGAGCTTAAGCAAGCTTTCGAACAACAAAGGTGACGGGTTATGACAGTGAAGCGCATTTCTTCGGGCGGTGAGTTTGAGGCGAAAGTCGGCTATTGCCGTGCGGTGGTTGCGGGCGGCTGGGTTCATGTCGCCGGGACCGTCGGGCAGGGCGACGACGTGGTGGCGCAATGCCGGTCAGCGCTGGACATCATCGGCAAGGCACTGGCTGAGGCGGGCGCGGGTTTTGAAGATGTGGTTCGGGTCACCTACATGTTGCCGGACCGCAATGAGTTCGCGCCGTGCTGGCCGGTTCTGGCCGAGACGTTTGGCGCCAATCCACCGGCTGCGACGATGATCGAATGCGGTTTGATTGATCCGAAGTACCGGATCGAGATCGAAGTGACCGCCTTCCTGCCGCAGTGACACTGGAAGCCCAAGGGGCACTGGACCTTGGCGAGCCTTTGGTCCATACCTTCTCTCGACCGAAATGCCGGAGGCAGCCGATGGGAATCCTGAACAGTCTTTTACGAGCCGTGACCTGGTGGAACGGGTCAACACTGAACACGCAGCTTTATACGGCGCGCAAGGGTGTGAAAGTGGGCGAAGACAATGAAGGCAATGTGTTTTATCGCACCGCCGACGACAGCAGGCGCTGGGTGATTTTCAATGGCGAGGCCGAAGCCAGCCGGGTTGACCCCGAATGGCACGGCTGGTTGCACCGCACCTGGGACGAACCCCCGACCGACAAACCGCTGCCGCACAAAGCCTGGGAAAAACCGCATCAGGAGAACCTGACAGGTACGGCGCTGGCCTATGCGCCTGCCGGGTCGCTGCGGCGGGCCAAGCCGGTTGAGCGCAGGGATTACGAGGCCTGGAGCCCGGAATAAACGAGGCGAAGATGTCGACCCATAACTGGACCGAAGTTCTTGTCGGAGGCGTCGTATTGGCCGGTGCCATCGCGTTTGGCGTTTATGCCAGCCAATCGACCGGCCTGTCGCAAGGTGCCGCGGGCTATGAGCTGGGCGCCTCGTTCCGGTCGCTGGAAGGGGTCGGCGTTGGCACGGATGTCCGTCTTGCCGGGGTGAAAATCGGCACCGTTACCGGGGTCAAGCTGAACCCGGATACCTATCGTGCCGACACGACTTTCTCTGTTGCCGAAGGCGTGCTTGTGCCCGATGACAGCGCCATCGTGATCTCTTCCGAAGGGCTGTTGGGTGGAAACTTTGTCGAAGTCATGCCTGGCGGTTCACCCTTCTTTTTTGAACCCGGAGATGAGATTCAGGATACCCAGGGTGCGGTCAGCCTGATCTCGCTGCTGGTCAAGTTCGTAGCCGGAGATGGCGGCGAATGATGCGCGCCGCCCTGATTGCCCTGTTGCTGGCTGGAACCGGCGCCGCCGCGCAGCAGAAAGTCAACTCTGGCCCCGGCGCCATGCTGCGCGGGCTCGACAAAGTCAGTGGCCAGACGGTTGATATCGAATTGCAGACAGGTCAGACCGAAGCTGTGTTCGGGCTGGATGTGGCGCTGGGGGATTGCCGGTATCCGGTGGATAACCCGACAGGCGATGCCTTCGCCTATCTGACCATTTGGGAAACGGGCAAAGCGGATCAGCTATTTGATGGCTGGATGATCGCGACCTCTCCGGCGCTGAATGCGCTGGATCACGCGCGGTATGACGTTTGGGTCATCCGTTGTATCACGCCTTCTGCGGACTGAGTGATCGGCGCAGCAAAGTCGGCGCTCTGGTTCAGGGCTTCTTCCAGTTCTTTCTTGTAAGCGCCACGCGGGATTTCGATCGCCCCAAGGGATGCCAGATGCGCGGTCAGGAACTGCGTGTCAAACAGGTGAAAGCCGGTTTGCCGCAACCGGTCCACAAGATAGGCGAGCGCGATTTTCGAGGCATCCGTGCGGCGCGAAAACATGCTTTCGCCAAAGAACGCGGCCCCCAGCGTCACACCATATACGCCGCCCACCAGCGCCGCTCCGTCCCAGACTTCCAGTGAATGCGCATGACCGGATTGGTGCAACTGGCGATAAAGGGCGTGCAGTTCCGCGTTGATCCAGGTGTCGGACCGGTCAGCGCACCCATCAACAACGCCGGAGAAATCCCGATTGATTGAAATCTCGAACCCGCAGTTCCGGATGCGGCGCGCAAGGCTGCGCGAGATGTGGAACCCGTCCAGCGGAAATATCCCGCGAAACTTGGGATCAACCCAGAACAGTTCAGGATCGTCGCGGTGTTCGGCCATCGGGAAAATACCGATGGAATACCCGTGCAGCAGCAGTTCGGGGGTCAGGCTCATGCCGGTGATAGGGCGACCAGAGGGCGCGGGCCCTCTGGCACATGGCCCTTATTTTTCCATGTTCTCCGCAAGCCAGCGCTCCAGCCAGTGGATGTTGTACTCGCCGCTGTGCAGATCGGGCTCCTGCAACAGGGCGTGGAAAAGGGGTACGGTGGTGTCGATACCGTCGACGATCAACTCTCCCAGCGCGCGTTGCAGACGCGCCAGCGCCTCGGCCCGGTCGCGGCCCTGCACGATCAGCTTGCCAATCAGCGAGTCGTAATAGGGCGGGATCGAATAGCCGTCATAAAGCGCCGAATCCATCCGTACGCCCAAACCGCCCGGCGCGTGATAGGCCGTGATCTTGCCGGGGCAGGGCGAAAAGTTCGGCAGCTTCTCCGCGTTGATCCGGACCTCGATGGCATGGCCGTTGATCTCAAGATCGTCCTGACCGAAAGACATCGGTTCACCCGCTGCGACAAGGATTTGCTCGCGCACCAGATCGACGCCGAAAATTCCTTCGGTGACAGGGTGTTCCACCTGCAGGCGGGTGTTCATTTCGATGAAATAGAACTCGCCCTTTTCATACAGGAACTCGATGGTGCCTGCGCCGATATAGTTGATCTTGGCCACCGCGTCGGCGCAGATCTTGCCGATCCGGGCGCGCTCTTCGGCGGTAATGCAGGGGCCGGGGGCCTCTTCAAAGACCTTCTGGTGACGGCGCTGCAACGAACAATCGCGCTCGCCCAGATGCACCGCATTGCCCTTGCCGTCGCCAAAGACCTGAATCTCGATATGGCGCGGCGTGGTCAGATATTTCTCGATATAGACCTCGTCATTGCCAAAGGCGGCCTTGCCTTCGGCGCGTGCGGTCATGAAGGCGCTTTCCATCTCGTTCGCGTTCATCGCGACTTTCATGCCGCGCCCACCGCCGCCAGCCGTGGCCTTGATGATGACGGGATAGCCGAATTCCTCACCGATGCGCTTGGCGTCGGCCAGCGTGGGAACGCCACCGTCCGAACCGGGAACGCAAGGCACACCCAGCGCCTTCATCGTGTCCTTGGCGGTGATCTTGTCGCCCATGACGCGGATATGTTCCGCGGTGGGGCCGATGAACGTGATGCCATGATCTTCGACGATCTGCACGAACTCGGCGTTTTCGGACAAAAAGCCATAGCCGGGATGGATCGCCTGCGCGCCGGTGATCTCACAGGCCGAAATGATCGCGGGCACCGACAGATAGCTTTGCGGGCTGGGCGGGGGGCCGATGCAGACCGATTCGTCCGCCATGCGCACATGCATCGCGTCGCTGTCGGCGGTGGAGTGGACGGCAACCGTTTTTATCCCCATCTCGCGCGCGGCGCGGATGACGCGCAGGGCGATCTCGCCTCGGTTGGCAATCAGGATCTTGTCGAACATGGGCCCGCCTTACTCGATGATGACCAGAGGGGTGCCGAACTCAACAGCGTCGCCATCGCCCACCAGCACGCGCTTGACGGTGCCCGATTTGGGGGCGTGGATGTGGTTCATGGTCTTCATCGCTTCGACGATCAGCAGCGTGTCGCCTTCAGACACTGTCGCGCCGACGGAAATGAACGCGGGCGCGCCGGGTTCCGGCTGCATATAGACCGTGCCCACCATGGGCGAGGTGACAGCGCCCGGATGGCTGGCCGGATCTTCGGCGGCAGCAGGGGCCGCCGAGGGGGCCGCAGCCGGTGCCGCAGCAGGGGCGGGCGCTGCCGCAGGAACAGCCATCTGAACCGGAGCGGCCACGGTCTGTGTCATACGGCTGACGCGCACGTTCAGGCTGTCTTCTTCGCCATATTCACGTTTGACCTGCAACTCGGTCAGATCGTTTTCGCGCAGCAATTCGGCCAGAGCCTTGATGAATGCCACATCCGCTTCGTGTTTGGTGTCTGTCATGAGTATCCTCGACGGTTCCCCTTTGGCCCGTCTGTTTCTTGCGGGCTCTGATCAAATTACGCAGGGTTATAGGCTAAGCGGCGGTGCATGAAAAGCGCCGACTCGCACCATCTGGCATGCGTTTCACGCGTAATTTAAAGGGTCGGACGGGTCACAGGGGCATCCCCGATAATTTGGCGACCAGTTCAGACAGCTTTCGTGCGCCGAATTTTTCAAGCAAACGGGCGCGGTAAGCCTCGATTGTGCGGTAACTCAGGCCCAGCTCTGCTCCGATTTCCTTGGCCGACAGGCCGCGGCAGGACAGGATGGCCACTTCGCGTTCACGGATGGTCAGTTCAACCAGCGGTCGTTCCTCGGATATGTCGGAAAAGCTCCAGATACCGTGGCGGAACGGGTCGTCGGGCGTCAGCGACCGGCCCCGGGCGCGGCACCAGAACAGGTCGCCGCTGCGGCGGCGCATGACGCGCTCATCCGTGTAATATCCGGTGCCGCGCATCACCTGCAGGCTGCGTTCGCCAATCCTCTCCCAATCCGCGACCGAAGGGTAAAGGTGCAACAGCGGCATGTTGCGATAGTCGTTTTCTTCTCCGCCAAACGTGCGGGCAAATTGCAGGTTGCAGCGCCGGATGATCCGGTTTTCCAGCTCAACAAGCCCGATCGGCGCATATTCAAAGGCGGGGTCGCTCATGCGTGTATGGTGCCGGGAAAGCGCGCGGAAATGAAGGGGGGATGCGATGTCTTGCGCCAGATTGACGCCCGAAACCGATGCTGTGGTCTGCGCCAAGTTGTGAAAGTTGTAAATGTCAGCTGAAAAGAAATGATTAACCTGCGGAAACAGATGCTATAATCTGAAAACGAGCGTGAAATTCGACGGGTCTGAATTCAGGGAAAGTAAGCATGCGCGACACGTTGACAGGCAGTCGCATTCGCGAAAGACGGCAGATTGCCGGGCTGCGGCAGGCCGAACTGGCGCGGCAGGCCGGAGTATCGGCGTCTTATCTGAACCTGATCGAACACAATCGCCGCAGGATCGGGGGCAAGTTGCTGGTCGATATCGCGGCGGCGCTGGGCGTTGAACCTTCGGTCCTGACACAGGGGATCGAGGCAACTCTGGTTTCCGCCCTGCGCGAGGCGGCCGAGGATGCGGTCGGGCAGAAGGCCGAGATTGACGGGCTCGAGGAGTTCGCCGGGCGCTTTCCCGGCTGGGCCGGTGTTCTGGCGCAAATGCATCGCCGTGTCGTGTCTTTGGAGCGGAACGTCGAAACCCTGTCCGACCGCCTTACGCACGACCCGCAATTGGCCGCGTCGATGCACGAGGTTCTGTCAACCGCCGCCGCCATACGCTCGACCGCCGCGATCCTAGCGGATACCCAAGATATCGAGGCCGAATGGCGCGAGCGTTTCCACAAGAACCTGCATCAGGATGCCGAACGGCTGGCAGGCAGTTCCAAGGCGCTGGTGACCTTCCTCGACGAAAGCGACTCGGCGGTTGATCCGCGTGCCGTTCCCCTGGAAGAGGTCGAAGCCTTCTTTGAAGCCCGCGCCTACACGATTTCCGAACTGGAAGACGGGGGTGATGTGGACGCGGTTGACCTGAGCGGGCTCAATACCTCGGCGGCGCGCACCGTCGCGCGCGAAGTTCTCAGGATCTATCGCGCAGACGCGCAGGCGCTGCCGCTGGAGGCCGTCAAAGCGGTTGTTCAGCAGGGTGATCCGAACCCCATCGAACTGGCGCAGCGGTTCTCGGTTGATTTTGCCACCGTCCTCAGGCGCCTGGCCTTTCTGCCGGATGGTATCCTGTCGCAACCGGTCGGCATGGTGCTGTGCGACGCGTCTGGAAGTATCCTGTTTCTCAAGCCGATTCAGGGGTTTACCTTGCCCCGACACGGCGATGTCTGCCCGCTTTGGCCGCTGTTTACGGCCCTCAGCCGTCCGCTGGTGCCGGTGCGCAAGCAGGTCGTCCTGACCGGCAGGTCCTCGGCCGTGTTCGAATGCGTCGCTTATGCCTGGCCGCATGCGGTGTCGGGATACGATCAGGACCCGGCCTATCGCTCGGTCATGGTGGTGCGCCCGGTCAGGGACCCGTCAGACGAGGTGCCGGTCACTCAGGTCGGGCCAAATTGCCGTGTCTGCCCAAACCGCGATTGCAAAGCCCGGCGCGAGCCGTCGATTTTGAGCGAAGGTTTTTGACACGTTCATGACAGACCGCTTAATCTGGCGGGAACCGGTCTCGGGATGGAAGACCGGTTATGGGAGGAACTGAACATATGAGCCGAAAGGTTCTGCTGATTGAGGACGAACCGAACATCGCCGAGGCTATCCGGTTCCTGCTGTCGCGCGAGGGATGGCAGGTCGAAACGCATGGCGACGGAACGGATGCGGTTCAGGTGATCCAGGGGGCGCAGCCCGATCTGGTCATTCTGGATGTCATGCTGCCGGGCAAGAACGGTATGGATATCCTTCGGGAACTCAGAAAAATGGAGGAACTGGCAGGCTTGCCGGTTCTGATGCTGACCGCACGGGGTCAGTCGCGCGACCGGGAAATGGCCGAAAACGCAGGCGTCAGCCGCTTCATGACCAAACCGTTTTCCAATGCCGAAGTTCTGACAGCCGTGCGTGACCTTCACGCGCAGGCGACGCGCTTATGATGTCCGGCGAGGGCAACAAGACCAAACCACCGGGCACACGCCCCTCGCTTTTTCTGGAACGACAAAGCTATCGTCGTCACAGGCTGACGGATGCCGCCCGGATTTTGCCCTTTCTGGGTGCGGCGCTGCTGGCCCTTCCGTTGCTGTGGCCAGACCCGTCCGGCGGGGATGCGGCGGTGCCCCTGTCTTCGGCGATGTATTACATATTCCTCTGCTGGGGCGCGCTGATCCTGGCCGGGTTTGTCTTTGGGCTGGCCGCCCGCCGCATGGCCGCGCGCGAGGGATCGGACACGGGCGCTGAGTGATGGCCACCATAAACGTTCTGATTCTGGTTTGCCTTGCCTATGTCGTGTTCCTGTTCGCAGTGGCCTTCGCCGCGGATCGCATGGCTGCGGCCGGGCGCGGCAAATGGTTGCGTTCACCCGTGATCTACACGCTGTCCCTGTCGATCTATTGCACCGCCTGGACATTTTATGGCGCGGTGGGCAACGCCGCGCGGTCGGGGCTGGAATTTGTCACCATCTACCTCGGTCCGACGCTGGTGATGGTCGGCTGGTGGTGGGGGCTGCGCAAGCTGGTGCGCGTCGGGCGCAGCCAGCGGGTCACCTCGATCGCCGACCTGCTGTCGTCCCGGTATGGAAAGTCGAATACGCTGGCGGTCTGCGTGACCATTCTGGCGGTGCTGGGCGGCACGCCCTATATCGCGCTGCAACTGCAATCCATTACCCTGTCATTCTCGATCTTTGCCGAGGCTGACCCGTCAGGCCTCTATCGCGAAGGGTCCAGCGTGTTCTGGGTCGCGGCTGGACTGGCCGTGTTTGCCATCCTGTTCGGCACCCGCAATCTGGACGTGAACGAACGTCACCATGGCGTGGTCACGGCCATCGCGGTCGAGGCCGTTGTCAAACTGTTTGCGCTGATCGCCGTGGGCGTTTTCGTGGTGTGGGGGATCGCGGGTGGAATTGGCCCGATGATGGACCGGATCGACGCCTCGGAAATCGGCCAGTGGAACGTCGATGCCGGGCGCTGGACGACGTTCATCTTTCTGTCGGCCGCCGCCTTTATCTGCCTTCCCCGGATGTTTCAGGTGATGGTGGTGGAAAACGATGACGAAGGCCATCTCAGAACCGCTGCCTGGGCTTTCCCGCTCTACCTGCTGTTCATGAGCCTGTTTGTCGTGCCCATCGCCGTGGTCGGACTGGACCTGCTGCCCCAGGGCGCCAACCCCGACCTGTTCGTTCTGACCGTGCCGCTGTCCCAGGGCAATGACTGGCTGGCAATGCTGTCCTTCATCGGCGGGTTTTCCTCGGCAACCTCGATGGTCATCGTCAGTGCGATGGCCCTGTCGACAATGGTGTCGAACCATGTGGTCATGCCCATCTGGCTGAACACGCAGGAAGGCACCGGCTCGGTATCGGGCGATGTGCGCAACATTGTCCTGATGGCACGCCGAGTTTCCATTGCCGCCATAATCGCGCTGGGCTTTTTCTACTACCGGCTGTCCGGGGGCGGTGCCGCGCTGGCCTCGATCGGGTTGATCGCCTTTGCCGGTATCTCGCAGATTCTGCCAGCGTTGGTCGGGGGGCTGTTCTGGCGCAGGGCGACCCGGACCGGGGCGCTGGTCGGGCTGACCGTTGGCTTTGTGCTGTGGATATACACCCTGCTGCTGCCGGGAATGGGCGGCGCGTGGATGCCCGAAACCGTGCTGCAAAACGGCTTGTTCGGCCTTGGCTGGCTGCGCCCTCATGCCCTGTTCGGGATCGAGGGGATCGATCCGATGGTGCATACGGTGATGTGGTCCTTGTCCCTGAACACGCTTGCCTTCTGCGTCGCGTCCCTGCTCAGCTTTCCCAGCCCGTTGGAGCGGTTGCAAGGGGCGCAGTTCGTCAACGTCTTCGATCACTCGGTCGCGCCGCGCGGGTGGTCCGGGTCGGTGGCGCAAAGCGAAGACCTGATGATCATGACGCAGCGCATTCTGGGCACCGGCCCCACGCAGGAGTTCTTTCAGGCCGAGGCGCGAAAACAGGGTGGCCGTTCGCACCTGCCAGAGCCGACACCGGGCTTTCTTAACCGTCTGGAACGCGAGCTCAGCGGCTCGGTCGGCGCGGCCATGGCCCATGCGATGATCGGCCAGATCGTGGGCGGATCGTCGGTCTCGGTCGAGGATCTGCTGGCCGTGGCAGACGAATCCGCGCAACTGCTGGAATACTCCGGCCAACTCGAGGAAAAGTCCTCCGAACTCAGCCGAACCGCTCGGCAATTGCGCGAGGCCAACGCCAAGCTCACCCAGATTTCCGAACAGAAGGACAGCTTCCTGAGCCAGGTCAGTCACGAATTGCGCACGCCGATGACCTCGATCCGGGCGTTTTCGGAAATCATGCGCGACACCGATGGCCTCAGCCGCCAGGAGCAGACCCGCTATGCCGCGATCATTCATGACGAAGCCCTGCGCCTGACCCGGCTGCTCGATGATCTGCTGGATCTGAGCGTGCTTGAAAACGGGCAGGTCAGCCTTAATCTCAGCGATGACAGCCTGCGCTCGGTTCTGGACCGCGCCGTGCCCAGCGCTCTGGCCGGGGCGGACCGAAAGATCACCGTCCGCCGGACCCGCGCGGCCGAGCGTATTTTCCTGCATACGGATCTGGATCGGTTGGGGCAGGTGTTCATCAACCTGATCTCGAACGCGCAGAAATATTGCGACGCGGACGATCCGGTGCTGGTCATTTCCGCCCATGATGTCGGCGGGCGGGTCATCGTCGACTTCATCGACAATGGCAGCGGCATCCCACCGGGCGCGCGTTCGATGGTGTTTGAGAAATTTGCCCGCGTGGGCGGCGACAAGGCTGGCGGAGCGGGGCTTGGTCTGGCCATCTGCCGCGAAATCATGCAGCGGCTGGGGGGTGAGATTACCTATCTGCCGGGGCAGGGCGGCGCGGCCTTCCGGATCAGCCTGCCACAGGCCTATCAGCAGGCGGCGCAGTGAAGCGACCATAAAGGACTTGGTAACGCCCGAGGGTGTAAACCGGTTGCCAGGTGCTGGAACAATTGGTGATCGGGCGTCATGTCACAAGATGTCAATGCCGCGTTGGCGCGCAAACTGTCCGTTGGGCAAAAGGATCTGGGGGATCGCCCACGCTCGGTTCTGCGGGCGCTGCGCCTTGGGTTCGCCCGGGCGGCGGGCGACCGGCTGAACCTGCCGCTGGCGGTTATCGGGGCAAAGCAATCCAACCAGTCGCAGGAGGTGCCGGGGGACGCCGCAGGACAGGATTGGCTGCTGTTGGTGTTTGACGGCCCCGAAGGCCGCGCCGCGACCTGTCTCAACCCGAATGCGGTCTCGGCCATTGTTCAGGCCCAGACCATTGGTCAGGTCCTGTCCGGTGATCCCGGCGCACGCACGTTTACTGATACCGACGCCGCCATCGTGGCCCCCTTGATCGAAGCCGCGTTGACCGGTTCCGCCGCTTTGTTCGACGCCTCAAGCGATCAGATTTGCCTTGAAGGGCTGGAATTTACCTCGCGCGCCAAGGATTTGCGCACCCTGTCGCTGGCGATGACGGAAGAAGCGTATCGCATTTTCGAACTGACCGTCGATCTCGCGAACGGAGAGCAGCAGGGCCGCATCTCGGTCTTTCTGCCGGAACATCCTGCCGTCCCGGACGTGGCCGAAGATGCCGGGGAAAAGGTTGATCTGCGTATGGAGCAGTGTTCAGGCGTGATGCGGGCGGAACTGACCGCCGCGCTGTGCCGCATGTCGCTGCCGCTGTCCGACCTGTCCGGAATGCGGATCGGGGACATTCTGCCGTTGCGCGGGGCGCGTCTGGACCGGACCGAGGTTCTGACGATTGACCGGACACGCGCCGGTATCGGTCGCCTTGGGCAATGCGGCGGCCTGCGGGCCGTGCGGCTGAATGAAACCGCTGCACTGCCGGCCCTGACCGGCGCTGACGCGCAGGACTTCATCGCCAGCAAAAGTGGAACACCGCCGCAGGATTATCCGGTTGAACCAGCTGAGCATGATGCGTACGCCCAGACCGTCCCGGCCGGGGTGTCAGATCTGACAGATAGCGATCTGATCGTGAACGATTCCGAACGGATGGTCGCTGAAATCACGCAACTGGCGGGGTTGGCACCCCCGGAGTCCACCAGCTAGGTTGAGGGGCACTCAGCCGCCAGTGCCGCGGATCTGGTCCAGCATGGGGCGCAGATTGTCCAGCTGATACCCGGCTTTGCCGGTCGCACTCAGGATGTCGTCCGTGCTCATGTGGTCGCACTGGCCCAACGCCCAAACCACCGAACACCGCGTGCCCGAGGCGCAATAGGCCAGAACAGGACCACTGCCGTTTTCCGCCATGTCGCGCTGCCGCTTCACGTTCTCAGGCGTCATCGTCTGGTGGGTCAGCTCCAGCACCTCATATTCCATACCGGCGGCCCGCACCGCTTCGCCGATCGCGTCGGATTGCATGGCCGGGGGAACTTCGGCATTGGGCCGGTTGCAGATCACCTTGGCAAAGCCAGCCTCGGCGATGGCCGGAACATCCTCGACCGTGATCTGCGGCGAGACAGCATAGCGGGGGGTAATCTGACGAATCTCCATGCCAATTCCTTAGGCCGCGTTTGCCGCCCTGTCCAGTTGCGCGCCCAGCGGTGGTGCCACGAACATCCCGGCCGCCATTGCAACCAGAAAGACCAGCCCGCCCAGCCCGCCATAGCTCAGCGAGGCCATCGCCGGTCCGGGGCACAGTCCGGCCAATCCCCAGCCCATCCCGAACAGAACCGAACCCACGATCAGCCTGCGATCAACCTCGGGCTTGGCAGGGGGTGGAAAGGCTCCGCCGGTCAAGGCGTTTTGGCGACCTGTTGTCATCCGCCATGCCACAAGCATCGGCAGAATGGCACCGCCCATCACAAAGGCCAGCGTCGGGTCCCAGTTGCCAAACACATCCAGCCAGCCCTGAACTTTTGTGGTGTCTGTCATGCCCGAAATCAGCAACCCGGCGCCGAACAGTGACCCGGCAATCAACGCAATGATAAGACGCATCAGATCACTCCCATCACATGACGCAGCAGCACAAGGGTGACGCCCCCGGCAAGGATATAGAAAACGGTGGCCACGATGCCGCGTAGCGAGAACCGAGAGATACCGCACACCCCGTGCCCCGAGGTGCAGCCATTGGCGATCCGTGTACCGATACCGACCAGCAGCCCGGCCAGAATGACAACGCCCAGATTGCTGGTAAGATGCGTCTGGGCCTCGGGCGCGATCAACGGGTGCAGAAGAACGGGCATTCCGACAAGTCCCGCAATAAAGGCCAGCTTTTCGGCCATGCTCCCCTTGGCACTGCCATCGACAAGGCCGCCCAGAATGCCGCTTGCGCCCATGATCCGGCCATTGCCCAGCAGGTAGACCGCCCCGGCCAGACCGATCACCAGACCGCCGCACAGCCCCCAGATCCACTCAATATTCATGTGGGAATTCCCTTTGTGATTTGTTGTGCCCGCGTCACAGCTTGTTGACCGGCAGTTTCAGGAAAACATCGCCCTGTTCATCCGCCGGGGGCATCTGACCGGCCCGCATGTTGACCTGCAAAGACGGCAGGATCAGGCGCGGCATAGCCAGCGTGGCGTCCCGCGCGTCGCGCATTTCCACGAAGTCTTCGATGCTGCGCCCCTGTCCGATATGGACGTTCAGCGCCTTCTGCTCACCCACCGTTGTCTCCCACGCGTATTCGTCGCGGCCCGGTGCCTTGTAATCATGCCCGACATAGATGCGGGTATTGTCCGGCAGCGACAGAATCTTCTGGATCGACTGGAACAGTGTGGCCGACGATCCTCCGGGAAAATCGCAGCGCGCCGTGCCGAAATCGGGCATGAACAGCGTGTCACCAACAAATGCCGCATCGCCAATCACATAGGTCATGCAGGCCGGTGTGTGGCCGGGGGTGTGCAGCACGTCGCCCCGCATCTGGCCGATGTGAAAACTGTCGCCTTCCTTGAACAGCGCATCAAACTGGCTGCCATCGCGCTGAAACTCGGTTCCTTCGTTGAAAACCTTGCCGAACGTGTCCTGCACGGTGACGATCTGATCGCCAATCCCGATCTTGCCGCCCAGCTCCTGTTGCAGATAGGGGGCCGCCGACAGGTGGTCGGCATGGACATGGCTTTCCAGAATCCACTCGACCTTAAGGTCCTGCGCGCGCACAAAATCGATGATCTTGTCCGCCGAGGTTGTCGACGTCCGCCCCGAGGCATGGTCGAAATCCAGTACGCTGTCGATGATGGCACAGGCCCGTCCCTGAGGTTCATGAACCACGTAGGAAACCGTAAAGGTCTGCTCGTCAAAAAACGCTTTCACTTTCGGTGTCATGATCTTCTCCGTTTCGGTCTCGCATATCATATATGTGAATTGGAATGTGATGCAATATCGAACCTGAATTTGATGCCGGTCAAAGCAACCGCTGTAATTCTGGCTTAATCTTTAACCTATCCGCGTCAGATTGCCGAAACTTCGACCATGGCAGGCAATTTCCCGCACAAGGCTACGATATTATCTGCGGGTCGTAATCCCGTTACGTATATTGGGGATACTGGCGCCACTTGGGAGGATAGTTATGACACCGACTGGTCTTTATTCCGAAGCCGAGCAGCTTGAACGTAAGCTTGTGAACGCGGGTCTGGAAACGCGTTTGGCGCTTCAGCCGAGTGTGAGTAAGATTGTTGACCGGATGCGGCAGCAGGGGATGGAGGTGCCTTCGCGCCTGCGTCGTCTGGATGCGGCCTTGTGCGAAGATGCGATTGAAGCGCAGTTTGATAACTTGCCGGTGTGAACCGGATGGTCATCCAAGGGAAATCCCGAGGATGACCAGCATCAATCCAAGCACCGACAGAAACAGCGAGGCCAGGTTCCAGGGCAAGACCCCCTGAACCACCGCGCGCAGCTCGTCATCCGACAGACCGGCCTTGCGCGCCCGCATCACGCGAAGAATGCACCAGACCAGACCGGCAAGCCCGGCCACAGACAGGGCTGCACCGCCCCAGGTGATGAATTCAAACATGGTTCCCCGCATATCCTCGTGACCTGATCACGCGCTTAACGGATCGGTTGGGGTCATACAAGTGCGCCAGCCCATTGGGTGCTTGCGACCCGGGCGGCAGCACTGTATCCGGCATTCCACACCAGGGTTTCAGCCTCTGGGGCAGGCGTGTTTCGAAGGTGCTCCCGTTGATCGGGCCACCGCCGTTCACCGCCAGCCGCAGGCTGACCTCTTCTGGTTGCAGGTCCATAACCGGGAACAAAAAAGATGAGCATGTCTGAAGAAGCAGAAGCAAATTACAAGGTCACCGCGGGCGAGCTGCGCCAGTTTGTGGAACGTATCGAGCGCCTTGAGATGGAAAAGAAAGACATCGCCGACCAGATCAAAGAGGTCTACGCTGAAAGCAAGTCGCGCGGTTATGACGTAAAGGCCCTGCGCAGCATCATTTCGCTCAGAAAAAGGGACAAGGATGACATCGCCGAGCAAGAGGCCGTCATCGAAATGTACAAAGAAGCGCTGGGCATGACCTAAGCCCGACCGTCACGAAACGACCTATGGCTCTGGAATGGGTTCAATGCCCTGAAAGAGCCGCTGGCCGGGGGGATGCAACGGGCGCGCAGCGGCTCCCCTTGCCAAGCGCATGGTACTACCACGCGCAGCGCTCGACGCCTCCGGGCTGTATCGAACCGCCCATAAACCAAACGCGCACCACAAAAGTCTCTGACACGCCAATAGCCAAAGACGCCGGAACACCCAAACCCTTCCGGATAAAAGCGCGCTTTTTCGCAGGAATATGAAGGATGGTGCTGCTGGAGAGAATTGAACTCTCGACCTCTCCCTTACCAAGGGAGTGCTCTACCTCTGAGCTACAGCAGCGCTGTGGGCGGGTGATTAGACTCAAACGAAACGCGGCGCAAGGGTGTCTGGACGGTTTTTTTCGCCTCCTGTAGAGAAAGATCATGACGGATAAAAATTCACCCAAAAAACAAGGTAAACCCGGCGATGCGCGCGAGGCGCGGCTGAAGGCGGCGCTCAAGGCCAACATGGCGCGTCGCAAGGCGCAGGCCAAGGCGCGCGCGGCCGCGGGGGACAAGCCTGACAAGGACGAGGGATAAGAGCAGATGGATTCGATTCTGGTAACGGGCAACGGCCCGCTGAACGGTCAGATACCGATTGCGGGGGCCAAGAATGCGTGCCTGACGCTGATGCCCGCAACATTGTTAAGCGAAGAACCGCTGACGCTGACCAATGCGCCGCGGCTAAGCGACATCAAGACCATGACCGCGCTGCTGCAATCGCTGGGGGCCGAGGTGTCGTCGTTGCAAGACGGTCAGGTGATTGCAATGTCCAGCCACAGCCTGACCAGCCAGACCGCCGATTATGACATCGTACGCAAGATGCGCGCCTCGAACCTTGTGCTGGGTCCCTTGCTGGCGCGGTTCGGGCAGGCGGTTGTGTCACTGCCGGGCGGTTGTGCGATCGGCGCCCGTCCGATGGACCTGCATGTCGAAGGGCTCGAGGCGCTGGGCGCCGAGATCGAGCTGAAGGACGGCTATCTGCACGCCAAAGCTCCGGGTGGTCTGAAAGGGGCCGTGCATCAGATGCGCTTTGCCTCGGTCGGGGCCACCGAAAATATCGTCATGGCCGCCACGCTGGCCAAGGGCACCACGGTGCTCAAGAACGCCGCGCGCGAGCCCGAGATCGTCGATCTGGTTGAATGCCTGCGCAAGATGGGGGCGCAGATTTCGGGCGAAGGCACCCCGACCATCGAAATTCAGGGCGTCGACCGGCTGCACGGGGCCACCCATCAGGTTGTCACCGACCGGATCGAGCTGGGCACCTATATGCTGGCCCCGGCGATTTGCGGTGGCGAGGTCGAACTGCTGGGCGGTCGCATGTCACTGGTCGAATCCTTTGCGGCCAAACTGGATGCGGCAGGCGTCAGCGTTTCGGAAACCGCAGGCGGTCTGAAAGTGGCGCGCAAAAACGGGCGTGTGCGCGCGGTGGATGTGGTGACCGAACCTTTCCCCGGCTTCCCGACCGACCTGCAGGCGCAGATGATGGCGCTGATGTGTACGGCCGAGGGCACCTCGGTTCTCGAAGAACGCATTTTCGAAAACCGCTTCATGCACGCCCCCGAACTGGTGCGCATGGGCGCGCAGATCGAGGTGCATGGCGGCACCGCCACGGTGACCGGGGTCGAGCGTCTGAAAGGCGCGCCGGTGATGGCGACCGACCTGCGGGCTTCGGTCTCGCTGATCCTTGCCGGATTGGCGGCAGAAGGGGAAACAACGGTCAGCCGGGTCTATCATCTGGACCGCGGATATGAACATGTGGTGCGCAAGCTGGAAGGTGTGGGCGCAAAGATTGAACGGATCAAGGGCCAATGACAGACGCAAGTTTTGAAGACGGGCGCGAGGCGCCGCTAAATCTTGGGGCCGAGGATGCAGATGACCTTCAGGTGATCTCGACCCTCGCGCAAGATGCCGTGTTTCCGGTGACCGAGATGAAGTGGCAACCGGCGCAGCGCCGCTTTGGCTTGCTGCTGAACCGCTTTCGCTGGGAAGACAAGGATGCCGCCGCCCGCCGCGACCGCCCGTTTGAACGGGTGCAGTCGGTGCTGGTCTTCGGTTCGGTTCTCTCGGTGTCCAGTCAGGGCATTGATCGCGGTGACACCGACATGATCATGTCACTGCTGTCGGTCGTTTTCGAACCCGGCGAGGATGGCGCGGGCCATGTCCTGCTGACGCTGGCCGGTGACGGCGCGATCCGCCTGACGGTCGAGGCGCTGGATGCCACCCTCAAGGACGTCACGCGCCCTTATCAGGCCCCCTCCGGTCAGGCCCCGTATCATCCCGAATAGATGCAGAACAAGCGCGGCATATCTCAGGCGTTTTCGAAGGTGCCCGAAGGTGTCACTCTGCGTCGCGCCACCGTTTTCGACGTTTTCGACATCAGTCGGGTTCTGATCCGTTCGATCACGCAGCTCTGCGGGGCCGATCATCAGGGTGACCCGCAGGCCATCGCGCAATGGACCGATAACAAGGACCCGGCCTCGATCCGGGGCTGGATCAAACCTGGATCGCAGATCTGGCTGGCTGAACGGGCCGGGCAGGTGGCCGCCGTAGGCGGTTTGTTGGAAACCGGAGAGATCACTCTGCTTTACATCGACCCGGATCATAAGGGCTGTGGTCTGGGGGCGGCGGTTTTGAATCGGCTGGAACGGGAACTGCTCGCGGCGGGATGTTCCTCAGCCTCGCTTGAGGCAACAAAAACCGCGCAGGATTTCTATCTGCGCCACGGCTGGCAGGCTACCGGCCGGTGCTGCGGCCACGGGGATCTGTCCTGCTTTGCCATGCACAAATCGCTGCACCCCGTGGGCTGAGGGTTGAGGCCGCGCGCTCCGGGCGATATGTCCCAATGCGCAACGCCCGGAGTGCCAGATCATGCCCGTTTTCCTTGATACCACATCGCCCGATTTCGAACCCGCCTTCCGGACCCTGCTCTCGGCCAAGCGCGAGGACAGCCCGGATGTGGATGCGGTTGTGGCGCAGATCATCGACGACGTACGCAACCGGGGTGACGCGGCGGTGATCGAACTGACGGCCAAATTCGACCGGCTGACGCTGACGCCCGAAACGCTGGCCTTCAGCGCGCAGGAGATCGCAGAAGCGGTGGCGCTGGTCGGGGCCGAAGATCGCACGGCGCTGGAACTGGCTGCTTCCCGTATCCGGGCCTATCACGAAAGGCAATTGCCCGAGGATCAGGAATGGACGGATGCGACGGGCGCAACACTCGGCTGGCGCTGGTCTGCCGTCTCGGCCGCGGGGCTTTACGTGCCGGGTGGGCTGGCATCGTACCCGTCATCGGTGCTGATGAACGCCATCCCGGCCAAAGTGGCCGGTGTGGAACGGCTGGCAATCGTGGTGCCCACGCCCGACGGGCAGGTGAACCCGCTGGTGCTGCTGGCGGCACAGCTGTCGGGTGTGGACGAGGTCTATCGCATCGGTGGCGCGCAGGCCGTGGCGGCGCTGGCCTATGGCACCGACACCATCGCGCCGGTCGACAAGATCACCGGACCGGGCAACGCCTTTGTCGCCGCCGCCAAGCGGCGCGTCTTTGGCAAGGTCGGCATCGACATGATTGCCGGCCCCTCGGAAATTCTGGTCATCGCCGACAAGGACAATGAGCCTGACTGGATTGCGCTGGACCTGCTCAGCCAGGCCGAACATGACGAAAGCGCGCAGTCGATCCTGATCACTGACGACGCGGCATTCGGCCAGTCCGTCGCGCAGGCGGTCGAAAAACGGCTGGAAACCCTGCAACGCCGTGCCATCGCCGGGGCCAGCTGGCGCGACTACGGCGCGGTGATCACTGTGCGCAACCTAGACGAGGCCGCAGCCTTGTCCAACCGCATTGCCCCGGAACATCTGGAACTATGCGTGGCCGACCCGCGCGCGTTGAGCAAAAAAACCATCCACGCCGGAGCCATCTTTCTGGGTCAGTACACCCCCGAAGCCATCGGCGATTATGTGGGCGGCCCCAACCACGTGTTGCCCACCGCCCGCTCGGCACGGTTTTCGTCTGGCCTCAGCGTGATGGATTTCCTCAAACGCACCACGCTTAGTCAGATGACTCCCGAAGCCCTGCGTGCCATCGGCCCTGCTGCCGAACAGCTGGCGCAATCGGAAAGCCTCGAGGCGCATGGCCTCTCGGTCACCGCGCGCCTGAACCGCCTGAATGGCTGAAATGACGCAAAGACCGGGCGCATATGGCGTTTCTGTGCGTTGCCCGTTGAATATCATTGTTATAGGTCTGTGCTGACGCAAGGAATGTGACTGTAAAGATGACCCGCATCTCGCATATCGAACTGGATGATAGAAATCTGCCGCCGCCCACGCCCGAGATCGAGCAGGAGCGCAAGGTCGCCATCTATGATCTGCTTGAAGAAAACAGCTTCTCGCTGCCCAAACGCGACGACCGCGTTGTGCCCGAAGGCCCCTATCGCCTTCAGCTTTCGATCCGCGACAAACGGCTTGTCTTCGACATTGAAACCGAGGCCAACGAAAAAGCGGCCGAGTTTCATCTGTCGCTCGGTCCCTTCCGGCAGGTGGTCAAGGATTACTTCCAGATCTGCGAAAGCTATTTTGACGCGGTGAAATCGCTGCCGCCCAGCCAGATCGAAACCATCGACATGGCCCGCCGGGGTATCCACAACGAAGGCAGCCGCGTGTTGCAGGAACGGCTGGAAGGCAAGGCAGATGTCGACACCGACACCGCCCGCCGCCTGTTCACGCTGATCTGCGTTCTGCATTTTGGGGGCTGACGCGTGAAGCCTCTGCCGCAGTCGGTCTTGTTCTGTTGCGACCACAACGCGGTTCGGTCCCCAATGGCCGAGGGGCTGATGAAGAAATTCTATGGCACCGGCACCTATGTCCAGTCCGCCGGTGTGCATAACGATCTGGAAATCGACGGCTTCAGCATCGCTGTCTGCCACGAGGTCGGCGTGGAACTGTCCCGCCACCGCTCGCGCTCCTTCGACGAGATGCAGGAATGGGGCGACGACCTCAGCTCGTTCGATCTGGTCGTGGCGCTTTCACCCGCCAGCCAGCGGCAGGCGCTGGAACTGACCCGTGTTTTTCACCTCGATGTCGATTATTGGCCAATAATGGACCCTACCGGGATGGGCGAGACCCGCGAACAAAAGCTACATCACTACCGACAGACCCGCGACCAGATCATTCAGCATCTGAAAGACCGCTGGGGCGAACCAACGGAGGGGACATGAACCAGACCGTCAAAACCTATTTCGATGCCTTCAACGCCGGTGACGTCGATGGCATGCTGGCCTGCCTGTCCGATGACGTGGCCCATCACGTGAACGAAGGCCAGATTCGCGTCGGCAAGGACAAGTTCGCCGCCTTTTGCGCCCATATGAACCGCTGCTACCGCGAAAACCTGACCGACATCGTTGTGTTCGAGGCTCAGGGCGGCACCCGCGCTGCGGCCGAGTTCATCGTCAACGGCACCTATCTGGAAACCGACGAGGGCCTGCCCGACGCGCACGGCCAGACCTACCGCCTGCCTGCCGGGTCGTTCTTTGACCTCAGGGACGGCAAGATCACCCGCGTCACCACTTTCTATAACCTTGCAGACTGGACCAAACAGGTCTCGAATGGCTGACGTCAGTGACGTCCGCCCCCTGACCGGAGCGGCACTCGGGGCCGCTCTGGATGATGTCGCCCGCCTGCGGATCAGGGTATTTCACGCCTGGCCCTATCTCTATGACGGCGATCTGGAATACGAACGCAAATACCTGCAATCCTACCGCGACAGCGACCAGGCCATCGTGGTCGGCGCCTTCGATGGCGACCGCCTGATCGGCGCCTCGACCGGTGCGCCGCTGACCGACCACGCCGACGATTTCGCCGCGGCCTTCGCAGACACCGGGCTGGACCTGTCGCAGATCTTCTATTGCGCTGAATCCGTCCTGCTGCCGGACTATCGCGGGCAGGGCGTCGGCCACAAATTCTTCGACACGCGCGAGGGGCACGCCCGCGAACTGGGCTTTGCCAAATGCGCCTTTTGCAGCGTGCAGCGCCCCACCGACCACCCCCTGCGCCCAGACCACTACCGCCCGCTGGATACCTTCTGGCGCGCCCGCGGATACAAGCCCTTACCCGGCGCAATCGCCCAATTCTCGTGGAAGGATATCGGGGAGGAGGGAGAAACGCTGAAGCCGTTGCAGTTCTGGATGCGGGATCTGTAGGGTTCGGGTTGGGAAGGTGGAGCAGGGTTTTTCTGTGTGTTGCCGGAAGTGATTGTTCCGTGCAGCAGACATTCACCGCCTTCGCAAAATCGACTGCCTCAAATGGCAGCAATGCGCAGGGAGTGGCCTTTGGAAAGTTGGGTTATTCACCTGCGAGCCGTGCTTGTGAAATTTTCCTGGCTTGTTAATTTGAACCATGAGCAGAGAAGACGAGCACGATGCATTTGCGCCAAAAATCGGTGACTACGTATGGCTGACACCTGCAGCGCCGAGTAACGCCCTTGAGCAGATGGTGGCCGAAATTCTTGCTGAGAAATATGACAGGGAAACCATTATCAGATTGATGATTTTCCCATTGGGTCCGGAAGCTGGACCTGTCCCGTTTTTGTGCCGCCCCAAGTGCTCGTTTAAGCCACTTTCCTTTCGAATGCGACAGGGCTTTTCCAGCCCAATGCTG
>NZ_JBQFZK010000010.1:0-135436 GCF_056542185.1 Ruegeria sp. AE4 | reverse complement strand
CTGCGGTCAGCGTCGTCTTGCCGTGGTCAACATGCCCAATCGTGCCGATGTTGACGTGCGGCTTATTACGCTCAAACTTTTCCTTTGCCATTCCTCAGGCGCCCTTTTGCGATTTGGGGGACCCTTGGTCCCGGGTTACTATCTGCGCGCGCGAGATATTTGGTTCAAAGGGGAAAATCAAGCACATCCTGAGGGAAATGCGCTTATCCCGCCGGATTTTGCGTAACCTCGGTGGAATCGAGGGGCTGGATCAGGTCTGGCCGTTTTTCGAACCAACCTTTGTCTTCATGTTCTTCAGCCAGCCACTCTTCGACCCGGTCGGCAACTTTCAATGACAGACCGGCCATTTGTTCTTCTTTGGTGCGCTCGTGCCCCGACCCTTTCAGCGCACTGCCTCCGGTCGTGTCTTCCAGCACCTGGAACTGCTTTCCCTTGGCCAGAAACTTTTCTTTCTTCACGTCATAGACGTTGACCAACACAATCGCGGTGCTTTTGGGATTGTAGATGATCGGGATTCCCGGAGGCGCCAGCATGTAGCCTTCCAGGCTGATCCCGATGTCGTATTCCTGCGTGCCTTCATAACGGCCCAGACGAATATCGACCGCATTCTGGATGGCCTTCGTCCATTCGTCGGGCGTTGCGTCGCGCGACACTGGCCCTTGCACGGCCTTGTCAGCGAAGGCGTAGTTGACCCGCAGCTTGAATTCCCCCAGTGACTCGGGCGGTTCATAAACCTGTGTCTGGGTGCAAGCGCCCATCAGGGCCAATCCGGTGATCAGGGTCAGAATGCGCAACATGTCTCTTCTCGATAGGCCTGTTTTTCTTTGGTCTAGCGCACCGATACGGGTTGTGCCAAGCCGTATCGGTGGATTTCTACCGCAACCGAGGCCGGATCACGAAAACTTATAGTCCCGCGGGAAACCATAGGGCGCTTTTTTCCCTACGCTGGCGCGCTTGGACAGCCATTGGGACATATCTGCCTCATGCCGGGTCTTGTCGCCCCCCATGGACCATTTCAGGCCTTCCTCCCAGTTGAAGGTGGTGATGTCAGACAGACCGCCATCCAGCTCCAGCGTCCCCTGTCGCCCGCGTGCCATATTGTATTTTTGCAGGCGCACGCCCTTGCCGCGGGTCATTTCGGGCAATTCCTCGATCGGAAAGACAAGGAACTTGCCGTTCTGGGACACGATTGCAACGTGGTCGCCCTCGACCGGTATACAGATCACTGCTGTTTCGTTGTCCTTGACGTTCAGCACCTGCTTGCCGTTTCGCGTCTGCGCCAGCACGTCATCTTCGGGCACCATGAACCCGTTGCCCGCATCCGAGGCCACCAGCAGCTTGCGCCCCGGTTTGTGAATCAGGATATCGATGATCCGTGCCTCGTTCGGCAAGTCGACCATCAGGCGCAGGGGCTCGCCCATACCCCGCCCGCCGGGCAGGTTGGCCGCGCTGACAGTATAGAACCGCCCGTTCGAAGCGAAGACCAGCAACCGGTCGGTCGTTTCCGCATGGAAGATAAAGCGCGGCCCGTCGCCATCCTTGAACTTCAATTCACGGGTCAGGTCGATATGACCGGTCATGGCGCGAATCCAGCCCATCTGAGAACAGACGACCGTGATCGGTTCGCGGTCGATCATCGCCTCAAGCGGCACCTCTTCGACCTCGCCCGCTTCGGCGAACCGCGTGCGGCGCGCGCCGCCTTCGTAATCTTTGCCGAAGGTCTTTTTCGTCTCTTTCAACTGCTCGGCAATCCTGGCCCATTGCAGGCCTTCGTCGGCCAGCAGGTCTTCGAGGTTGGCACGTTCCAGCATCAACTCATCGCGTTCGCGGACCAGCTCCATCTCTTCCAGACGACGCAGGCTGCGTAGGCGCATGTTGAGGATCGCGTCAACCTGAACCTCAGACAACTCGCCCTCACCCGGTCTGGGTGAGACATAGTCGGCCTCGCTGGTGGCGCGGATATGGTCAATCCCCCAATCCTCGCGCATCAGCGCGGCTTTGGGGTCGTCGTCATAGCGGATGATGTCGATCACACGGTCGAGGTTCAGGAAGGCGACGATAAAGCCTTCGAGCACTTCCAGCCTGTGGTCGATCTTGGCCATGCGGTGGCGCGAGCGGCGGATCAGCACCTCTTGTCGGTGATCCAGGAAGGCGCGCAGCACTTCCTTCATTGAGCAGACCTTGGGCGTCACGCCGTCGATCAGCACGTTCATGTTCAGGCTGAACCGCACCTCAAGGTCCGAGTTGCGATAGAGCATGCCCATCAGCACCTCGGGGTCCACGTTCTTCGAGCGCGGTTCGAGGATCAGGCGGATATCGTCGGCGGATTCATCGCGTACATCGGCGAGGATCGGGATTTTCTTGGTCTGGATCAGCTCGGCGATCTTCTCGATCAGCTTGGACTTCTGAACCTGATAGGGAATCTCGGTGACGATGATCTGCCACTGACCGCGCCCCAGATCCTCGACCTCGTACTTGCAGCGCAAACGGAACGAACCGCGTCCGGTGCGATAGGCTTGCGCGATATTCTCGGGCGGCTCGACAATCACACCTCCGGTCGGGAAGTCAGGGCCGGGCACGTAGTTCAGCAACGTGTCATCGCGCGCGTCCGGTGTCTTGATCAGGTGCAGACATGCATCGCAGAGTTCCGAGATGTTGTGCGGTGGGATATTCGTCGCCATCCCCACCGCGATACCACTTGCGCCATTGGCCAGCAGATTCGGGAACTGTGCGGGCAGCACGACCGGTTCGGTCAGCGTGCCATCATAGTTGTCGCGGAAATCAACGGCGTCTTCGTTCAACCCTTCCAGCAGCGCTTCGGCCACGATGGTCATCCGCGCCTCGGTATAGCGCGAGGCTGCCGGGTTATCGCCGTCGATATTGCCAAAGTTCCCCTGCCCGTCGACCAGCGGATAGCGGACGTTGAAATCCTGTGCCAGACGCGCCATCGCGTCATAGATCGCGGCGTCGCCATGCGGGTGATAGTTGCCCATCACGTCGCCGGAAATCTTGGCAGACTTCCGGAAACCTCCGGTTGCACTGAGTCGCAACTCTCTCATCGCATAGAGGATTCGGCGGTGAACCGGCTTCAACCCGTCCCGCGCATCGGGCAGCGCCCGGTGCATGATGGTGGACAGCGCATAAGTCAGATACCGCTCACCAATCGCGCGGCGCAGCGGTTCCGCCACCTCGCCCCCACCTGTAGGGGCCTGCATGTTGGGGTCATCGATCGTATCGTTCATATATGATGTGATACGACGCAAGTGCGCCTTGGTAAAGCGAGCAGCACATAAATTGCTGGGGAAAAGTCGTGCTTTTTGCAACAGGGGGAGACACTGTGTTGATTTCCCCCATTTTTCGACTCGCCCCCCGAAATATGCTAAGATTTCATCAATTGATTTGCTGCCATTTGTTGATGTTACGATTGCTTTGGGGGATGCGCCATGACGCGCCTGATACTTGTTACCTTTGCCGCGCTCGGCTGGACCTTTTACGTGATGAGCGGTGGCCCTGATTTTGAACCGCGCGGCGTGCGCCCTGCCAAACCGGAACGCGTGGCTGTCGTGGCAGAACCGGTTGCCCCGGTCGTTGAACCTGCACCTGTCGAAGATTTGGTCACCCGTGCCGCCGTCAAACCCGCACTGGTGGTTCCACCTGTTGCCGAGGCGGTAACCCAGTTGGGTGAGACCGAAACAAAGGCCCTCCTCTCGCAGGTCGCGGCTGGCCTGAAAGCCAATCCCTCGCTGTTTCAAGACGAAAGCGTGACCCTGACCCTGGCATCATTGGAACAGGGCGTAAGCGCGCTGGAGCAGGTGGTCACCGACGCCGAGCTGCCCACAGTCGAACTGCCCACGCCTGCCGAGGCCCCGAAGGACATCCGCGAAATCTCGGGCACCCGGGTTAATCTGCGCGATGGGCCCGGTACAATCTATCCCATCATCGGTAAAGCCGCGCTTGGCCAACAGGTCGAGGTCCTGAGCGATTCCGGCACCGGCTGGTTACGCCTGCGCGTGTTGCCCGCGCAACAGGTCGGGTGGATTTCAGCATCACTTGTCCGGAAAACATCAAACTGACGCCCGGACGTCATTGCCCTGCCGCAAACCCCACCCTAGCTTTTGGTGGGGTTCAGCTTCGGAAGGCACATGCAGAAATCGATTCTTATTACGGGATGCTCGTCGGGCATTGGTCTGGACGCAGCACACGGAATGCGTGCACGAGGCTGGCGTGTGTTTGCATCCTGCCGACAGCAGCGCGACTGTGACCGCCTGCGCGCGCAGGGGTTTGAAAGCCCAAGAATCGACTATACCGACCGCGACAGCATTTCCTCGGGATTGTCATATGTACTTGAGGCAACGGGCGGAACACTGGACGCGCTGTTCAACAACGGCGCGCACGGGCTGCCCGGTGCGGTTGAAGACGTCCCGACAGACGCTCTGCGTCATATCTTTGAAACCAATGTCTTTGGATGGCACGAACTGACCCGACAGGTTATTCCCGTCATGCGGGAACAGGGTCACGGCCGGATCGTGCAATGTTCCTCGGTACTTGGTCTTGTTGCCTTCCCCTGGCGCGGCGCATATGTCGCCACCAAATACGCCATCGAAGGACTGACCGACACCTTGCGGCTGGAGCTGCGGGATACAGACATTCAGGTCGTTTTGATCGAGCCGGGCCCGATCACCTCAAAGCTCAGGGAAAAGGCAATCCCGGTGTTCGAAAAATACATCGACTGGGAGAACTCGGCCCTGCGGGAAAAATACGAAGGTTCGCTGCTGAAGCGACTATACGAAAACAGTGCGCCCGACTGGTTCGAACTGCCCGCCTCTGCCGTCACCGACAAGCTGGCCCATGCGGTCGAGGCGCGCCGCCCCAAACCACGCTACTATGTGACCACCCCGACATATGTCGCAGGGGTTCTGCGCCGGATTCTGCCCACAAAAGCCACGGATCGCATCCTTTCGGATATCTGAGACGTTATTTCCCGTTCGCTTTTCGTCACCTTGACGCTAGATGGGGATAATCGAAAAAACCGGACGGTGACTTTAAATGGACCCTTTAATGGTCATTCTGCTTCTGGCCATGGCGGCAGTTGTCGTTGTGTTAGCCCTGGGCATCGCGAATTTCGGCAAAGGCGGCATGGAAGCAGCTAAGAAAAGCAACAAGATGATGCGCCTGCGTATCCTCTTTCAGTTCATCGCCGTTATTTTGATCGTGCTATACGTCTATCTACGCGGGCAAGGGGTACAGTAATGGTTGTGCTCAACAAAATCTACACGCGCACCGGCGACGATGGCAAAACCGCTCTGGGCAATGGCGAGCGTGTGGCAAAGTACTCGGGCCGCGTTGCCGCCTACGGAACAGTGGACGAGCTGAATTCTTTTGTTGGCGTGGCCCGTACCGAGGCCGAAGGCAAAGTCGATGCCGCCTTGTCGCGGATTCAGAACGACCTGTTTGATCTTGGCGCGGATTTCTGCCGCCCTGAAATGGAGAAGGATGCCGAAGCGGACTATCCACAGCTGCGAATCGTATCCGCTCAGATCGACCGGCTGGAAGCCGAAATTGACATCATGAACGAAACACTGGAACCGCTGCGCAGCTTCATCCTGCCGGGCGGTTCGCGGCTGGCCGCGCATTTGCACGTGTGCCGCACCGTATCGCGTCGCGCCGAGCGGTTGGCGGTCGAGTTGACGAATATGGAACCGGTTAACGATGTGGCCGTCAAATATCTCAACCGGCTAAGTGACTGGTTTTTCGTCGCGGCCCGGTGCGCAAATAACGATGGCAAGGACGACGTGCTGTGGGTTCCCGGCGCAAACCGCTGAATATTTCCCTGAAAATAAGCGCAATGCGGGCAACAATCTTGCGTGCCTCAAGGTAAAAAACTGCAAAACGCGACGTCCCGACGCGACGACGTGACGATTTTGCTCTGTTTTGCGGGTGCAGCAGACGTTATCAAGTCCGACGAGAGCATTGGTGGAGTCGCCTTCGCGGCTTGCCGTTTTTTGAGGAGAAAGCGCTACAATGAAGGTACTGGTACCTGTCAAACGCGTGATTGACTACAATGTGAAGGTCCGCGTGAAAGCGGACGGTAGCGGTGTTGATCTCGCCAATGTCAAAATGTCGATGAACCCGTTCGACGAGATTGCGGTTGAAGAGGCCATTCGCCTGAAAGAGGCTGGCAAGGCAGACGAAGTTGTTGCCGTTTCGATTGGAGTGAAGCAGGCGCAGGAGACGCTGCGGACCGCGCTGGCCATGGGGGCTGATCGGGCGATTCTGGTTGTTGCGACGGATGATGTGCATACCGATATCGAGCCGCTGGCGGTTGCCAAGATCCTGGCCAAGGTGGTCGAGGAAGAGCAGCCCGGCATCGTTCTGGCGGGCAAGCAGGCGATCGACAACGACATGAACGCCACCGGTCAGATGCTGTCGGCCCTGCTGGGCTGGTCGCAGGGCACCTTTGCCTCGGAACTGGATATCGAAGGCGACAGTGCCAAGATCACCCGCGAGGTGGATGGCGGGTTGCAGACCATCAGCGTCAAGATGCCGACCATCGTGACCGTTGACCTGCGCCTGAACGAGCCGCGCTATGCGTCGCTGCCCAACATCATGAAGGCGAAGAAAAAGCCGCTGGACGAGAAAACCGCCGCCGATTACGGCGTCGACGTCACGCCGCGCCTGGAAATCGTCAAGACCGAAGAACCGCCGGCACGGGCCGCTGGTATCATCGTTGGCTCGGTGGATGAGCTGGTTTCGAAACTCAAAGAAGCGGGGGCTGTGTAATGGCTGTACTTCTGCTTGCCGAAGTCAACAATGGCGAACTGGCGCTGGACGCCACCGCCAAGGCCGTCAACGCCGCCAGGGCGCTGGGTGACGTGACCGTTCTGGCCGCGGGTGGCTCGGCCGCCGCTGCCGGCGAGGCTGCCGCCAAGATCGACGGCGTGTCCAAGGTGCTGGTTGCCGAAGACGCGTCGCTGGGTCATCGCCTGGCGGAATCGACCGCCGCGCTGATCGTGGGTCTGGCCGATGGGTACGAGCATATCGTGGCCCCCGCGACCACCGACGCCAAGAACGTGATGCCGCGCGTCGCAGCCCTGCTGGACGTTATGGTGATCTCGGATGCCTCGGGTGTGGTTGACGGCTCGACGTTTGAGCGCCCGATCTATGCGGGCAACGCGATCCAGACCGTGAAGTCGAACGACGCCAAGAAGGTCGTCACCATCCGCACCGCCAGCTTTGACGCGGCGGGCGAAGGTGGCTCGGCTGCGGTCGAGACCATCTCGGTCGGCGACAATCCCGGCCTGTCGTCGTGGGTCGAAGACAAGGTGGCTGCAAGCGACCGTCCGGAACTGACCTCGGCTGGCGTTGTTGTCTCGGGCGGCCGTGGTGTCGGCTCGCAAGACGACTTCAAGCTGATCGAAGCTCTGGCTGACAAGCTGGGTGCCGCGGTTGGCGCATCGCGCGCCGCTGTGGACTCGGGCTATGCCCCGAACGACTGGCAAGTGGGTCAGACCGGCAAGGTTGTTGCCCCCGATCTTTATGTCGCCGTCGGCATCTCGGGCGCAATCCAGCACCTTGCGGGCATGAAGGATTCAAAGGTCATCGTTGCGATCAACAAGGACGAAGAAGCGCCGATCTTCCAGGTCGCCGACTTCGGACTGGTCGCCGACCTGTTCCAGGCGGTCCCGGAACTGACCGAAAAGCTCGGCTGAACGCAGCCCGGGGCCTTAGCCCCACAATCACCAAAGGCTCGCCAACCGGCGGGCCTTTTTTAATTCAATTCTCTCAAAGCCACCTCAAGCTTCAAAGCAATCTCCCTGTGCGCGGAGGGGCCGAGCATATGCTCGGCCACAGGCTGTTGCAGCGTCCCGAACAACACGTCCTCGATCTCGTCTGACAAGGAGGACACACTGACCGTGCATTCCACGACATCGGCACATAGCTGTCGAACCTGTTCGATCATGTCAGCGTCGGGCAGGACAAGATCGCGATGCCGGTCCTCCTGTCGCTGTATATGCAGCCAGAGAAGAACAACCCCCGACTTGATCCGGCGTATCAGCTCGGATGTGTTGCGCAACCAAGTCTCTCGCAACTCTTGTGCCACAACCTCAAAGCGCGCGTCCTTTGTGGCCCGCAACCGTTCCAGCAAATGCCTGACAAAGTGGATTTCCGTGAAATCGACCTCGGGATAAAGATCCAGCAGATCGCGCGAAGGTTCAAGAAACCGATCATTCCGACGCGGGTGCACGCGATAGAACCTGTTCGACTGGCAGGGCACGTCCAGCACTTGCAGCACACAACGGTCCGATCCGTTGACAAGGTTTAGTACCCCCGGGTCGGCAAGCAACGCGTCAGCCCCGCAAAAAAGGTTACCAAAATTGATACAAGGTTTCGGCAACCTTTTTGCAAGCAATGCCGGGTACGGATATTCCACGAACCGGCCAAACGTCTCTTCTCCACCCAGGCAGGCCACATAAGGCGTATCAAGATTTCCGGGCGGCGACCGAAACCACAGATTTGATCCTGCATATTGGCACGTGGCCTCTGTGCCGTTGCTTACACGATGAAAGCTCATACCAAGCCCCCCAAATTTTTCACCCAATTGCCAATTTGCGGCCTTAGGTATTGAGAATCTCCTAATGCGCGCATTTGAAGCAAAATTGACCGGTTCGATCCCCTTGCCGCCCGCCCCGGTCTGCCGATACTGTCCCGGTATCCTCCAGGGCAAAGGCAGCTGAACATGGAAGTTAAATCGGTCGGGGTGATTGGTGCGGGTCAGATGGGCAACGGCATTGCTCATGTTCTGGCTTTGGCGGAATACGATGTCTTGCTGAATGATGTCAGTCAGGATGCGTTGAACAGCGCAATGGCCACGATCGAAGGCAACATGGCGCGTCAGGCGTCACGCGGCAAGATCACTGACGATGCGATGCAGGCAGCCCTGAAGCGTATTACAACCACCCTTGAATTGCCGCAGCTGGGGCAGACAGATCTGGTGATCGAGGCCGCGACCGAGCGGGAAACGGTCAAACAGGCCATTTTCGAAGATCTGCAACCTCACCTTCTGCCGCATACGATCCTGACGTCGAATACGTCGTCCATTTCCATCACGCGTCTGGCCAGCCGCACGGACCGGCCCGAACGTTTTATGGGTTTCCACTTCATGAACCCGGTTCCAATCATGCAATTGGTGGAACTGATCCGCGGCATCGCAACGGATGAGGAAACCTTCAAAGCCTGCAAGGCGGTCGTGGACCGGCTGGGCAAAACGGCCGCCAGCGCCGAAGATTTCCCGGCTTTCATCGTTAACCGCATCCTGATGCCGATGATCAACGAAGCCGTTTATACGCTTTATGAAGGTGTCGGAAGCGTCCAATCCATTGATCAATCGATGAAGCTGGGCGCGAATCATCCAATGGGGCCATTGGAATTGGCGGACTTCATCGGGCTGGACACATGTCTTGCCATCATGAACGTCTTGCATGATGGTCTGGCTGATACCAAGTATCGCCCCTGCCCGCTTTTGACCAAATACGTCGAGGCAGGATGGCTGGGGCGCAAGACGCAACGCGGTTTCTATGACTATCGCGGCGAGGTGCCGGTTCCGACCCGCTAACAAAACCGCCCTTGCCAAGCACGGTGTCGGTCAGATGAAGACACGGGTCAGGATTGACCTGACTTGCCCAGCGACATTGTATGGTTTCTGAGCCACGTAATGAAACCACGCGGGTCACGTTCCAGCTGTTCCATGTCCTGATCCGAGATCGGATTGCCGATGACCGGCGATTGCGGTTTTTTGCACGAGCGGACGATTTCGTGCAGCAACAACCCTTGCCGGAGGATCGGCGACAGCTTGTTGGCTATCTGGTACCAGCGCGAGTTGCTGCCGGGAAAGAAAATAGGCAGCACGCGCGCACCCGAACGGCGGATCATCTTTGCAGTGAACACATTCCACTCGCGCTCGACTGCGGGGCCGAACCAGTCATCCGAGGACATGACGACGCCGGACGGGAACAGCGCCACGACGCCGCCGTCTTTCAGATGGTCCATAGCCTTGCCACGCATTTCCAGCATCTTGGCCTGCGCCTCGGGGTCATGCGGAAACGGAACCGGGATCATGAAAGACGTCGCGGCCTCATCAAGACCCGTCAGGACCGAGCGGGTCAGAATGCGATAATCACTGCGGACCCGCCCGATCAACTCGGCCAGAATCATACCGTCCACCATCCCGTGAGGGTGGTTGGCAACGACAACGACGGGGCCGGTTTTTGGAATACGGGCAATCTGTTCTTGCGGTGTGGTCAGGTCAATCCCCATCACCTCAAGCGCGCCGCCCCAGAACCGCTGCCCCCGGTAAAGTTCGTTCTTTTTCTCGAATTTGTTAACCATCCGCAGAATGGTCAGCTTGCCCGTACACCATTCGATTGCGCGAATGGCCGTCGAAGTCCAGGCATCGTCGAAAGAGTTCGCATAGGTCAGAGTTCTACGATCGTAGATCTCGCCCTGATCTGCGGTCCCATCCACCACCGGGCTTGTCTTGGTCTCGTGCGTCGTTTCCGCCAATTCCTGGCCTTCCCGTTCTTTCTGTCCTGGCGAGGGCGGCTTAGAACCCCTCTCCGAACTTGTCGTTCACAAGCGCTTCCAGAGCTTCTGCCAATGCTTCAGCATCCGGTCCGGAGGTCTCGACGTCAATAGTTGTTCCACGTGATGCTGCCAACATCAAAAGGCCCATAATACTGTCGCCTGACGCAGAAATTCCGTCCTTCGACACCTCGGCATGCGCGTCGAAACCTTCCACAACCTCGACCAGCTTCGCAGATGCGCGGGCATGCAGACCTTTTTCATTGATAATTTTCAGGCTTCGGGTGGTCATATTCATCAATCCGATTTTAGTCCAATGTCACATTTTGCGCATTGATGTATTTGCGTCCAGCTTCCATTGCCTGACGGACAGCATCACCAACGGGTAAGTGGCGGCTTTTGGCCAATTTAATGAGCATTGGCAGGTTTGCCCCATACAATATCCGCCGATCCTGAGGGGCGCAGGCCCGCAGGCTGAGATTTGAAGGGCTGCCGCCGAACAGGTCGGTTACAACGACAACACCGTCGCCCATATCCACTGCGTCAGCCGCACGACAGATTTCCGCCTGTTTTTCATCCCTGTCGTGGTCAGGTTCGATCGCAATGGCCACAAGGCCGGGCTGCGGCCCGACCACATGCTGTGTGGCGGCCAGGTATTCCTGGGCCAAACCGCCATGCGCAACGATCACAATTCCGATCAATCCGACCTCACATTCAACGACCGACGTTCCATCTCGCGATGCCTAATTGCCACCTGCTGCCCATCCTCTGCAAGGGCCTTTGCAACGGCTTCTGCCATTGCGACGGATCTGTGTTGCCCACCCGTGCATCCGAAAGCCACCGACAGATGTGCTTTTCCTTCGGCCCGAAAGGCCGGCAGCAACAAGGTTAGCAAATCCATCACCCGTCCAAGAAAGGGTTCGTAATTCTTATCCGATTGGACATAGCGCGCAACGTCCGAGTGTCGCCCATCCGCCGCCCGCAACTCGGGGCGCCAATAGGGGTTCGCCAGAAACCGGCAATCAAAGACCATGTCCAGCCCACGCGGAAGGCCCCGCTTGTACGAAAACGACTCGATTGAAACTGCCAGATGTCGCCCCCCCTGTGGCGCAAACCAGTTTTCAACTTCTTCCCGTAACTGGTGCACGTTCAGTTGGCTTGTATCGATCAGGGTATCTGCAATCTCGCGTATGGGGGCCAGCAGCTCTTTTTCGCGCTGAACACCGGTCTCAGGGCTGGCATCTTTGGCGACGGGATGCCGCCTGCGGGTTTCCGAAAACCGGCGCACCAATACGTCATCACTGCAATCCAGATACAGAACGGTCAAATCCACCCGCGCCATGCGGCCCAGGCTTTCGGCCAGTTCGATAAACCCGATTGTCGAGAAATCGCGATTTCGGGCGTCAATGCCAAGCGCCATTGGGCGGTCGCTGTCCGCGCTGTCCAGCAGGCGCCGCAGCAGGCCCATCGGCAGATTGTCGATGGCCTCAAAACCCAGGTCTTCCAGTACATGAATGGCTGTGGATCTTCCGGCCCCTGATGGGCCTGTTACCAGCACGATCCGCCGTTGCTCTGTCATTTGTTCGGCCATTCCGGGTGTACACGCCCATTCTTCAGAAGCTGCATCAACGCTGCGGCCAAGTTGGGCACGCCCGCCCCGCGAAGCAAGGGAACAGTTTGCCCCAGCAGCACGATTGTCGCCTCGGCAGGTAACCTTTGTGGCTCGTTTTGATCCAGATCCACAACATAGTCCAAGGGGACCGGTCCGAATACATCCGCTTTGATCAAACCAATGTGACGGGCCTCGATCAAACCCTGTATCTGCGGCACGGCGGCGGCAATGACCTGATGGTCCCGCCTTGACAGGTCGACCCGATCATCCGCGACCAGACCCGCCCCATAGGCCATCATCTGCAATGCCAATGCCGATTTTCCCGCGCCCGAGGCACCGACGATCAACAGCCCGCGCCCGGCAACTGTTACGCATGAGGCATGAACACAAGCGCTGTCCCGGTCTTTGGCGTCTGACAGAGAACCTGCTTGCATGAGTTATACAGGTAACCCCACCACAAAGCGTGCCCCTAGCGGGTCTGACGTAATATCCGCTTCGGTCGGGCGGATATTCTCAGCCCAGATTACGCCGCCATGAGCTTCGACAATCTGTTTCGAGATGGCCAGACCAAGCCCCGAATTGTTGCCGAAATGCTCTGCCGGGCGTTGCGAATAGAAACGCTTGAACACTTTGGTCAAGGCCTGTTCCGGAATACCCGGCCCGGTGTCTTCGACCACGACTAGAACACGGTTGTCTCGCTGACGGACCCAGACGCGGATGGCATCACTTTCTTCACAGAAGGAAATGGCATTGGTGATCAGATTGACGAATACCTGCGCCAGCCGTGCCTCAAGCCCGTTAATGACAATCGGTTCGGATGGCAGATCGGTGATATAGTCAATCCCCTTGGACCGCGCGTCCTCACCCAGATATTGACCGATATTGCCAATCAGCTTGAGCAGATCAAAGGGCTGCTCTTCTTCCTTAACCAGTTCCGCATCAAGACGTGACGCGTTCGAGATGTCGCTGACCAGCCGGTCCAGGCGCCGAACGTCATGTTCGATTACACCCAGCAGCTTGTCGCGCTGATCTTCGCGCTTGACCATGCGAAGCGTGCCAACAGCGGATTGCAGGCTGGCCAAGGGGTTCTTGATTTCATGGGCGACATCAGCGGCGAACTGTTCGTTTGCGTCGATCCGATTATACAGAGCAGTCACCATGCCCCGTAAAGCGCGGCTGAGGCGACCGATTTCATCCGGACGGGCGCTTAGATCAGGGATGCGAATGCGCCCCGGATTGACCCCTGTGCCCCGATCCTTACCCATTTCGGCCGCTGCGGCCAGGTCCGCCAATGGGTTGGCGATGGTCGAAGCCAGCACAAGGCTCAGGCCCACCGAAACCAGCAAAGCCACCACGAACATTTGCAGAATGCGCTCCTGCTCACGGCGGGCCAGTGCGTCGATCTCACCGGCGGGGCCTGTGATGGCAACTGCTCCGGCAGGGGTATCCTCGTAAAGAATCGGAGCAGCGGCTACGATCACGGTCTCACCTGCGGCGTCCTGAACTGCCTGAACCTGCCTTTGACCTGCCAGCGCCTGTGGGATAATTCCCTGCACCCGCTGTGCCAGAGTCGGTGCCTCGACCTCGGTCGACCAGTTGAGAAGGTTCGACACACCGATCCAGACCGCGTTCAACGTGTCGCTGATCACCGTGCTGCCGGTTTGCACCTCGGAATTGGTTTGCAGAAGAACCGGCATGGCCGACACTTGCGGGGCACCGCGTGTCCAGCCAATCAGGGTGCCACTGGCGTCATAGACAAAGACTTCGCCGCCTTCGGGAAGTGTCAAACCTGACAGCGTATCTCTGACGTCGAGGTTGCCAGCATCCTGCGCGGTGTGCTGCGCACCCTGGCGCAGCTGGGTTTCAAAGACGTTGCTGACCAGCTGCGCATCGCCAAGCAGGTTGCGCGCCGTCTGCTGAACCGTCTCTTTCCGCGAATCGTCCAGATACAGCAATCCTGTAACCAGGATCACCAGCGCGATCAGGTTGAAGGTGATGATCTTGCGCGCCAAAGGCGAGCCTCGCAGAGAAAACAGGTTTCTCTGGGACCGCTTTTCCCTCAGTTCCGCTGACTCGGTATCGTCGGGAATGACCCAGTCATCCCCGAGTACGACGTCACCGTCACGTAGTTCGCTGGCTGCTTCGGTGTCGCGCACGAGAGCCCATTACCCCTTGCTGGCGTGGCGCCTATTCTTCGTTGTACCGATAACCGATACCATAAAGGGTTTCGATCGCCGAAAACTCGGGATCAGCCGCGCGCATCTTCTTGCGCAGACGCTTGATGTGGCTGTCGATCGTCCGGTCATCCACATAAACCTGATCATCATAGGCCACATCCATCAGCTGGTCGCGGCTTTTGACGAAACCCGGACGCTGGGCAAGTGCCTGAAGAAGCAGGAATTCGGTCACGGTCAGGGATACATCATTCCCTTTCCAGCTGACCGCATGGCGCAGCGGGTCCATCCGCAAGTCGCCGCGTTCCATAACCTTTGTGTCGTTGCTATTGGCCGCAATTGCGTCGCCGCTTGTTGCCTCTTGCCGGCGCAGCAGGGCGCGGATGCGCTCAACCAGCAACCGTTGCGAGAAGGGCTTTTTCACATAGTCATCCGCGCCCATGCGCAGACCCAGAACCTCGTCGATTTCATCATCTTTCGAGGTCAGAAAGATCACCGGCATCTGCGTTTTCTGACGCAGCCGCTGCAGCAGATCCATGCCATCCATTCGCGGCATCTTTATATCGAGTACGGCCATATCAGGCAGCTTTTTGTTGAACGCATCCAACGCGGCCTGGCCATCATTATAAGTTTCAACCTCGAAACCTTCGGCTTCGAGTGTCATGGATACAGACGTCAGAATGTTTCTATCGTCATCCACAAGTGCAATCTTTGACATCGGGCTCACCCCTATTCCTGCTCACTCGCGCAATAATTCGCTTATTTGTAAGGCATTGTTGGCGGTTTTAAGACGCCGAATCAATCCGTAACTGCGAATCGTGCCTTTGTTGCGGCAGGTCTGCGGCAAATTTGCCTTTATGCCCGCAAAAATATGCCCGGTTCTCGGTCATTGAATTTGTGATGGCGCTAAACCCGAACTTGGTTGCGCTAACTGCGTCAAACCCGCCTGTTCATGTCCTGAACGACCGTGGTAAGACGCGCCCAACCGCCGGTTTTGCCGGTACACTGCCCCAAAGGCGCCTCAGGGCCCAAAGCCTCCGCGCCGCCACAGGAGAAGATACACATGACATCTGGACGGGTTAACCCGCAATTCCGCCTCGAGGATCAGGGCATCGAGGGTCTGGGCAATGTCTATTATAACTTCATGGAACCGGCGCTGATCGAAGAAGCGCTGAAGCGCGGCGAAGGTACACTTGGGAATGGCGGTGCCTTTCTGGTCACCACTGGCAAGTTCACCGGTCGATCGCCCAAGGACAAGCACGTCGTCAAAACCAGCAGCGTGGCTGACACTGTCTGGTGGGAAAACAATGCCGAGATGACCCCCGAGGGATTTGACGCCCTCTACCAAGACATGCTGGCCCATATGAAAGGCCGCGACTATTTCGTGCAGGATCTCGTCGGTGGTGCCGATCCGACCTACGCGATCAACGTGCGCATGGTGACCGAGCTTGCCTGGCACAACCTGTTCATCCGTCACCTGCTGCGTCGCCCGGATCGCGAGGATCTGGACGAGTTCACCGCGGACTTCACCATCATCAACTGCCCCAGCTTTCAGGCTGACCCGGCCAAACATAACTGCCGTAGCGAGACGGTTATTGCGCTGAACTTCGACCGCAAGCTGATTCTGATCGGCGGCACCGAATACGCGGGTGAGAACAAGAAATCCGTCTTTACCCTGCTGAACTACATGCTGCCGGAAAAAGGCGTGATGCCGATGCACTGCTCGGCCAACCATGCTGTCGGAAACGCGGTCGATACCGCCGTGTTCTTTGGTCTGTCCGGCACCGGCAAGACAACCCTGTCCGCTGATCCTTCGCGCACGCTGATCGGAGATGACGAGCACGGCTGGTCGGATCGGGGCACCTTCAACTTCGAAGGCGGCTGCTATGCCAAGACCATCAACCTGAACGCCGAAGCCGAGCCGGAAATTTATGCGACCACCTCGAAATTCGGCACCGTGATCGAAAACATGGTCTTTGACCCCGAGACCAAGAAACTGGATTTCGACGACGACTCGCTGACAGCGAACATGCGTTGCGCCTATCCGCTTGAGTATATCTCGAACGCCTCGAAAAGCGCGCTGGGTGGTCATCCGAAGAACATCATCATGCTGACCTGCGATGCCTTTGGTGTACTGCCTCCGATCGCGCGGCTGACGCCTGCACAGGCAATGTATCACTTCCTGTCGGGCTTCACGTCAAAGGTGGCGGGGACCGAGCGTGGCGTTACAGAACCGCAACCCACCTTCTCGACCTGCTTTGGTGCGCCGTTCATGCCGCGTCGCCCGGAAGTCTACGGCAACCTGCTGCGCGACAAGATCGCCCAGCACGGCGCGACCTGCTGGCTGGTCAATACAGGCTGGACCGGTGGCGCCTATGGTGTCGGCAGCCGGATGCCGATCAAGGCCACCCGCGCCCTGCTGACCGCAGCGCTGGATGGTTCACTGCGCGACGCCGAGTTCCGCAAGGACGCCAATTTCGGCTTTGACGTTCCCGTCTCTGTTCCGGGCGTCCCCGAAGTTCTGCTTGACCCGCGTCGGACCTGGGATGATCAGGCCGCATTCGACAAGCAGGCCGAGAAACTGGTGCAGATGTTTGCCGAGAACTTTGAGCAGTATCTGCCGTTCATTGACGACGACATCAAAGCCGTCGCAATCGGATAAACGAAAAAGGGGCCGTCAGGCCCCTTTCTTTTTGCCGATCCGTAGCTTTTTTGCTGTCCGCCGAATACTCATCTTATAGTTGTATGTCGTTAAAAGCACACACAAGTGCGTTGTTTCAAAGTGCGATCTGCGCTAGGCATATTTACTGTTGAGACGAAAAAGCCCGGCACATTCGCGCCGGGCACTGACTGAAAGGACTTTATGGAAGCTCATATGCGCACACTCACAACGCTGGATTGAGCAACCTAATCAGGCTTCTAGTCTAAGTAAACGGGGATGAGTGTCAACATGGGACTGGCTGGTTGGTATTGCGATCGGCGTGGTTCAAATGGTCGCGGACAGGCCGCAGTTGGCACAGAAAACTACAGGTAACACCATGACGGAAATCTCGAAACTCACCGAACTACGCAAACTGATGCAAAGCATGGAGCGGACGCTTGGGCTGGAAAAACTATCTCCGGTTGAGCGCGACATCTACTACGCCGCGGAAGAGCTTTCAAAATCCACTCAGGAAGTGCGTACGTTCGGTTTGATCGAGCATACTTTGGTTCAAAGCATTTCGCGCCCAACTTTTTTCCGCGCGCTGAAATCGCTGGTTGAAAAAGGCTATCTTTCGCAAAGCGGCAGCGCCAATCGCGGGCGGTACATCGTTCATGCCCCCAGATGATGCGCCCCGTGCGCGCACGATGCGGTAATTGCGATGCGCGGCTGGGCGACTGACACCCTTGCGGCTTCACTGGCTTACGTGCTTGCGTCGATACTGACCTTCGCTGTGCTGATGCCAATGCAGAACGTGTTTTTTCCGGAATACCCAAGCCGGGCGAGCCTGCTGTTTTTGCCGCATGGCGTGCGGGTCCTGTCGGCCTGGCTGCTGGGGTGGCGTGCGGTATTTGCGTTGCTGCCGGGTGTGTTCATCGTCTTTGCTTATCTGGCGGGAACGGATGTTTTCCTGCCCACCCGCCTGCTGGCAATTGCTGTCGCGGTTCTGACAGTTCCTGCGGTTTTCTATCTGCTCAAGGCTGTCGGATGGGACCTGTTCCCCAACCCGAACCGCAAACCCTGCTGGATTTGCGTTATGGGCGTGGGCATAGCCACATCCATTCTGGTCTCTGGCCTGACCAATCTGGTCTTTGGCAGTGCAACGGTTGAATACATCGCGTTCCTGATCGGCGACATCTCGGGCCTGTTCTTTCTGATGCTGGGTCTGTATTTCGCGTTCCGATTTGCAGACAGGCGACCGGGCTAGCGCCTTAGCCCATCAGGCCACGCCGCAGCAGGTTCAATCCCGCCACCAGTAAAACGAACAGCGTGGCCTTGCGAAAGCTGGCCTGATCGATGCGATCCTGCAGTTTCAAACCAACCCACATGCCAAGCATGGCGGGAAAGATCAGTATTACTGAAAACGGAACCGTTTGCACCCGCAGAAAACCGGACCAGACATGCGCGGCCAGTAACATGACCGCCCCCAATCCATAGATGACGCCCTGAATTCGGATCTGCTCGGCCTTCGGGGTATTCAAAGCCGTCAGATAAGCAACTGTGGGAGGACCCCAGATGCCCGACATGCCACCCACGAACCCGGCGACGCCGCCAACAATAGCCTCAACACCGGTTGATGGATGATGTAGCACCAGCCTGACGCCCAGAACCTGCACAAGGGCGAAGAAGGACACGAATGCGCCGATCAGCAGCAGGAAGACCGAGCCGGGCACCAGCGTAACCAGCTGTGCGCTCAGCACCAGAAAAATACCGCCAACGACCAGGAACACCCGAAATCGTCGAATAGAGCTGAGTGCGGCGCTGGCGCCCCCGCGAAAAGCCTGAACGCCGTTGGTGACAAGGGTCGGCAGAATAAGCCCTGCCAGGGTCAGATCCGGTGGCAGAAACGAATTCAGGCCAGATACAAACACCATGGGCATGGCAAATCCAACCATGCCCTTGACCCATCCGGCGGCAAAGGCGACGGCGATGGCAAGTAACAGCTCTTGCGGCGACAGAAGGGAAAACAGGTCCATGCCTTCTAGATATCATCTGGATTTTCTTCTGCATTGCAAAAATGATGAGGTAATTTTTGAACTTTCTAGCAGCAAATTGAGTATTTTTGTTGCGCTGCACGTGCAGCATGATATGACCAGACGACCGAGGAAAGGACGCGATTCATGGCCCATGACGGACAGGATATGACCCAAATGACAACTGATGCAGTTTTGCCCGATCTTCTGGATTTAACGCGGGCCGCCGTGCCTGCTGTGGACGCCGTTTTTGAAAAAGCCCGCGCATCCGTGCGTGGCATGGTGACTGCTGAGGGCCGGGTTTCTGGCGTTTTGATCGAAGCAAATCAGACCGCCGCGCATGGTCTGGCCTGGCTGGCGACATATTCGCAGTCGCTGCAACAGATGCAGCGCTGGGCAGAAGCGCTGCAAGCCGATGGTAAATTTGGCGAGATCGAGCAGTTGCTGCACCAGATAGCCTTTGGCGAATATCTGCATCAGGTCGCGGGCGGTATTCCGATGAACCAGGGCGAGGTGGTGCGTCTTCAGGATATGGGTCTTGGCTGGGACGCGCTGTCGGGCTTTCAATCGACCGAAGTACAGACCCTGATGGCACGGGCCAATTCTCAGGCCGCACGTAGCCGTCTGGTTGCGCTGATGCAGGATCAGGCCGGAGCTACGATGTTCGGCGCGTCCGGTCTGGATGAAGAGCTTGAGATGATCCGGGACCAGTTCCGCCGCTACGCGCAGGAAAAGGTCGAACCAAACGCGCATGACTGGCACCTGAAGGATGAACTGATTCCGCTGGAAATCATTGAAGAACTGGCGGAAATGGGCGTTTTTGGTCTGACCATCCCCGAGGAGTTCGGTGGGTTTGGCCTGTCCAAAGCGTCGATGTGCGTGGTGTCCGAGGAACTGTCGCGTGGCTATATCGGCGTGGGTTCGCTGGGTACCCGATCCGAGATTGCGGCCGAGTTGATCATCGCGGGCGGCACCGACGCGCAAAAGGCACAGTGGTTGCCAAAGATCGCCAGTGCCGAGATCCTGCCGACCGCCGTTTTCACGGAACCTAACACCGGTTCAGACCTTGGCAGCCTGCGCACGCGCGCGGTCAAGGATGAGAATGGCGATTACAAGATCACCGGCAACAAGACCTGGATCACCCACGCCGCGCGAACCCATGTGATGACCCTGCTGGCGCGGACCAACCCCGACAGCACCGACCACCGCGGCCTGTCCATGTTCCTGGCGGAAAAGACACCGGGCACTGACGAGAACCCCTTCCCGACCCCCGGCATGACCGGTGGCGAGATCGAGGTTCTGGGCTATCGCGGCATGAAGGAATACGAGCTGGGTTTTGACGGCTTCCACGTCAAGGGTGAGAACCTGCTGGGCGGAGAAGAAGGCAAAGGTTTCAAACAGTTGATGGAAACCTTCGAAAGTGCGCGCATCCAGACCGCCGCCCGCGCCATCGGCGTGGCACAGTGTGCGCTGGACATCGCCATGCAATATGCGATCGACCGCAAGCAGTTCGGAAAATCCCTGGTCAACTTCCCGCGCGTGTCTGGCAAACTGGCGATGATGGCGGTCGAAATCATGATCGCGCGTCAGCTGACCTATTTCAGCGCATGGGAAAAAGATCACGGCCAGCGCTGTGACCTTGAGGCCGGTATGGCCAAGCTGCTTGGTGCGCGTGTGGCCTGGGCTGCGGCGGATAACGGGTTGCAGATTCATGGCGGTAACGGCTTCGCGCTGGAATACAAGATCAGCCGCGTTCTGTGTGACGCGCGTATTCTTAACATTTTCGAAGGGGCTGCCGAAATTCAGGCACAGGTCATCGCACGACGTCTGCTCGGGTGACCCATTCCGGCAGTCCTGTTTCCCCGACTGGCCCGGCGCTTGCGCCGGGTCTTTTTCCTGTTTTGTACAATCTGTACGCGGTCCGAACCGTGCAGAGTACGTTTTGTACAAAACATACCATCGCCCCTCGCGGCCCGCGTAACGGTCATATCTGACCTGCGTGTTTCAAAACTTCCCCCTTTGATCCCGCCCTTTTCACCGGTACAGCATCAACCGGACACGAGGCGTCGAAATTAACTTTTGGAATACCGCATGACCCGACCTTTCCTTGCCATTTGGGCCGTTCTTGCGGCTCTTGCTCTGGCGGCTTGCACCACGTCTCAGCCGACGGTGAGCCGGAGTGATGTGGACGCGCTGGCGCAGTCGATCCAGGCGCTTGGGCCCAATGTCGATCCGACCGAGGCACAGCAAGCGGCCACGATTGCCTATGCCTATTCGCAGCAGCTGAAGCAAGACTGGAACGTCACCGACCCGGCGATCATCCACAATGCCAAGGTCATCAACGGGTTCCGCGAAAAGGGTCTGTGCAATGACTGGGCCGAAGCGATGACCAAACGCTTGCGGCAGGAAAATTTCCGGACGCTGGACCTGAACTGGGCCACGTCGCCTCCAACCCCGTTTCGCATCATCCACCATTCGGCATCGATCAGCGCCAAGGGGGACACGATGTATGACGGTATCATCCTCGACCCCTGGCGCAACAGTGGTGTCTTGTTCTGGGCGCCGGTGCGCGAGGATACACGATACAACTGGGCACCCCGGCTGGAAGTGCGCGAGCGGCTTCTGAACGGGTCTTTGCCCTACTGACCCGGTTCCGCAGATACGGCTGATACGCTAGAACCCTGCCATGACACGCCTGATCCTGACCCTGCCTTTGATGGCCCTGTTTCAATGCGACAGGGATGAATCCGTTGCCGCCTATGGCGCGGCAGACCGGACATGGGCGTTGCAGGAGATCGACGGACAGCCCTTTGCCGCAAGCGCCTTGCTGCGGTTCCCAGAAGAGGGCAGGATCACCGGAAATGCCCCCTGCAACAGTTATGACGGCACGCTGAACGCGCCCTACCCGTGGTTCGAAATTCAGGACCTGAGAGCAACGCGGGCCGCCTGCGCCGGGCTTGAGGCCGAAGGGGTCTATTTCGCCGCCCTTTTGGCCATGACCCAATCCGAAGTGTCGGGCGATGTGCTGATCCTGCGCAATGAGGACGGGCACGAAATGGTGTTTACAGCCGCCGAGTGACCTGATCCACAAACCGCGCACGCGCCTCGGGCAAAGGGTTATGCCCCAGCGCAGGGGCGACGCGGTGGTTCAGGAAATATCCGGTTGTGCGCAAAGCTTCGGCAATCTCGGCATCCGGCGCGGTGCCTTCACCCCGCAGACAGGGCGGCAGCGGCAACATCTTGTCTACCCATTCCCCCGCCCCTTTGGCACTGACGGCGCGCCCGGTCTTGGGCGACACATAGATCAGCCCCTCGGTCGTGCCGGTCGCGGCGCAGGCGGTCAGATCAAGGCCAAAGCCAAGCTCGTCCAGCAGCGCCAGTTCCCATCGCAGGTAGGCCAGCGGCCAGATCTCATCCTGTCCCAACAGGTCCATCAACCGCTCGGTCCGGGTATAGAGCGCCGGGTGCGCCTCTCGTTCGGGCAGGCAGAAGGACAAAAGCGACACGACGGCGTTCAGCCCGGACAGGGCCAGCCGCCCGGAAAACGCCGCCGCCGCGCGCGAGCGCAGAGGTTCGACCTGAAAGGTGCCGATATGTTCTTCCAGCCGCGCGCGCCACAGCACGTCCAGCTGCGCGCCGGGTTGCAGGATCGGTGCGATCTTGCGGCTGGTCCCGCCCCGCACCACACCGGCATGACGCCCGTGGGATTCGGTAAAGACCTCGATAATCGCCGAGGTTTCGCCGTGGCGTCGAGAGGTCAGTAGGATGCCGTGATCGCGCCAGTCCAATTCGGGGTCCTGTCGGTGAATAAGTTGTGGTGTTCCCAGAAAATCGTGAAGGGGTCCGTTCCGCAATGGTTTTACACATCAAACGCGGAAAGATACGTGAATCGCTTGGTCCGACGGGAGGGGGCTAGTGATCTAAGTGGGACAAAGCGGACATTGCCACAAAGTCTGATTTTCCATTAACGCTCTTCTTGAACTTTACGTATTTGTGATAACACCTGCCGTGGACTTTCGATTTGTTCGAATCCAATCTTCGTTACCTTCGTCCCATTTTCTCCCCGGCTTTCGTGTTTGGCAAAATAGATATTGCCGGTTGCCCCGGATTCCTCAAACTCGATCTCTGTAGTCTCGGTGATGGAATATGTTTGCAGTTTTTTGCGTCCAAACATCTTCGTGCCAATCATAGCACGTTGATTTGTCAGCGTATAATGTTGTTGCTTGCGAATGAAGGCCTTCCAGAAGTGAACGCCAACAAGGCCATATGAACCCACGAAAAAAAACAAGAGACCAAAAGTCCAAAAAAGACCTCCCGCTTTGCTTGCCATTACCATCCAGAAAACGGAAAACCCAGTAAAAAACATATAAAAGAAAGGAATGAACGGGCTTTCCCACTCAAGCCGGACGCGGCTTTTTGGCGCTCCTTGCCAGAGAATTTTTTCGTTTGGCGCAAGAAGGTCTTTCCAAGGATCAGTCATTTATGAACTCATGATGAATTGGCGCATACAATGTTTGCAGTGTCGTATGACTGTATTTTCGCTGGATATCTACAAAGAGATATAGGTCCGATGATGCAGGCTAAGCAAGACGTTAACCGCACCCCACCGAATGAGCTGGTTGGCCTCAAAAGCCGACATTCACCCGGCCCGCTACTCCAGCCCCTCTTCGCCCAGCAGGTGCCGGCCTTGACGGTCTTCGACCTCGATCACCCAGAGGTCGGGGTCAAAGCTGTGCTGGCGCTGGATGGCGTGATCCACGTCGCTCTCGGGGCCAGAGGAAAGTTCGACCCATGTGCGTTCGCCGCTCATCAGATCAAAGCTGCGTTGAAAGGCGGTGGCCTGCCCGTCGAGCGTGTTGAGCTTGACCAGAACCGCGCCCGCGGTGTCATCGCCATGGGCCACGACAAAGGCGGGGATTTCCTGAAACCGGAGCCGCGCCAGATAGGCGTGAACCCAGAAATCGGCAGTCAGGCGGGTCATGCGTTGCCGTCTTTGAAATCCAGACCCATTTCCGAATAGCGCTCGGATTCCTCAAGCCAGTTGGGCCGGACTTTCACTTGCAGGAACAGGTGGATCTTGCGGTCGAGGAACTCTTCCAGTTCCGCCCGCGCGGCCTGACTGACGGCCTTGATCGTCTCGCCCTTCTTGCCCAGAACGATGCCCTTGTGGCCGTCGCGCATGACATAGATGACCTGATCGATTCTGGCCGAGCCGTCCTTGCGTTCTTCCCAGTTTTCGGTCTCGACCGTCAGTTGGTAGGGCAGTTCCTGATGCAGGCGCAGGGTCAGCTTCTCGCGCGTCATTTCAGCGGCGATCATGCGCAGGGGCAGATCGGCGATCTGGTCTTCGGGATACAGCCACGGGCCTTCGGGCAATTCGCCCGCCAGCCATTTGCGCAGGTCGTCGACGCCGTGGCCTTTTTCGGCCGAGATCATGAAGGTTTCGGCAAAAGGGTAGCGCGCGTTCAGGTCGCTGGTCAGCGCCAGCAGTTTCTCGGACGGCACCTTGTCGATCTTGTTGATGGCCAGCGCGATGGTGCGGCCCTGCCCGATCTCGGCCAGCCCTTCGAGGATGCGTTCGACCCCTTCGGTGATGCCGCGATGCGCCTCGACCATCAGCACGACGATATCGGCATCGGCGGCCCCGCCCCAGGCGGCGGCGACCATGGCACGGTCCAGACGGCGGCGCGGTTTGAACAGGCCCGGCGTGTCCACAAAGACCAGTTGCGCGTCACCTTCCATCGCAACGCCGCGGATACGCGCACGCGTGGTCTGCACCTTATGGGTCACGATCGAGACCTTGGCCCCGACCATGCGGTTCAGGAGGGTGGATTTGCCTGCGTTGGGCTCTCCGATCAGGGCGATAAATCCGGCGCGTGTGGTCATATGTCTGGCAATCCTGTCTGCAACTGCGCCCCCCTATAGCAGAAAGGGGCGGCGGGCCAGAGGGATTTGTCGCATTGCGGCCCTGCGTTTGCGGTGGCAGGACAGGCACAGATGCCCAGCCAGTTCCAGCCCGGCAGCAAATCCTTTCAGTGAGGTTGTCATGAAACGTCGCGAGTTTCTTTTTGGAAGCGGTGCCGCCGCAGGTGCGTTTGGGTTGGGCGAATGGTCGCTGGCGGCAGGTGATGCAGCACAGGAACTGGTGCTGCAACCCGCCAGTTACCGGCTGCGCGAAGGGCTGACCACAGGGATGGTCAGCCTGTCGCCCGATGCGCCGCCGCCGGTTCTGTATGGGCGGCAGGGCGAGCCTATGCGGCTGAGCGTGCGCAATACGCTGCCGGACTATACCTCGATGCACTGGCACGGGTTGCGCATTCGCAACGAGATGGACGGGGTGCCTTACCTGACCCAGATGCCCATCGGCGAGGGCGAAAGTTTCACCTATGAGTTCACGCCACCGGATGCGGGGACCTACTGGTATCACCCCCATTGCATGACGATGGAGCAGATGGCGCGCGGGCTGACCGGTGTGATGGTGATTGCCGAGCCGGAAGAGCCGGGGTTCGACAGCGAACAGGTGATCAATCTGCGGGATTTCCGTCTGGACGAGGGTGACGCGTTCTTGCCTGCCTATACGGCGCGGGGTGCGGCGCGAGCGGGCACGTTTGGCACGGTGCAGACCGCCAACTGGCAGAGCACAGCAATTTATGAGCACGCGGCGGGCAGTCTGGTACGGCTGCGGGTGGTCAACACGGACACGACCCGCATCTATAAGCTGCATCCCGAGGGAGCCGAGACCCGGATCATCGCGTGGGACGGGCATCCGGTCGAGATCGACCTACCGGTGCCAACGGCGGATGAACCGCTGTTGCTGGGCCCCGGTCAGCGGGTGGATTTTGCCGTCCGGATGCCCGAGGGCGAAGGGCAGACGGCGGACCTGATGGCCAAGTTTCCCGGCCAGCCGCACCGCGCCATGGTGCGCTTGCGGGCTACTGGCACATCAGCGGCGCGCGATCTGAGAGAGCTGCGCCCGCTGCGGGCAAACCCCGTTGCGCGCCCCGATCCGGACCGTGCGGATTTGCATGAGTTCGTCTTTGGCTGGACGCCGGAGGGCGGTACCCCGAATGACGGGTTCTGCGGCACGCTGGGGTATAGTTTCTGGTCGATCAACCGCAAACCCTGGCCGGGTGATGCAGCGCAGGGCACCGGGCCGCTGGCGGTTCTGGAACAAGGCAAAAGTTATGTCCTGCGGTTGCGCAACGAGTCGCCCAACCTGCATCCGATCCACCTGCACGGGCTGGCCTTCGTGCCGCTGCGATCCAACCTGCGCACCCTGCCACCGCTGATGACCGACACGATGCTGCTGTTGAAGGATGAGGTGGCGGATATCGCACTGGTGGCGGACAACCCTGGCGACTGGGCGTTTCACTGCCATGTGATCGAACATCAGAAAACCGGGCTGACCGGGTTCATCCGGGTGGAGTGATAAATGAAAGCCGTCGGCCCGACACCGGACCGACGGATAGAACGGATCAGATCACGGGTGACGGCGCAGGATGGGGTTCAGCACGGCAACAAACACGATGCCGTACAAAACGTGGCCGATCAGCGCGACCCATGTGATCCCGACGAAGTTCAGGAACGGCGGCAGACCGGCAAAGGTCGTGACACCTCCGATTGCAAACACCCACAGACCGAATCCATAGATTGCCGAGGCCGCCAACATGTGGACCGGACCCAGTACCTTGACCCAGATTGGCTGGAAAATAAGGAACCAACCCAAAGGATAGGCAATCAGGCCGACAATGTAGAAATGCACGAAGAAGCCCAGAAAAGCGTTGCTGGGCAAACCCAGACTGGACAGCAAACTCTGCGCCAGACCTTCGGGTGACAGGTTGGCCCAGCCGATCCCCGGACTGACAACTTGCCCCCAGAAATCGAAGGCCATGGTTGCCACAAACCCGGCAATGAACAGGAAGCCGATATTGACGAGCGAGAGTTTTGCACGTTGCATAGGATTGCCCTTATACGTTGTTTCCCGAGTGCTTTGACCTGCCGCAGTCTGACGGGTGCCAAAACGACTGATACCCAGATACAGGTCGTCTGTCGTGGCTTCTATAGGCTTCAAGTTAGATTGAAGTTTGTGACAGGCCGAGCTTCAACAGGGATCAGCCGACCCGCTCCAGCAACGCCTTGGCCGCCGCCTGTTCGGCCTGGCGTTTAGAGCCTGCGGTGGCTTGTGCCTCGGTTCCGTCCTGAAGGCGGGCGGCGATGGTGAAGACGGGGGCGTGGTCGGGGCCGCTGCGCTTGACCTCGACATAGCTGGGTGGTTTCTGGCCGCGCGCCTGTGCCCATTCCTGAAGCGCGGTTTTGGCGTCGCGGGCGTCGGCCTCGACCTTGTGGATGCGGTCGCCCCAGAGGGCGAGGATGACATCGCGGGCGGCTTCGAACCCGGCGTCGCGGTAGATGGCGGCAATCACCGCCTCCATCGCGTCGCCCAGCAGCGCCTGTTTGCGGCGCCCACCCGAGAGCATCTCGGACCGGCCCAGTTTCAGCACCGCGCCCAGATCGATCTGGCGGGCGACATCTGCACAGGCCTCTTTCCGGACCAGCGCGTTGAACCGGGGCGCAAGCTGGCCTTCGGAGGCTTTCTTGTCGGCCTCAAGCAGCGCAGTGGCCATGACAAGGCCCAGCACGCGGTCGCCCAGAAATTCAAGCCGCTGATTGTCGGGCCGGGTCGACGATGAGACCGAGCCGTGGGTCAGCGCACGCACCAGCAGTTCGGGGTTTTTGAACTCATACCCCAATCGCCGCTGGAACGCCTTTATTTCAGCCGAGAGCTTCAATTGACCGCCTTAAAGAACCGATCCCCGCGCCAGGTCCAGAAGAACAGCATCGACCGGCCAGCGGACGAGAACATGATCCGGTCGGCGCGACCGATCAGGTTTTCGTAGGGCACATAGCCAACCCCGCCAGCGGATTGCGGCAGGCGGCTGTCAGCCGAGTTGTCGCGGTTGTCGCCCATGAAGAAATAATGGCCTTCGGGCACGGTATAGATGCCGGTATTGTCCGAGCCCTGATTGCCGATATTCAGCACGTCATAGGTGACGCCGTTGGGCAGGGTTTCAATCAGGCGCGACTTTTCACAGGCGCCGCCAACGCCAACGGGGCCGTTTTCGCAGCGCGGGCGCAGGCGTTGCGGGCCCTGCGGTTCGGCGATTTCGGTGAATATGCCGTCAGGCTGTTGCGGAACCGGTGTGCCGTTGAGGATGATCTGCCCCTCGCGGACCTGAATGCGGTCGCCCGGCAGGCCGATCAGGCGCTTGATATAATCGCGCCCGCTAACCGGGTGGCGGAAGACGATGACATCGCCGCGCACGGGGTCGCCGCCCCAGATGCGGCCGCCGTCGTCGCCCTGCATCCAGCCGCAGAGATCTTCGGCGTCGATATTCAGACCGACACTGGGGATGATCAGGCTGGGGCATGAGGCGTAGGAATAGCCGTAGGCCATCTTGTTGACGAAGAGGAAATCGCCGATCAGCAGCGTCTGTTTCATCGAACCGGAGGGAATCCAGAACGGTTGAAAGAAGAGTGTCCGGAACACGCCCGCGATCAGCAGGGCATAGACGATGGTCTTGATCGTTTCCCAGACGCCGCTTCCGGTCTTGGCTTCGTCGGCCATACTGCTCTCTCCAGTTCTCTGTGCTTGGCTTCGCTGCTACATGCGGGGGGGATGGGGTCAAGTCAAGGCTGTGTGACGTGATCTTGCAGAGGACGCGCCTCGATCACGACAAAGGCCTGTGCCCAGGGGTGGTCGTCGGTCAGCGTGACGTGGATGATTGCCTCGTGCCCTGCGGGGGTCAGTTCGTTCAGGCGTTCGGCGGCCCAGCCGGTGACATGCATCACCGGCTGCCCGGTGCGCAGGTTGGTGACGGCCATGTCTTTCCACGAAATGCCCATGCGCAGGCCGGTGCCGAGCGCCTTGGAACAGGCCTCTTTCGCGGCCCAGCGCTTGGCATAGGTGCCTGCGGTATCTGCACGGCGTTCGGCCTTGCGCTGTTCGGTGTCGGTAAAGACACGGTTGCGGAACCGGTCGCCGAACCGGTCGAGCGTACCCTGAATGCGGTCGATATTTGCAAGATCTGTGCCGATGCCGAGGATCATGTGGCTCTCATTTCTCTGGTCGGGCCAATCAACGGCAATTGATGACCACGCGCAAGCGGTTGGTTGCCGCATTCCGTGATATACTTTACCGGAATGTTCAATTTTTACGTTGGTGCGGGGGACGCAATGTCGAAAATTCCGTTCATGGCAATCGCGGTGGCTGGCATTGTCGCAAGCACCGTTTCCCCCGCTTTTGCACAGGATTGCGGAACCGAGGAAACCCCCTGTCAGGTAGGAGAGTTGTCCTATCGGGTGGTTCTGCCCGAGGCCGCGCCCGAGCCGCCAGCTGTTATCTATCTGCATGGCTATGGGGCAACGGCGAATTCAGCCGTGAATCTTTCCGGCCTCGCGGCGGCCTTTACCGACCGCGGCATCGCCTTTATCGCGCCGAATGGTCAGGTCGACATTGGCAACCCCAAGGTGTTGGACTGGGGGGTGCATGATGGCTATCGCTGGCCGCGGGATGATCTGGCCGCGCTGGAGCAGATCAAGGAAGACGCCATTGCCCGTTTCGACCTGAACGCAGATCGCATTTTGCTGGCGGGGTATTCACGCGGCGGATCACTGGTTTGGGACAAGGCCTGCACGGATCATTCCTTTGCCTTTGCCTATGCCTCGGCATCAGGGGCTTTTTGGGAGCCAATGTGGCGGCGGTGCAGCGGCCCGGTTCACATGCATCATTCCCACGGATTTGCAGACCGGACCGTCCCGCTGGAGGGGCGTTTTGTGACCTTTGGGGACTATGATTTCGAACAGGGCAGCGTTTTGAAATCCATTGAAATTCTGACCAGAACCAATGGATGCGGGCAGATGGCAAACAGCGTTTCAACAGAGGGCGCAACCTGGCGAAAGAAGTGGAGCAAGTGTCAGGACGGCTCTGTCACCCTGGCGCTGGGGCCACATGGCCACGGCAGGCAACCCGGTTGGGCAAATGCCGTGGCGGAATGGTTTTTGGAAATCTCGAACGCGCCCTAGCGCTTCCACCGGATTTTGCGGAAATCAATTTGCGTGCGTTTGCCAAGTCTGTACCGAAACCGAGGATCAGTTGTGTCAGCTTCTTTCACCGCCAAAAAGCGTTCGTTTTGCCTGTATCGATTGCGATAGCACGGCTCGGCAGGTGCCTATAGAAACCGCTGCCCAAAACAGCAGAACACCGTTTCTTAAAGCGAAAGCCGAAAAATCAAATTGGTGCCAATACCTGAAGTGGTAAAACAATGCTGCGAGTTGCATAGCCCATAACACCGCCACTGAAAGACCAACCATGTAGGCTGCGTTGTACCACAATGTGGCGTTTGCGGTTGTTTCAGAAAACCTCTTTGACCATGGATGTGTGAGAACCACTGCTGCCATAAAGCTGGGGGTCACAAGGAAATCGACCGGAAAGAAAAACACACCTTCGAGGCCCAGTTTTTCCCGGGCAAAGCCCGACGAAACCGACAGCATCATACTAACAACGAAACAAACCACGTACCAAACCCGATTAAACAACAAGGTTTTTTGCTCGGATGTCCAAAGGTTGATCACGACAACCGCACCGTCAGGATCTTGTAACTCGCCACGCCAAAGAACCCGGCGAAGGCGAAATCGAACCAGCGGCGGGCACGGCGGTAGGTGCGGACCATGCGGGCGGATGAGAACAAAAACGCATAGCCGATGAAGATCAGCAGTGATCCTGCGTACAGCATGCCAAAATAGCCCAGCAGCATCGGCAGGCTGGCATCGCTTGGCGCGACGATGGCATAGATCGACCCCCAGCTGAGGATCGCCTTGGGGTTGGTCAGGTGGATCGCCGCACCTTTGGCAAAGATCGTGGGCAGCGTGCCGGTGACCGCTTTGCCCAGGGCGACCTCATTATCCGAGGTCATCGCGCGTTTCAGGGCCTTCAGCGCCAGCCAGCCCAGATAGGCCACGCCGACATAGCGGATCACCTCGAACAGCCAGACATTGGCCAGCATGACCGCCGACAGGCCCAGCGCTGCGGCAATGCCCCAAGCGGCCGATCCGGCGCAGATGCCAAGGGCAAAGGCCAGCCCGGCGGTACGGCCTTCGGTCATGGCGGTTCCGGCAATGCCCATCGTGGCCGGGCCCGGCGAGCCCCCGGCCATCAGCCAGGCGAACCAGATGGCGATAAAGCCGGGGGTGATCACGCGCGTGCCTCGTCCATCAGACGGCGCATTTCCCGAATGGCGGGGGTGAGACCCAGAAAGATCGCCTCGCCAATCAGGAAATGCCCGATGTTCAGTTCCATGACCTCGGGGAAGGCGGCAACCGGCTTTACGGAGTCATAGGTCAGGCCATGGCCTGCATGAACCTCGAGCCCCAGCGAATGGGCAAAGGTGGACATCTGGCGCAGCGCTTCAAGCTCGCGCGCGGCGGCGTCCATGCGGCCTTCGGCATGGGCATCGCAATAGGCGCCGGTGTGCAGTTCGATCACCTCGGCACCGATACGGTGCGCGGCCTCGATCTGGCGCTGATCCGCGGCGATGAAGATCGACACGCGGCACCCGGCCTCGCGCAGGGGGGCGATGAAATGGGCCAGCTTGTTTTCCTCGCGCGCGACTTCGAGCCCGCCTTCGGTTGTGCGTTCCTCGCGCTTTTCGGGAACGATGCAGACGGCGTGCGGCTTGTGGCGCAGGGCGATTTTCTGCATCTCGTCGGTGGCGGCTATTTCAAAGTTCAGAGGCACCGACAGAACCTCCATCAGGCCGTCGATATCGGCGTCCGAGATATGGCGGCGGTCTTCGCGCAGATGCGCGGTGATGCCGTCGGCGCCGGCCTCTTCTGCCAGCTTGGCGGCGCGCAACGGGTCAGGATAAGCCCCGCCGCGCGCGTTGCGCACGGTGGCAACATGATCGATATTCACACCCAGACGCAGACGGCTTTCGGACATCATTTGGTTCCTTTTGCAGATTTTCGCCCCGACCTTAGCGATCTTGGCGCGGGACTGGCAGATGTTTCTCCGGCCAGACGTTTGATTTCTTCAAACTTTGCCTTGATCTTCGCGCGGCGGCGCTGCTGGTAGGTCAGGATCAGTGGCAGGCTGAGGTAGTAGCAGATGATGCCCGCCACGATACCGGGGATGATGCCGCCAATCATGTAGGGATAGAAAACGTCGTGATAGAACTGCCCCAGCCCGTGCCAGTCGGCCACGCGATCGGTGAAGAGCGCAAGAAGGTTGTCCTTGAGGTCACCGATGGCGTCGGCAAATTTGCCCATCAGCCCCTGCGTGTCGCCTTCTTCATATTCGGTGCCCAGCAGGAAATGCCCGGTTTGCAGGCAGATCACCCCAATCGGGACATAGGTCAGGGGGTTGCCAAAGAACGTGCCGCTGAGCGCGGCCAGAATATTTCCCTTGATCAGCCGCGCACCAATTGCCGCGACCAGAAAGTGCAGCCCGTAAAACGGCGTGAAGGATGCGAAAACGCCCGCCCCGATGCCGCGGGCGATCCGGTCAGGGGAATCCGGCAGGCGGCGGACACGGTGTTTGACATAGTGGAAGGCGCGGGTCCATCCGCCACGCGGATAGACGAGTTCCGATGCGACCTGAACAGGAGAGCGTCGGTCTCGGCGCTTGAATACCACCCGTGATCACCCCTTCTCAGCCAGCCGCGGTCGCGGTTTTGGTCCGGTCCCGATAACGCTCGACCGCTGCAACGTCGCTTTCAGCCTCAAGCATCAGCATCAGCGAATGCAACTGTTCAAGGTCGCGCAGTTCGACATTGATCAGCAGGCGGTAAAAATCCGGTTTGCGGTCCACAAATTCCAGGTTCGAGATATTGGCCTTTTTCTCGCCGATCAATGTGCAAATGCGCCCCAGAACCCCGGCATCGTTGCCGATGGTCAGATCCAGTGTCGCCCCATAGACGGCCGGGTGCGTGCCAGAATGCCAATGCAGATCGACCCAGCGTTCCGGTTCGCTTTCATATTGGCTGAGCTTGTCGCAGTCGATGGCGTGCACCACAACACCCTTGCCCCGGTAGGTGATGCCGACGATCCGTTCGCCCGGCAGCGGCTGGCAGCAGGGCGCGCGGTCGAATTTCTGGCCGGGTTCAAGACCGATCACGGCGCGCCGCAGCGGGATGGCGTCGCCGTCATCCTGAGCCAGTTCGGGATAGACGGCCTGAACCACCTCATGAGCGGTCAGTTCTGCACTGCCCAGACGGGCCAGCAATTCATGCCGGTCTTTCAGGCGCAGGTGCTTGGCGGCGGTATCAAGCGCCTTGTCGGTGGCCTTGCGCCCCACATGGTCAAAGCCCGAGCGCGCCAGTTCCTTGCCCAGCTTGATGAACCGTTCGCGATCCACCTCGCGCAGGGCGCGGCGGATGGCGGTACGGGCCTTGCCGGTGACAGCGATCTCAAGCCATGTGACCTGCGGTGTCTGCCCGTCAGCGGTGATGATATCGACCGACTGGCCGTTCTTCATCCGCGTCCAGAGCGGCACGCGAATGCCATCGACCTTGGCCCCCACACAGGCATGGCCGATCCGGGTGTGGATGGCATAGGCGAAATCGATCGGGGTCGCACCGCGCGGCAGTTTCACCACGTCGCCCTTGGGGGTGAAGCAGAAGACCTGGTCCGAATACATCTCGAGCTTGACGGCTTCGAGGAAATCTTCGTGATCATCCTCGTTGTCGAATTGCTCGGTCAGGTTGGATATCCATTTCGCCGGGTCGACGGCAAAGGGGTTTTCCGTGCGCACCCCGTCCCGGTAGGACCAGTGCGCCGCAACGCCGGTTTCTGCCACATCGTGCATCTGGCGAGTGCGGATCTGAACCTCGACCCGTTTGCCATCGCGGCCTGAAACGGTGGTGTGAATCGAGCGGTAGCCGTTCGATTTCGGCTGGCTGATATAGTCCTTGAACCGCCCCGGCACCGCGCGCCAGCGCTGATGGATGGCCCCAAGCGTGCGATAGCAGTCTTCTTCCGTCTGGGTGATGATGCGGAACCCGTAGATGTCCGAGAGGCGCGAGAAGCCCTGATCCTTTTCCTGCATCTTGCGCCAGATCGAATAGGGTTTCTTGGCGCGGCCAAAGACTTCGGCCTCAATGCCTGCCTTTTCCAGCTCGTGGCGCATGTCGCCGGTAATGCGGTGGATCACATCGCCGGTTTCGCGTTGCAGCGTGATAAAGCGACGGATGATCGACTGGCGGCCTTCGGGATTCAGGACGCGGAACGCGAGGTCTTCGAGCTCCTCGCGCATCCATTGCATCCCCATGCGGCCCGCAAGCGGCGCATAGATATCCATCGTCTCGCGCGCTTTCTGAACCTGCTTTTCGGGCCGCATCGCCTTGATGGTGCGCATGTTGTGCAGACGGTCGGCCAGCTTGACCAGAATGACCCGCAGGTCCTTGGACATGGCCATGAACAGCTTGCGGAAATTCTCGGCCTGCTTGGTTTCGCGGCTGGACAGTTGCAGGTTGGTCAGCTTGGTGACGCCATCGACCAGTTTGGCGACCTCATCCCCGAACAGATCGGACACCTTGCCGTAATTGGCCTTGGTGTCTTCGATCGTGTCATGCAGCAAAGCCGTAATGATCGTCGCATCATCCAGACGCTGTTCGGTCAGGATGGCGGCAACGGCAACGGGGTGGGTAAAATAGGGCTCGCCAGAGTGGCGGAATTGCCCTTCGTGCATCTTCTGGCCGAACTCATAGGCCAGCGCGATACGTTCAGCATTCGTCTTGGGATTGTAGTTGCGGACCAGCGCAATCAGATCGTCAGCAGAAATCATCCGGTCCGCACCTTCGTCTTTGGAGCTTACCCCTGCCCTTGAGCCTCCATCAGGGCGCGCAGGAGTTTTTCTTCGGACATGTCGTCCATCGCAGGCTTGTCCGACTCGGCACCCATCAGCAGCGCCATCTGATCTTCTTCCGGCTCATCAACCTCGATCTGGGTCTGGTTGGCCTCGATCAGGCGTTCGCGCAGGGCGTCCGCGCCTTGGGTCTCGTCGGCGATTTCGCGCAGGGACACGACAGGGTTCTTGTCGTTGTCGCGGTCAACGGTAATCGCGGCACCGGCAGAAATCTCGCGCGCCCGATGGGCGGCCAGCATCACCAGTTCGAACCGGTTTGGAACCTTGTCTACGCAATCTTCAACCGTCACGCGGGCCATTGGGCGCTCTCCGTTTCTGAGTCCATGTCAGGAAGAGGTTTATCTAAGCGCGATTCCGCGCCTTGACAAGCAGGAAATGCTGCATTTGCAGGGATCACAGCGGCGTAACCGCTGCAACCTCGGATGGGGGCAGGTCGGCGACCATCTGGGAAACCGTGCGATCAAGCACGGGGTGGCGCCAGTCGGGCACAATATCCGCCATCGGCACAAGCACAAAAGCGCGGTCCTGAAGGCGCGGATGCGGCAGGATCAGCTGATCCGGTGCCTCTTGCCGTTGCGCCTCGGGCGGCAGGGTCAGCCAGCGGTCGAACAGGGCACGATTGGGCAGAATCTGATCGCCATAGCACACAAGATCCAGATCCAGCGTCCGCATTCCCCAGCGCTGCACCCGTTCACGACCGAACTGGTGTTCAACCTCGTGCAGCACGCGCAAAAGCTGGGCCGGGGATTTGTCGGTTTCGATCAGCACAGCCGCATTCACGTAGTCCGGACCAGCGCCAGCGGGGAAGCAGGGTGTCGCAAAAAACCGGCTGACAGAGCGAATCACTACGCCCTGTTGCGAAAGTGCGTCAATTGCGCGCTGTAGCGTTACAGCGGGCCCATTTCCTCTCAGATCGAGATTTGCGCCCAATGCCACAACCGCGTTTGGCAAAGAATTGTACATATGCTACCCTATATTCGACACATTGCATACTTGCGATAACGGCCAAAAGTTCTAACTATAAGCCCACCAGATTGCGTCAATTTATAAAACACCCACTCACTCACGTAACGCGGCGCAGTCTGGATTATACCGGAAGGACCTATTTATGTTTTATAAGGACGAACGGCTAGCGCTGTTCATCGACGGCTCGAACCTTTATGCCGCGGCAAAAGCACTCGGTTTCGACATAGACTACAAACTTCTGCGGCAGGAATTCATGCGCCGTGGCAAGTTGCTTCGGGCTTTCTACTATACAGCGCTGCTTGAAAACGACGAGTATTCACCGATCCGCCCATTGGTTGACTGGCTTCATTACAACGGCTTCACCATGGTCACAAAACCGGCCAAGGAATACACCGACAGCATGGGGCGTCGGAAAGTCAAAGGAAACATGGATATCGAGCTGACAGTCGATGCCATGGAACTGGCACCGCGTGTGGATCATATCGTGCTGTTCTCGGGTGACGGGGATTTCCGCCCGCTGATCGCCAGCCTGCAACGTCAGGGCGTTCGCGTGTCGGTCGTGTCAACGATCCGCAGCCAGCCGCCGATGATTTCGGACGAGCTGCGCCGTCAGGCCGACAACTTCATCGAGTTGGAAGATCTGCGTGACGTGATCGGTCGCCCGCCGCGTGAAATGCCGGCAGAGCATCGCAGCGTCGCGGTTGCAGGCGGCAGCTGATCCGGCACCACTGCCTGTTGATGGGAAAAATTCGCGCGGTCAGGACCGGAGTCCTGGCCGCGCTTCTTTAACTAAGGATTGGTGCTGAAACATCCTCTGACTAACAACGATTCGTGTCAGATGAATGACAATGTCCTGTCTGGACCAAGGCCGGGAAAAGACTTACCTGTGCCCTAAGGAGACAGCCGAATGACCAAGCCGCCACTGACACTTTATCTGGCCGCCCCCCGCGGGTTCTGCGCCGGTGTGGACCGCGCCATCAAGATCGTTGAAATGGCCCTGCAGAAATGGGGGGCACCGGTCTATGTGCGCCACGAGATCGTGCATAACAAATTCGTGGTCGACGGGTTGCGGGCCCAAGGGGCTGTGTTTGTCGAAGAACTGCATGAATGCCCCGATGACCGCCCGGTGATCTTTTCCGCCCATGGTGTTCCTAAATCGGTACCAGCCGAAGCCGCGCAGCGTGAGATGATCTATGTGGATGCCACCTGTCCGCTAGTGTCGAAGGTTCATGTCGAGGCGCAGCGCCATGCGGATGCGGGATTGCAGATGATCATGATCGGCCACAAGGGCCATCCCGAAACCGTTGGCACCATGGGACAGCTGCCCGAGGGTGATGTGCTGCTGGTCGAAACGGTCGAGGATGTGGCCGCCGTGCAGGTGCGCGACCCCGACGCGCTGGCCTTTGTCACCCAGACCACCCTGTCGGTGGATGATACCAAGGACATCATCGCAGCCCTTCAGGCCCGGTTCCCGGCCATTGTCGGCCCGCATAAGGAAGACATTTGCTATGCCACGACCAACCGGCAGGAGGCCGTGAAGGCCGTGGCCCCCAAGGCCGATGCGCTGCTGGTTGTGGGGGCTCCGAACTCGTCCAATTCCCGCCGTCTGGTCGAGGTTGCATCGCGCGAGGGGTGCAAATACGCGCAACTGGTCCAGCGCGCGACCGAAATCGACTGGCGCGCTTTGCAGGGCATCAAAAGCGTTGCGGTGACCGCTGGCGCATCGGCCCCGGAATTGCTGGTGAACGAGGTGATCGACGCCTTCCGCGATCACTATGATGTCACTGTCGAGCCGGTCGAGACCGCAACCGAAAACGTCGAGTTCAAAGTACCGCGCGTGTTGAGGCAACCGGCGTGATCGGCGTGCCGAAGGCGCCGCTCTATCTGGGGCTGGCGGGACTGGTCCCGTTTGTCTGGGGCGCGCTGACCTATCTGAACGGTGATCTGAACGCCTGGGGCGCGCGCAGCTTTGGCCCACGCTTTGTTGGCCCTTATGTGCAGCTGTTCTATGGCTCGGTCATCCTGAGCTTTATGTCCGGTGTTCTGTGGGGGTTTGCCACCAAGACCTCGGGCAGCAAGGCGGCGCTGTGTTATGGGCTGTCGGTCCTGCCTGCGCTGTGGGCCTTTGCCATGACAGGCGGCGGGCCGGTCACTGCAGGCACCAATCTGATCTACGGGTTCACCGGCTTGCTGCTGCTGGACGCCCTGTTTTCATACTGGCGGCTGACGCCGGTCTGGTGGATGCAGCTGCGTATCCTGCTGACCGCAATCGTTCTGGCCAGCCTAGCCGTAGGAGTGTACCTGTGAGCGACAAACGCACGATTGATGCCTATACGAACAGAGTAAACGAATATCTGGCCATTCCTCTGCCAGCCGAACAGCTCAAGACCCGTCAGGATTTTGCCGATGCGGTCGGTGCGGGCGGCTATGTGCTGGATCTGGGGTCAGGCCCCGGATCGGACAGCGGTTTCCTGATGCGTCAGGGGCTGAAGGTGCGGGCGCTGGATGCCACCCCCGCCTTTGTCGAACATGCCCGCCAGAACGGGGTGGACGCGCATCTGGGCACGTTCGACGATGTTACCGAAACCGCCGAGTATGACGGTGTCTACGCCAGTTTTTCCCTGCTGCACGCGCCGCGAGCGGATTTTACGCGTCACCTGAAAGCGATCCACACGGCCCTGAAGCCCGGAGGCCAGCTGTTTCTGGGCATGAAGCTGGGCACGGGCGAGCATCGTGACGATCTGGACCGCTATTACACCTATTACTCGGAAGCCGAGATCCGAGAGGCGCTGACCCAGGCCGGGTTCACGGTTGACCGCACGGTCGAAGGGGTGGGCAAGGGTCTGGCCGGGTCGTACGACGGGTTTATTCTGGTGTTCGCCCATGCCTGAGTTGTTTGCCTATACAGATGGCGCCTGTTCCGGCAATCCCGGCCCCGGAGGCTGGGGTGTGCTGCTGCGCGCGATGAACGGGGACAGGGTTCTGAAAGAGCGGAAACTGAACGGGGGCGAGGCCGAGACGACCAACAACCGAATGGAGTTGCTGGCTGCCATCAGCGCGCTTGAGACGCTGGAGCGCCCGTCGAAGATCACCATTGTCACCGACAGCGCCTATGTGAAGAACGGCGTCACCGGCTGGATATTCGGCTGGAAGCGGAATGGCTGGAAAACCTCGAACAAGAAGCCGGTCAAGAATGTCGATCTGTGGCAGCGACTGGACGAGGCGCAGGAACGACATGATGTGACATGGGAATGGGTCAAGGGCCATGCGGGCCATCCCGAAAACGAAAAGGCCGATGAACTGGCCCGCGCAGGCATGGCGCCCTTCAAGCCGAAAAAGGCGCAGGCGTGAGCGCGCTGACGCTGCTGGATTATGCCTCGGTTCTGATCTTTGCGCTGACCGGGGCGCTGGTGGCCAGCCGGGCGCAGCTGGATCTGGTGGGCTTTGCCTTCATGGCCTGCCTGACCGCGGTTGGCGGCGGCACGGTACGCGACCTGCTGCTGGACCGTCACCCGATCTTCTGGGTCGGCCAGCCGGATTACATCCTGATCGCCGTCGCGGCGGCGGTGTTTGTGTTCTTTACCGCGCATCTGGTGGAAAGTCGCTATAACTGGCTGGTCTGGCTGGACAGTTTCGCACTGTCGGTCGCCGTTGCTGCCGGAACCGGTGCCGCGCTGTCGCTGGATCAGCCCGGTATCATCGTCGTGCTGATGGGTGTGACGACCGGGTGTCTGGGCGGGCTGATGCGCGACGTGGTCTGCAACGAGGTGCCGCTGGTCCTGAAACAGGGCGAGCTCTACGTCTCGTGCGCGTTTTTGGGGGCGTTGACGGCGGTACTTGCGGTCAGGCTGGGGCTGGAGCCCGCCTTTGTGCTGGGCCTGTGCGCCCTTGTGTGCTGGGCCTTGCGGGCCGGGTCGCTGGTGTTTGGCTGGCAATTGCCCGTCTACAAAAGCCGCCCGCCCCGCAACTGAACCTGTCGGTGGACGCGACCGGGGCGGGCTGATAGCTGTTTGGAACGCGCAGCCCGGAGGCCAAATGCCGTTCAGACTTACATCGATTGCGGTCTCACTGGCTTTGCTGGCCTCATGCGGCACATATTATGCGCCTGTCCGCTTTGTTGCCGAGGGTGACCGGATCATCGCCTCGGGTACGATTGACGAAACGACGCTGTCCGCTTTTGAAGACGTCACCGCCGAAAATCCCGAAGCGCGCACGCTGGTGCTGCAATATATTGAGGGATCGGTGGATGACGACGCCAATGTCATCTTCAGCCGCGAGGTGCGCAGGGCCGGGTTCGATACCGTCGTGCCGTCGGACGGTCTGGTTGCCAGCGGCGGCACCGATCTGTTCCTGGCCGGACGCCGCCGCGTTTTGCAGCCGGGGGCCTGTGTGGGCGTGCACAGCTGGGCCGGATCGGGGCTGGTGGCCACGGAGCTGCCCGAGGATGACCCGGAACATGACCGCTATCTGGATTATTTCAGGGACATTGGCGTCGATGAGGCGTTTTACTGGTACACGCTGTATGCGGCCCCCGCCGACAGCATCCACTGGATGACCGCCGCCGAGGCGAACCGGTTCGACATGACCACAAAAACCGCCCCGGCGCTTGGTTCAGCGCTGGAGTGCGACGAGCGCTGATCTGCTGCACTATCTGTCGAGTGAAGGTTTGCGGGACGGAATGCGCGGCCAAGGAATATGCTAACGGCGCAGGTAGGTCTGCCAGATCCAGATCACCAGCAATGCGCCCAGAACCGCGCCCGCAAAGCCCGACATCCAGCCAGCGTCGGGTATCAGAGACCACAGAAGGGGCCCACCGATCATAGCCCCAACAATGCCGATCAGCATCGTCGCCGGGAGCAACCTGGCGAGCAAAACTTCAAGCGCAGCTTGGATGATGATCAGAGCGACGACGGGCATGTCATTTTCGCCAATGGGTCGGCACGATGATCAGCGCGCCGATAGACGAGATCACCGCATCCAGACCGGGAGGGCCAAAGCTGATCCCGAACATGATGCGGATGAAGTAGAACAGGAACGCCCCGCCCACGCAGATGATGATCGACTGAAGATAGCCGTTATGAGTGAACCCGGTCTGTTCGGACAGATATCCGACGATCCCGGCAATCACGACGGTCCCCATCATCACCATGAACATCGGGCTTCTCCTAGGTCAGGCGGGTGCCGGTGGGAATGGGCCAGCCCCGCAGGAAGGTTTCCCTATCCTGCGCGCCTTTGCCCGCCCGTTGCAAGCGCAGCAGTTCGACCGCGCCCTGACCGCAGGCCACGTGCAGGTCGTTGTTCAGAACCTCACCCGCTGCGCCCTGCCCGTCTGCCAGCCGCGATGCCAGCAGCTTGATGCGCTCGCCATTCATCTCGGTCCATGCGCCGGGAAAGGGTGACAGCCCGCGGATTTGCCTGTCGACCTCAACCGCCGGGCGTGTCCAGTCGATGCGGGCCTCGGACTTGTCGATCTTGGCGGCATAGGTCACGCCATCCTCGGGCTGCGGTTCCGGTATCAGGTCCGGCAGCTTGGCCAGAGCCTCGACGATCAGCGCGGCCCCCATGGCCGAGAGCCGGTCATGCAGGTGGGCGGTGGTTTCTTCAGCCTCAATCGCGGTTGCCTGTCGCAGCAGGACCGGGCCGGTGTCCAGACCGGCCTCCATCTGCATGATGCAGATCCCGGTTTCGGCATCGCCGGACATGATCGCCCGGTGGATCGGGGCGGCACCGCGCCAGCGCGGCAGCAGGCTGGCGTGGATGTTCAGGCAGCCGTGTCGCGGCGCGTCCAGAATGGGTTGCGGCAGGATCAGGCCATACGCGACGACGACGGCGATATCGGCGTTCAGCGCGGCAAATGCGGTTTGTTCGTCAGCAGATTTCAGAGAGGTTGGGTGGCGAACGGGCAGGCCCAGCGCCTCGGCCCGGGCATGAACCGGTGTCGGGCGGTCTTTCTTGCCGCGTCCGGCGGGGCGCGGAGGCTGACAGTAGACGGCGGCGATGTCGTGCCCGGCCTTGACGAGTGCGTCCAGCACCGGGACCGAAAAATCGGGGGTTCCCATGAAGATGATGCGCATCGTTGGCTCCGGCAGTTGGGACAGGTGCCGGTCTGAAGCCCGGCCTACGGATGTCAGGTTTGTTTGCGCGCCTTGCGCAGCAGCATGTCACGTTTGACCTTGCTGAGCCGGTCGAAATACATCCGCCCGTTCAGGTGGTCGATCTGATGCTGTACGCTGGTCGCGTCGATCCCGACGAAATCGCGGCGATCCAGCATGCCATGTTCGTTCAGGAACTTCACGGTCACCGCGCGCGGGCGTTTAATTGTGGCCGAGACGCCGGGCAGGTTCGGGCTGGCCTCTTCATGTTCGCGCAGTTCGATCGAGCTGTGCAGGATTTCCGGGTTTGCCAGACGCACGGCCCGGCCCCGTTCGGCAGAACCGTCAACAACGGCCAGCCGCAGCATCACCCCGATCTGTGGCGCGGCAAGACCGACGCCGGGCATCGCCTCCATCGTGTCGATCATGTCGTCCCAGATGGCGCGGACCTCATCAGTGATCTCGGGCACCTCATCCGCCTTGGTGCGCAGGCGTTTGTCAGGCCATGGCAGGCAGGTACGAACGGTCATGCACGGGCCCGTTCGCGTTTGAGCTTTTGCATCTTGCGGGTGATCATCTGCCGTTTCAGCGGCTTGAGATAGTCGATGAAAAGCTTGCCGTCCAAATGATCGATCTCGTGCTGAACGCAGGTGGCCCAGAGCCCGTCAAAGGTTTCCTGTTGCAGGTTTCCGTCGCGGTCCATCCATGTCACATCGACCACTTTGGGGCGCGTCACCTCGGCGTATTGATCGGGGATCGACAGGCAGCCTTCCTCGTAGACATTGGTTTCTTCCGAGGCCGCGATGACCTGCGGGTTGAACATGATCAGGGGGCGCGGCGCCTCGCCTTCTTCCTTGACGCAATCCAGCACGATCAAGCGATCCAGCACGCCGATCTGTGGCGCGGCAAGGCCAACACCGGGGGCGTCATACATCGTTTCCAGCATGTCATCGGCCAGTGCGCGCAGGTCGTCCGTGAGGTCGGCCACGGGGGCGCAGACCTTCTTGAGACGGGGGTCGGGATAGATCAGGATGTTACGTTTCATGAGGCTGATTTAGGGCATCGTGACCCGCGCCGCAACGCCCCCCTTGCACCTGCCTGAATTGCGGTTAGCTTTCGACCATCAGAATGGAGCTGACATGACTTTCAACGACCAGATCGACCGCCGGGGCACCAACAGTACCAAATGGGACAAGATGGAGATGCTGTACGGTGTCTCGCCCGAGGACGGGCTGGCCATGTGGACAGCCGATTCCGATTACCCGACGGCCCCCTGCGTGATCGACGCGTTGCGCAAGGCCGCAGATCACGGCGTGTTCGGGTATTCCTGGGCGCACCCGGAGTATCTGGCCTCGGTCCAGTGGTGGATGAAAACCCGCCACGACTGGGAGATTGACACGGACTGGGTTCTGACCACTCAGGGCTTGGGCAATGCAATCGCCCTGTCGCTGGATGTCTGGACCGATCCCGGTGATGGCATCGTGATCTTTACCCCCGTTTACCATGAGTTTGCCCACAAGGTGAACAAATCGGGCCGCCGGGTCGTGGAATGCCCTTTGGTGCGGGACGGGGAAAGTTATGGCCTTGACCTGGAAGATGCGCAGTCGCGGCTGGACGGGTCCGAGAAGATGTTGCTGTGGTGTTCGCCGCAGAACCCGTCGGGCCGGGTCTGGACGCCGGAGGAACTGCGCGCTGTGGCCGCATTTGCCGAGCGCAACGGGTTGATCCTTGTCTCGGACGAGATTCACCACGATCTGGTCTATCCTGGTGCCAAATTTGTGCCGATGGATGTGGCAGCCCCGGATGCGCGGCCATGGACGGTGACGCTGACTGCGGCATCGAAGACCTTCAACATCGCCGGGCAGCGGACCGGCAACATGATCATTCCCGACACCCAACTGCGCGAAGCGATGAAGCATCGGCTGGCAACGCTGGATTATGGCCCCAGCGCGTTGGGTGTGGCGATGATCACCGCCGCCTACAGCCCGGCTGGCGCGGAATGGGTGGATGCCCAGATCGCGCATCTGGACGGAAACAGGCATCTATTCGACCAGACCATCGCCGAGATTCCAGGCCTGTGGTCGATGCCCTTGCAGGCAACCTATCTGGCCTGGGTCGATTTTTCCGGCACCGGCATGGATCACGCTGAATTTGTCCGCCGATTGCGCGAGGACGCGCGGATTGCAACCTCGTCCGGGCCGGGCTTTGGCACTGGCGGAGAGACCTTCGAACGGTTCAACCTGGCCACGCAACGGGCGCGGGTCGAGGACGCCTGCGCGCGACTGAAAGGGGCCTTTGGTGACCTGCAATAATCCAAGCGGTGGCTGGGTTGGCTGGCCTCACAATGGACCGCGCCTGTTGGCCGGGCGCGGACCCCATGGCGAAATCCATAGCGATAGCCAGTCCTACGGCATGGTGGGCGTCACCCTGACCGAATCCGGCACGATGAAAATCCGAGCCTAGTCTTCGTATCCCAGCAGTGCGATGGGCGCATCCGGGGCGCGATAGAAATCCAGCGGTGCCTTGTCATGGGCGGCTGTGCTGCGCTTGAATTCATATCGCATCTCGCCGCCTTCATCCTGATCGGCAATGATCAGGCATTGATACAGAAGATTGGCCCCGTCATAGATATCGACCAACCCGCGCAGACGCGGTGTCGTTTCCGCCTCAACCGTGAAACCATCTTTCCACAATTTGAGAATTTTATAGGTATTGTCGCCCATCTGGACACGAAGGCGACTGGCCTTTTTCAATGTGGCGATTCGGGCGGCGTCCAACTCGGCGCGTATTTCCTTTGAAACATAAGTACTCATTAAATCATTCCCCCGCTAATGACCTCTATTGTGCGGGAACTGTTGTAAAAATCCAGTGAACGCGTTCACGCAACAGGCTGTGCCTGCGGTTTGTTGCACAGAAATCCCATCATTGCCTGTGCGCGCATGCAGGTCTTGTGCGCGGGCAAATGCATAGGAACAGGCGGGGCTTGGACCTATCTTTGGCCAAACGCCTATGCGGAGGATGAGATATGGGCCTGCTGGTCGATGGAAAATGGCAAGACACCTGGTATGACACCAAATCCACGGGTGGCGCATTCAAACGCAGCGCGGCGCAGTTTCGCAACTGGCTGACCGCCGATGGCCGCGCGGGACCGTCGGGCAAAAGCGGGTTCCGGGCCGAAGCCGGGCGGTATCACCTGTATGTCAGCCACGCCTGCCCCTGGGCGCATCGCACCTTGATCTTTCGCGCGTTGAAGGGGCTGAGCGATCTGGTTTCGGTCTCGGTCGTGCATCCCGACATGCTGGGTCACGGCTGGACCTTTGAGGCGGATGATCACGGTGCCACGGGTGACCGTCTTTACGGGCTGAGCTATGCACATCAGATCTATACCAAGGCGGATCCGTCCTATTCCGGTCGCGTCACAGTGCCGATCTTGTGGGACAAGGCGCAAGAGACCATTGTTTCGAACGAAAGTTCGGAAATCATCCGCATGTTCAATTCGGCCTTCAACGACATCACTGGCAATACGGACGATTACTGGCCCGAGGCGATGCGGGACGAGATCGAGGAGGTCAACGCGCGCATCTATTCAGATGTCAACAACGGCGTCTATAAGTCGGGTTTTGCCACCTCGCAAGCGGCCTACGACGCCGCCGTGGGCCCGTTGTTCGACACGCTAGACTGGCTGGAGGAGCGTCTGGCGCGGAACCGGTATCTGATGGGGGACCGGATCACCGAGGCCGATTGGCGGTTGTTCACAACCCTGATCCGCTTCGACCCGGTCTATCATCTGCATTTCAAGTGCAACAGGCAGCGCCTGATCGATTATCCAAACCTATGGGCCTATACGCGGGAGCTGTATCAATGGCCCGGTGTCGCCGGGACCGTGAACATGGATCACATCGTGCGCCACTACCACTACAGCCATGACAGCATCAATCCGCACCGCATCATTCCGGTGAACCCGGTGCTGGATTACATGGAGCCGCATGGGCGCGATCAGCGCCCGGCGGCGTAATGTTCGACCATCGCCGCCAGATCCTCTGGCGGCGTTTCGCTTTGGACATAGGCACAGGCATTGGGACTGTGCGCAAATATCGACCCGTCGGAAAAGAAGGTGGTGTTGGTGACAAAAATCACCCGTGCCTCGGGGCGGCGATAGCTGGCAAAATCGGCCACAGCCAATGCGCTTCCGGTTTCCAGAACCAGATCCAGCACGATGATATCAAAATCCGTGCCATAGAGCGCCAGAATGGCGGCCTCCTGAGCGTCAACCAGCGTGACTTCGGCGTCTTGCCGCTCCAGATGTCTTTTCCAGACCCGACCAAGGTCGGGGTTACTCTCAACAATCAGAACTTTCATTTGCAACAACCTCGGCACTTGGTATGGTGAGTGGTGCCGACCCCCGTGGTCCGTGATCTCGTTATTTCCTTAACAAAGTGTTAACAGCAGCCGCACGCTTGCGTGTTCGGGCGGATTTGCTTGTGTAAATGGCAAAAATCCGCTTGAAGCACCCCGAAACCGGTCAATCCCCGCAGAGAGAGCAGATGAGTACACTTGATCACGGCTTGGACCCCCGCGCAGTTCGCGACCACGGCGGGGGGCTGGACAGGGCGATTGTCAGGTATGGCGGAGCGCGTGCAGATTGGATCGATCTGTCGACCGGAATCAATCCGCATCCTTACGCCGTTGCGGGCCTGACCGCCGGGGATTGGGCCGAATTGCCGGATCACGGTGCCTTTGAACGGCTGAGTGATGCAGCCCGCAGGTTCTGGAACGTGCCGCAGGGGGCTGCAATCCTGCCGGCACCCGGTGCATCGGCTGTCATCTCTCGCATTCCGGCGCTGGCCGCGCCAGGGCGTGTCCAGGTCACGCCGCCCACCTATAACGAACACGCCGCCGCCTTTTCGGCGCAGGGGTGGCGTGTTCAGCCTGAGGGCGCGGCTGACGCCCGCGTGATCGTGCATCCCAACAACCCGGACGGGCGTATCTGGCAGGAAAGCGACGTCTCGGCCCCGCTGACCGTGATCGACGAGAGCTTTTGCGATGTCATGCCAGAGGTATCGTTGATCCATCTGGCGGAACGTCCCGGCGTGATCGTGCTGAAGAGCTTTGGCAAGTTCTGGGGGCTGGCCGGGATGCGGCTTGGGTTTGCCATCGGGCGGCCTGAACTGATCAACCGCCTGAACGACCTGACCGGACCCTGGTCGGTGTCCGGCCCGGCCCTACGGGTTGGGACACAGGCCTTGTCGGACGATGACTGGGCTGATGCCACGCGCGCGCGACTGGCGGATGAGGCGGCCCGGCTGGATGCGCTGATGCTGACCAGGGGCGCGGATATTGTCGGTGGCACCAGCCTGTTTCGTCTTTATCGGGTCGATGACGCCTCGGGGTGGCAGGACCGGCTGGCCCGCGCCAATATCTGGAGCCGGATCTTTCCCTATTCGGAAAGTTTTCTGCGTCTGGGTCTGCCACCAGAAAAGGGGTGGGACAGGCTGGAGGCCGCACTGTGAGCCCTGCCCTGATGCTGGTCTGCGCCCTGTGTCTGGACGCGGCACTGGGAGAGCCCGACTGGCTCTGGTCCCGCGTCAAACACCCGGCGGTGGTGATCGGCAACCTGATCGGCTGGCTGGACAAACGCCTGAACCACGGGCGCGGTCGGCGACTGAAAGGGGTGGCGGTGCTTGCCCTTCTGATCTGCGGCGCATGGGGCCTTGGGTGGGGTCTGTCCCAGCTGGGGCCGGTGGTTGAAATCCTCGGCTGTGCGATCCTGCTGGCGCAGAAGTCGCTGGTTGCCCATGTCCGCGCGGTTGGTGACGGGCTGCAAACCTCGCTGGAAGACGGGCGGGCGCAGGTGGCTATGATCGTCTCGCGCGACACGCAGGACATGACCGGGGCACAGGTGGCACGTTCCGCCATCGAAAGCGCGGCAGAGAACCTGAGTGACGGGGTCATTGCCCCTGCCTTCTGGTTTCTGGTCGCGGGGCTTCCGGGGTTGCTGGTGTACAAGGCGGTGAACACCGCCGACAGCATGATCGGCTATCGCACCGAAACGTACCGCGATTTTGGCTGGGCTGCGGCCCGGTTCGACGACCTGCTGAACCTGATCCCCGCCCGCCTGACCTGCGTGATGATCGTGGCGCTGTCCGGCCAATGGTTGCGCTGGCGCGAGATTGCGGGGGATGCCCGGCGGCATATCTCGCCCAACGCCGGCTGGCCCGAGGCCGCCATGGCCCGCGCCCTGAATGTCGCGCTGGCGGGGCCGCGCAGCTATGATGGGCAGGTGCGCGACCTGGCCTGGGTCAATGGAGACGCCCCGCGCGAGATCGGCGCATCAGAAGTTTTTCGCGCATGTGACATGCTCTGGCGGGTTTGGGGGCTTGCGCTTGGGCTCGTGTCAGTGTGGGTTGGGGCCGAACTGATATTCTGACGGACCTTTTCATGCGTATACTCTCTGGCCTGATCGCCGCTGCCCTGTTCACCTCACCTGCGCTGGCGCAATGTGGCGGTGGTTTTAATTCCTTTGTCAAAGGGCTGAAGGCCGAAGCCGTGCAGCAGGGTTTGGACAAATCAGCAGTGAACGGGTTTTTTGACGGGGTGCAGCAAGACAGCGCCGTGCTGAAGGCCGACCGGGCGCAGGGCGTTTTTCAGAAGCCCTTTGTTGAATTTTCCCGTCGTCTGATTTCGCAGAACCGGATCGAGCGCGGGCAAGCGATGTCGCGTAAGTACGATGCGGTCTTTGATCGGATTGAGCGCGAGTATGGCATTTCCCGCGGGGTGCTGCTGGCCTTCTGGGCATTTGAAACCGATTACGGATCGTTTCAGGGCGACTTCAACACCCGCAACGCCTTGGTGACGCTGGCCCATGATTGCCGCCGCCCGGAACTGTTCCGGCCACAGATCTTCGCCGCCATCGAGCTGTATCAGAACGGTGATTTCGACCCGGCCCGCACCACCGGCGCATGGGCCGGAGAGATCGGCATGGTGCAGATGCTGCCGCGTGACATACTGGAAAACGGCGTCGATGGTGACGGTGACGGGCATGTCCGCCTGAAAAGCTCGGCCCCTGATGCGCTGATGTCGGGGGCCAGAATGCTGTCTCATCTGGGATGGCGCGCGGGTGAGCCGTGGTTGCAGGAGGTCACCGTGCCCGCGCAGATGGACTGGTCCCTGTCCGGCCCCGGCAAACCGCGTTCGGTGGCGGAATGGCAGGCGATGGGCGTAGAGGCGCGCGGCGGGTCCTTGGCCAACCTGCCCGCCTCGCTGATCCTGCCACAGGGGCGCAACGGGCCTGCCTTTCTGGCCTACCCGAATTTCGATGTCTATTTCGAATGGAACCAGAGCTTTGTCTATGTTCTGACCGCCGCTTATTTCGGAACGCGGCTTGAGGGCGGCCAGATCTATGACGCGGGCAATCCCGCGCAGGGCCTGAATGGCGCACAGATGAAACAGTTGCAGACCAAGCTTCAGGCCAAAGGATATGATGTGGGCAAGATCGACGGGATCCTGGGGTCAGGGACGCGAGCTGCGACGCAGGCGGAGCAGAAACGTCTGGGCCTGCCTGCGGACGCATGGCCAACGATGGAGTTGCTGGGAAAACTCTGATCCAGCGGCCCGCACTTCTATGGTATGACGCAAAACCCGAAGATTATTCGACGATATCAGCGCCGTCACCGCTGATTATGTGACCGGATATTTTTCGGGGTCAATTCCATGTCTGTGACAGACAATATCGATGTAACTTCCCTTTGGAGGAATACCGCCGAACTTACTGCGAATACCACTGCGGGTTTCGCCCTGGAAGTGATGAAACCGGGCCCAATCGGGTTCGTAGTCTTCAATGTTCTCGACCGGGTCCAGAAACCCGCGACGCGGCCAATATAAATGCCAATGCTGGCCTCGGTCGATTTCACCGGTGACCCCCAGCGCCCAGCGGGTCACGCTTGGGCCGGTTGTCGTCCACGGAAGGTCGTAGAGCGTGAGTGTCTCGCCCGCCTCATAGCGTTTGACCAGTTTTTCAATGTGATCACTGCCCAACCAAAACGGGATCGGGACTTCTGATTCAAGGAAATTCAGGATCAGCTTCAGTGCCAGAGAATTTTTGGGAAGACGCAATACGCAGTTGTTCATCGCCTTATTGCGCCAGACGACACCAAACAGATAGTCCGGTGGAACATCCAGCGGCCGGATGCAATAGATATCCAGATCAACCCACACATAGTCGGTTTTTTGCAGCATGTGGATCCGGAAGATGTCTGAATAGACCGCCATCCGTCGTCGGCCACCGGTCAGGTTTTCGGTGGTTTCATCTGTATAGATTTCGCGGGCATCATGAACAACGACGCCGTCGGGAACATCTATGTTCAGATCCAGCACGTACAGGTGGAAGACATAGCCATGATCCAGAAAGGACTGAATGCATACTCTTTCAACGCAAGATAACGGCGAGCCAAACCAGAAACTTGCAACTTGAAAATCCAAAACAGCACCTCTTGCCCAAAGCCGAAACGGGATCGCTGCTGCACTAACGAAGCGGTACGTGGCTCGTCAACCGCGGCTGCTGTTTTGGCGCGACTTACCCTGCCTTGCGCCAGCGCGTTGTGTCGAGGTGCCCACAGTTTGGTTCTGGCCCCTCATTGGGCGCGTATATTTGCGTTGTTCCCGGCATGGCCGTTGACGTCTGCCGCGGGTTCAGATTGCTGCGCGGGTTGGTCCATTGCCAACATGGCTGGCCCAAATTGTGACTTCTTTATTTGGGCCGCACCGGGTACCTATCCCCTTTCTGATCAATCAGGATCAGCCGCTCGCCACTGTGGACATACAGGTCGCAGCGGCTGAACCCGTTGCGATACGCGATGCAGACGGAACCGTCATCGGCGATGGAGTAGGTTCCGAATGCAGACCCCCCGCCCGCGTAGGTATAGGAATAGGCGCCCCCCGCCGAAAACTTGGCCTGACCATCATCGTAGAAGGTCAGCGTCTGACCCGCGAGGGCGTCAAGCTCGGCCACTGTCAGCGGGACATCGCCGGGTTTGACGGGCCATTCAGCGGCGACAACCGGAGTGGCGGCGACGAGGGCGGGGATCAGGAAACGCGTCATGAGGCCAAGGTAGCGCGTTATGCCTGCAATCATCATAACGTTGCGGTGAGCGGTCAGGCCACCATCTGCTCGGCCTTTTTCAGGTCGACCGAAACCAGCTGGCTGACGCCCTGTTCCTGCATGGTGACGCCGAACAGACGATCCATGCGCGCCATGGTCACCGCGTGGTGGGTGATGATCAGGAAACGGGTGTCGGTCTGGCGGCACATCTCGTCCAGCAGGTCACAAAAACGCGTCACGTTTGCATCGTCCAGCGGCGCGTCGACTTCGTCCAGCACACAGATCGGGGCCGGGTTGGCCAGGAAAACGCCAAAGATCAGCGCGGTCGCTGTCAGGGTCTGTTCGCCGCCAGACAGCAGGCTGAGGGTCGACAGCTTCTTGCCCGGCGGCTGGCACATGATTTCCAGCCCCGCATCCAGCGGGTCGTCGCTTTCGACCATGACCAGATTGGCCTCACCGCCGCCGAACAGATGCTTGAACAACAACGCGAAGTTCGAGTTTACCTGTTCAAAAGCGGTCAGCAGACGTTCGCGGCCTTCGCGGTTGAGGCTGGAGATGCCGCTGCGCAGGGCTTTGATCGCCTCTTCCAGATCGGCCTTTTCACTGCTGAGCGTGTCGAATTCTTCCTGAACGTCCTTGCTGTCTTCCTCGGCCCGCAGGTTCACTGCGCCCATGGCGTCACGCTGGCGCTTGTGGCGGTTCACTTCGGCCTCCAGCGCATCCGCGGCGGGCATCTGGTCGGGGTTTACGTCCAGCTGGTTCAGCAGCTGGTTCGGGGTCAGTTGCTGGTCTTCGGCAATCCGTTCTGCCGCCGCAAGCACGCTTTCCTTTGCCGCGTCACTGCGCGCCTCGGCTGCGGCGCGGTTTTCGCGAGCTTCCGAGGCCAGGCGTTCCGCCTCACGCTCGGCCATCACCACTTCGCGCAACTGTGTTTCTGCTTCGGCCAGCTTGTCGGCGGCGTCGGCCCGACGGGCTTCGGCGGCTTCGATCAACTCGTTCAACTCTTCCCGCGCCTCGGCGATTTCGCCGGGGACGGCCATGGCCTCGGTCAGTTCCTCTTCCGAGCTTTCCTTGCGCTCGGCCAGTTCCGAAATCCGTTTCTCTGCCGTTTCCAGACGGTGCCGCCAGCCGCTGAGATCCTTGGTGACCTCCTGCGTGCGACGGGTACGGGCATCGCCTTCACGGCGCAGCTCATCATGGGTCGAGCGGTGGGTCAGCATGGTGATCCGCGCCGCCTCGACCGTCTGTTTGATGTCCTCAACCTCGGCGCGGGCGCTGGCAAGATCACCCAAGTCGTTCAGCGCCGCCTCGGCCTCGCGCAGTTGCACGCGGGCGGACATGGCATCTTCCTTGTGACGGTCCACGGCGAGGGCCAGGGTTTCCAGCTTGCCCTGCGCGAGGTTGCGATCCGCCTCGGCGCGGCTGAGCTGGCGTGCGGTTTCGGCCATGCGCTGATCAGCGGCACGACGGGCTTCGCGCGCGCGGCGGTCGGCCTCGGTCACGTCCGCCAGTTGCCGCGACAGGGTTTCATGCGCGGCGCGGGCGCCGTCGGCCTGCGCCTCGGTGCGGGCCAGTTCCTGTTTTAGCGCCTCAAGCTTGTTGAGCTGCTCCAGTCGCAGCGCCGCCGCACTTGGCGCATCCTCGGCCCAGGCGCGGAACCCATCCCAGCGCCACAGGTCGCCCGAGCGCGACACAAGACGCTGGCCCGGCTTCAACGACGCCTGCAACCGCGCGCCCTGATCCGCATCGACCAGCCCGATCTGCGCGATGCGACGGCTGAGCCTGTCCGGCCCCGACACGTGCAGCGCCAGCGGGTCGACCCCATCTGGCAAGGGCTGATCGCTGTCATACCCTGCCACCTGAACCCAGCCGGACGGGCCGTCACCTTCGACCAGCGGTGCACGGAGGTCATCGGCAAGCGCAGCACCCAGAGCCTTCTCAAAACCCGGTTCCACGCGCAGCAGGTCCATCACCTGCCCGCCTTCGGCCGTGTCGCGTTCCACCAGCTTGGCAAGCGCGGTGGTTTCGGCGCGAATTGCACCCAATTCGCCTTCGGCCTCGGACCGTTGCGCGCGTGCCTCGGCTTCGCGGGCCTGCGTTTCATTGCGCAACTCATCTGCGGCGGCCAGCGCCTCTTCGGCGGCCTCGGCGGCTTCGCGGGCTTCTTCCTCACCCTCCTGCGCGGTTTCGAACGCCTCGCTGGCACGGGTCAGGGCTGTTTTGGCCTCATCCACCGCCAGCCGGGCTTTTTCCTCTTCCCCCTCAGAGCGGGCCAGCGTCTTGCGGCTGTCTTCGACCAGACGCTGCGCCGACTGGTGACGGGCGACAAGACGCGCCATATCTTCGGTCTGCTGCGACAGGTGGTCTTCGCGGTCCTGAAGGATCGAAGCCGCTTCGCGGGCAATTTCTGCGGCTTCCGCCACCTTTGCGTCATGCCCTTCGGCGGCCTTGGCCAGTTCGCGGGCTTCCCATTCCAGCCGTTCGATCATCTGGCCCGCATCGCGGTTCAGGCCGGTTTCCCGGTCGATATCCTTGCCGAGCTGATGAATGCGGCTGGTCAGTGTTTCAATGGTCTGGCGCGCGCGGGTTTCCTGATCGGTCAGTTGATCGCGCTGCACCTGCTGGCGTTGCAGGACAGCGGCGGCGATGGCCTCTTCCTCGCGCAGAGGGGGCAGGGTTTCTTCGATCCCGGCCCTTTTTGCTGCTGCGGCGCGGGCTTCGGCCTCGGCGCGGGAGGCCTCGGAAATCCGGGCCCGCAGCTTGTCTTCAGCCTGCTGGCGGGCCATGTCGGCCTCTTTCCAGCGGCGATAGAGCAGCATTCCCTCGGCCTGACGCAGCTGTTCGCCGATTTCGCGATAGCGTGCGGCCTGACGGGCCTGACGGGCCAGTTGCGCAAGCTGCCCGCCCAACTGCTCGAGCACGTCATCGACGCGGGTCAGGTTGGACTCGGTCGCTTTCAGCTTCAGCTCGGCCTCATGCCGGCGTTGATACAGTCCCGAGATCCCGGCGGCCTCTTCCAGAATGCGACGGCGGGCGCGGGGTTTGGCGCTGATCAGCTCGGCGATGCGGTTCTGCCCCACAAGCGCGGGGGAATGGGCACCAGTCGAGGCATCCGCAAACAGCATCTGCACGTCGCGTGCGCGCACATCCTTGCCGTTGGTCTTGTAGGCGCTGCCGACATCGCGGGTGATCCGGCGCACGATTTCAAGCTGGTCGGTGTCGTTGAACCCCGCAGGCGCCAGACGTTCGGAATTGTCCATGGTCAGGACAACTTCGGCGAAATTGCGGGCGGGCCGTGTGGCGGCGCCAGCAAAGATCACATCCTCCATCGCGCCGCCGCGCATGGATTTGGGGCGGTTTTCACCCATCACCCACCGCAAGGCTTCCAGAAGGTTGGACTTGCCACAGCCATTCGGACCCACCACACCGGTCAACCCGTCCGCGATGATCAGATCGGTCGGATCAACAAAGCTTTTGAAGCCGGTCAGTTTGAGCTTGCTGAAACGCAATGGCCGCGTGTCCCGTGATTCCTATGAATTGAAAGTCTGCGCAAGGGATGGGGTCCGAGTCAACGCAGTTGCGCAGGATATGGGAGATCAGTGCAAGTTATCCACAACATCTTGCCGAAATGTGCAGGAACACGCGTATGTCAGTATGGGCTGCATTCGAAGACCTGATAGCCGCTGTCGCCCCCGACATTTTCATAGATACCATAGTCGATACATTCATACCGGGGCGTCGAGACAGCGGTCAGCAACAGCCGTTCCCCCGCCTCGCGGTCACACCCCAGTACACCAACCGTGACAGCCGCGTCACCCAGCACGTCGAGGATCGGGCAGCCTGAAACCTGCGCCATGGCCAGCGCGGCGCGATCCCGAACAGGGCCAAGCCGCGGGGCGTATTGCGCGTTGATCCGCACCGCCTCGGCCAGATCGCCGCGCACGCGCACGTCGAACACACTACCGTTCACCGCCACGCGGGTGGCCGGAACGTCGCGGAAATGCGGGGTCCCGGCGGCGCAGGCGGCCAGCAGGAGCGGAGCGAGAAACCGGATCATGCCGCAGAGTTGCAGCAATTTGGTTAACAGAACCTTTCTGGACGTCAGGCGCGCAGAACTTCGCCTAACCGGCGGATACCTTCGCGGATCGTCGCCTCGTCCGAGTTCGAGAAGCTGAGCCGGATCGTGTTTGCCCCGCTGCCGTCTGGGAAAAACGCCTGCCCCGGCACAAAAGCCACTTTCACCGTATCCAGCGCATGCGCCAGCAGGTCAGACCCACTGATCCCGGCGGGGAGTGTCACCCAGACGAACATGCCGCCTTCGGGGCGCGTCCACGCCACCCCGTCAGGCATGTGCTGTTGCAGCGCATCCAGCATCGCATCACGGCGCGCGCGGTAAGTGTCGCGCACTTTCGGGATATGGGTGTCAAAGCACGCTTCCGCCACCTGATGCACGGCCATCTGGTTGATGGTCGCCGAATGCAGATCCGCCGCCTGTTTCAGCAGAACCATCTGCGAGATGATCGGCTTGGCCGCAACCACCCACCCCATGCGCAGACCCGGTGACAGGGTTTTCGAGAAGCTGCCACAATAGATCGTCCGGCAGTTTTCGATCGACCCCTTTCGTGCCTGTTCCAAAGCCAGGATCGGCGGGATCGGATCACCGTCATAGCGCAGTGCCTGATAGGCGCCGTCTTCGATCAACGCGCAGTCCAGTTCGTCGGTCAGTTCCAGCAAGGCCTCACGACCCGGGCGGGTCAGGGTTTCGCCTGTCGGGTTGGCAAAATCGGGCGACAGATAGGCGAATTTCACGGCGCCATCCCCTGCCGCAGCTCTGAATTCATCGGCCCCCTTGTTGCCATTAAGCCGGTCAAAGCGCGGCTCATACGCGTTGAACGCGGCAAGAGCACCCAGATAAGTGGGCCACCCGACCAAGGCCGTGTCGCCGGGGGACAGGAACAGCTTGCCCAGATAATCCAGCGCCTGCTGCGAGCCCGAGGTGATCAGGACGTTGTCCATGTCACATTCCACTCCGATCTCGCGCATGTGCTGCACCAGCCACCGGCGCAGGGGGGCATAGCCTTCGCTGACCGAATATTGCAGCGCCTGCGCCTGCATGTCCGGCCCCAATGCCTGCTGAAACGCTTGCGCGAAAGCCTCGGCGGGAAAAAGCGCGGGGTCCGGAATGCCACCGGCAAAGGAAATGATGCCGGGCTGATCGAGCAGTTTCAGCAGCTCGCGGATTTCTGACGCCTTCATCCGGGAAGCCCGGGTGGCAAACAAAGGGTGATGGGACATGAGGCTCCTCCGATCTCATTTCGGCGCAGCCTATGCTTTCTCAAATTAAAGTCAACACTTCTGACCTAATATTTCAGCGGATGTGACCGGGTATTCTTGAACAGCCCCCCTGTCCATGGTCAAATGAGTTGACCAATTTCGGAACGGACCATGCCATTTCAGAAAGTTCAGACGGAAAAACTGTCACTTGCGGTCGTTCGCCAGATCGAGCTGTTGATCCTGCGCGGCATCCTGCGCCCCGGGGAGCGCCTGCCGCCCGAGCGTGAGTTGGCCGAACGGATGGGTGTGTCGCGCCCGTCCCTGCGCGATGCGGTGTCCGAGCTTCAGGAACAGGGGTTGCTGACAACAAAAGCCGGCTCCGGGATCTATGTGGCCGAGGTTTTGGGCTCGGCCTTTTCGCCGGCGCTGATCCGGTTGTTCAGCAGCCATGACGAGGCCGTATTCGATTACCTGTCCTTTCGCCGCGACATGGAGGGGCTGGCGGCGGAACGGGCCGCGCGGCTGGGATCAGAAAGCGACCTGAAGGTTGTTCAGACGATCTATGACAAGATGCGGGCAGCCCATGACCGGAACGCTGCGGACCAAGAGGCGCAGCTGGATGCCGAGTTTCATATGGCCATCATCGAAGCCAGCCACAATGTGGTGATGCTGCATATGATGCGGTCAATGTATGACCTGCTGGTGCAGGGTGTGTTCTATAACCGGCGGACAATGTTCCGGCAGCGCGCGACCCGCGAGGCCATTCTGGACCAGCACAGCACTATCAACGCGGCCCTTCAGGCCCGCGATCCGGCAGCCGCACGTCAGGCCGTCGAAACGCATCTGAGCTTTGTCGAACGCTGCATGATCGATCAGCAGAAGGCCGAGCGGAACGAGGCTGTTGCGCAGCAAAGGTTGCAGCACGAAACCCGTCAGGCCTAGCGCTTTCCAAGTGCCCTCAGGGATCAGGCGGCCCCGGTCTCGGGCTGGATCAGGTGTGACGGGAAAGGTGCGCCGCTGCCTTCGCCCAGATCGTCATTCGGGGCGATGGTTGTCAGGGCCGGGTCGATGAACAGCCGCGCGCCCCGGTCCCTGAGGTGTTTGTGCAGCATCACATGTTCGCACACGAGGTCGCCTTTTTCATCCCGGCAGGAATAGCGCAGGCCACGCAAGGCGCGGGTCTTGTACAATCCTGCACCGCCAAAGGCGCTGTCGACCGGTATCAGGGGCATATCGGACGGAATGTGGTACTGGCGGTCGAAAACTGCTGATTTCAGCAGAACTTTCCGCCACTTACGGCGCCCGAACAGGGGCTTGCGCGTTGTCCGAATTCTTTGCCAGACGTCTTCGTCACACCAGCCCGCACAGCGCAGAGCATAGATATCGTAATAGGCCGGTTTGGAATTGGCAAAGACACCTTCCCAGCGTGGTACGGACCGTTGTGCAGCCGTCAGAACCGTCTGAGCGTCCAGACAGACATTCGGCCCGTTCAGATCAAGCACCAATGTCAAGTCGTGACCGCTGTCGCGTTCTTCCAGCCTGCTGAGGACAGCGTTTCTGGCCGCCGTGATCCGCTCGACCCGGTCTGGCAGTCTGGAGGCCAGACCGTCCATGCGGACAAGGTCCACTTTCGGGTCGCGGCGCGCGAATTCGGACAGAACCCGATCTGTGCGATCAGTATTGTCGTTTGTCGCGATGGTCACGGAATAACGGTGCAAGCGGGTGGTCAGGTCTTCGATCCTGTTGATGCTTTCGATCAGCGCGGCCCCGCCGTTCCTGACCACCCCAACAATATTCATCGAAACGTCTTCGCCTGCCACGGCCCGTCTTTCCCTGTTCTTTTTGCACCCGTGGATCCCGAAGGGGACCTTCAGACCCTCAGAAGGGTACAGAATCCGGGTGATGTTGTGGTCAATACAATCAGCCCCGTCACCAAAACAAAAGACCCGACAGCGCAATGCTCTCGGGTCATCTGCGTTTTTTACCTGTCGGTGTCCCCGTCAGTGCAGCTTGGCGCCCACATCTGCGATCGAGGCCTCGATCAGCTTGTTCGCCTGCGCGGCTGTCATTTGCTTGGCCAGAACCGAGCTGGCGGCGGCAATCGCAACCGAAACGGCCTGATCGCGCACGTCTTTAACGGCAGAGGCTTCGGCCGAGGCAATCTGATCCTGCGCAGCAGCCAGACGGCGTTCAATCGACTTTTCGAGATCGACCTTCGCCTGGTCCGCAGCCAGAGCCGCGTCCTGTTTGGCCGCCTCGACTATCGCGTCGGCCTGTGCCTGCACTTCACGCTGCTTGCGCTCGTACGAAGCCAGCAGGCTGCGTGCTTCTTCATGCAGGGCGCGGGCTTCGTCCAGCTCGGCCTTGATGCCTTCGGCACGGTTGTCCAGCGCACCGCCGATCATGCCCGGCACCTTGAAGTAGAACAGGACCGCGATGAAAACGATGAAGCCCAGAAGGACGACAAAGTCAGTATTGCCAAGCGAGAAGAACGGACCGCTTGCAGCCAGCGCGGGGCTGGCGGCACCAACGGTCAGGATAAGGGCAAGAGTGTTCCGCATGTCACTTATCCTTTCATCTGCGCGTCAATGGCACTGTCGATGGCTTTGGCATCCGCCTCGCCGCCCAGCGCGGTGACCAGTTCAGCCGCCGTATCCTTGGCGACCACTTGAATGCTTTCCAGCGCACCGGCACGGATTTCGGCAATTGCCTTTTCCGATTCAGCCGCCTTTGCAGCGATTTCCGCATCCGCCCTGGCAATCGCATCATCCAGACCAGCCTGGATTTCTGCGCGTGCTTCGGCCGCGATACGCTGCGCTTCGGCACGGGCATCGGCCAGCGCCTTGTTATAGGCCTCCTCGGCCTCGACCGCTTTGGCCTTCAGATCTTCGGCCGCAGCCAGGTCATTTGTAATGGTCCCCCGGCGCTCGGCCAGGATTGCCGCGATGCGGGGCAGAGCCACGCGAGACAGGACCAGAAAGATGACGACCAGCGTAATGACCAGCCAGAAAATCTGGTTGGGGAACCAATCGAAGCAGAGCTGCGGCATCCCGATGGCAGAGCCATGCGAGTCGACGCACGCGCCAACTACTTCTTCGCTAATGGGTTCAGTCGCCATGATGTCCTCCGTCGGAACGTTGTCTTTACAACAGGTGGGCCGCTATGGCTTGGACCCACCTGCGCGTAAGGATCAGGTTCCGCAGATTAGACGGCGAACATCAGCAGCAGCGAGACCAGGAATGCGAAGATCCCCAGGGCTTCTGCGAATGCGATACCGATGAACAGGGTTGCGGTCTGCGAAGCAGCCGCCGAAGGGTTGCGCAGGGCGCCGGCCAGGAAGTTGCCTGCAACATTGCCCACCCCGATTGCGGCTGCGCCGGAACCGATTGCTGCCAGGCCTGCGCCGATGTGTGCGAGATCGCCTTCCATGATGTATCTCCTTACGAATTGGAAGTTTCGATGTTGGGTTATCGGACCTTAGTGCGAAGGATGCAGCGCATCTTTCAGATAAACACAGGTCAGAATGGTGAATACGTAGGCCTGAATGAAGGCCACAAGGACCTCGAGACCATACATTGCGGTGATCGCCAGAACCGACACGGGCGAAATCAGGGAAATTGCGGCAAAGCCCGCAAACACCTTGATCACCGCGTGGCCCGCCATGACGTTACCTGCAAGACGAATGGAGTGGCTGACGGGGCGCACGAAGTACGAGATCAGCTCGATAATCGCCAGAATCGGGCGCAGCGCCAGCGGCGCGCTGGAGACCCAGAACAGGCCCAGGAACGCGGCACCGTTCTTGACGAAACCCAGAATGGTCACGGTCAGGAACACGGCCAGCGCCAGCGGGATGGTCACGGCGAAATGCGATGTGGTGGTGAACGAGGTCGGGATCAGGCCCAGGAAGTTTGCGGTCACAATGAACATGAACAGGGTCATGACATAGGGGAAGTACTTGACACCGTCCTTGCCGCAGATGTCTTCCAGCATCTTGTAGATGAAGCCATAGGCCAGTTCCGCAATCGACTGCATCCGGGTCGGGACGATGGCGCGCTTTGATGTGCTGAGAACCAGCAGGCCAAAGATCGCCACGATGGCCAGGAACAGCCACAGGGTCACGTTGGTGGGGGTGTACCAGGCAATCTCGCCACCGAACAGCGGCTTGACGATGAACTGGTCCATCGGGTGAAACACCAGGCTGCTGGCTTCTGCTGCGTGGTCTGCGCCTTCGGCGCCGTGTGCTGCGGTGGTCTCGCTTGCCACGTTCAGTCCCTCTCGTCCTTTTCGGCCTGCATATGGGCCGCTTGTTTATCTTGAACCTCTTTCGCGCTGCGGAGCATAACCTTCACGCCCGCGACAAGGCCCAGCAATGTGAACAACACCAGAAAGATCGGGATCGTCCCGAGCAGGCTGTCCAGCCCGTATCCGATGCCAAATCCGATCCCAAGACCGGAAACCATTTCGATGACCATCCTCCAGGCAAGCTCGCCCCCGGATATGTCACTGTCAGCGCGGGCAGCCGGCTTTCTGGCCTTTTTCGCCGCGTCGATCTTGGCCTCAAGCTGCGCCATACGCTGCTTTTGGTCGTCATCGGTCACGGACGGAATCCTCGCGCTGTCTTGCGCATGGTGCTAAGGCGCGAAAGGCGCAGAGTCAACGGCGTTGATGGTGTGAAATGACGCAGGTTAGTGTGTTGTTTTTAAACTGTTATTACTGGTTAACTCGTCCAGCCAGATTGCTTGCCCATTCCCTGAACGGCAACAATCACCCAAAAACCCATATTCAACCTTTTGGTTGATCTTTGTGCGTGCGCTGAGGCCACAGGTGTCGAACAAGACGTCCGTCGATCAGCAAGAGCCCGGCAAAAATCGCCGCCATGCCCATCAAATGTTCGGGTTGCAGAGTTTCCCCCAAAACCCAGGTTCCAAGTATCAGGGCGGAAACCGGTGCGATCAGCGTGACGGTCGAAATGTTGGTTGGCCCGACTCTGGGCAGCAACCAGTAGAAGGCAATGAAAGCGGCCGAGGTCAGCACAAAACCGATCATCAGCAACGAAAGCCATGTTTCAGTGTGCTCGATCACCGGCAGGCCTTCACGCCAAAGCGCCAGGGGTAAAATCGCCAATGTCGCTCCTGTCAGGGCAAGGGCGACCAGCACCACCGGCTGCATGTCACGGAAGGCCCGCGCAATGTTGACGGAAAACGCGTAACAGATCGGCGCGCACAGGGTCAGCAAAACCGCCCAGAACTGAGAGGTTTGGCCATTGTGCAAAATCGGGACGGACAACACGACAATCCCGATGAAGCCGCACAACACACCAAGGGATTTCAACAGCGTCGCACGCTCGCTTCCCGGCCAGAAATGCGAAACGATGACGGCAAAGGCCGGTGTTGTCGCATTCACGATCCCTGCCACGCCGGACGCGATATGCTGCTGCCCAAGCGCATAGAACGCAAATGGTGCTGCATAGCTGAGCGCCCCGAACCCCAGCAGACCGATGGCGCGCCCGAGTGTCAGGTGAACCGGCATGCGGGCGGCAATCACATAGATCCAACAGCCCAGCGCCCCAAATGCAACACGCCCCAATGACACGGATAGCGGTCCAAGTTCGCGCAGCAATATGGCGTTGAACATGAAAGACATGCCCCACCCGATGCCAAGGACGCAGATCACCAGCCAGTATTTCAGCGCCATAGCCGCCCCCCTTGCGCATCACCGCTGCACAGTGACGTGATGGGGGAAATTGTCAAACGGGTTCTCGCCCATTAGGAAAGACCCATGTCCAACGATCTCGACACCGTGTTTGCGGCCCTTGCCGACCCCACCCGCCGCACCATTCTGGCGATGCTGCTGGAGGACGATATGGCCGTGACGGATGTGGCCGAGCCGTTCGAGATGTCGCTGGCGGCGATCTCGAAACATCTGGTCATCCTGACCAAGGCCGGGCTGATATCACAGGAAAAGCGCGGCCGGGTGAAATGGTGCAAGCTGGAACCCGACGCGCTGCGCACCGCTTCGGTCTGGATGCAGGGGTTCGGTCAGTTCGAACCCATCAACCTGGATGCGTTCGAACGGTTTCTGGAAGTCGAGCTTCCGACCTCGGACGAGGCCTAGCGCACCACAAAGACCGACATGCTGGCATGTTTGGCCAGATATCCGGCGTGGCTGGAAAAGATGTAATCGGTGATCCGGGGCGCATGGGTGCCCACGATGATCAGGTCTGCACCGATCTCTTCTGCTGCGCGGGTCAGGTCGCTGTCCACTTCGGCAGCAACATCGACCGAGTGTATCTTGCGCACCGCAACTTCGGCCGCGCCTTCTGATGCAAGCTGTTCGGTGAAGTCGGCCAGTTGCTTGTCTATCTCGGCCTCGGTTTCCGAGGATGCACCCATATGGGCCCCGCTGACACTGACCAGAGTGATCTTGGCGCCTTGCCATTTCGCCACCTGCGCGGCGACATCTGCGGCCTTGCGAACCTCGGGCGGCAGATGGCGGTCAATCGGCAGCATGATATGTTTGAACATAATCTCCTCCTTTTGTCCGCTTTCCAAGGTAGTCCTGAGACCAAGGGCCTACCTTGATCTGGCTCAACAGATTCTGCTTTTGGAATTCGTGGGCAATCTGTACCGGTTTCAGATCGGGAGCGGCCTTATTCAGTTGCCCGGCGTTGAGGGCTGGGGCGCGGGGCCTCTTCTTTCAGCAGCATCAGCAGGGCAATGACCGTCAGCGCCACACCGCCCAGGATCAATCCCGTCGGGACAGGTTTGCCCAGCGCGATTTCCCACAGGATCACCCAGCTTGGCACCAGATAGGTATAGGCCATGACCTTGGCCGACGGCAGCCGAAGCGAGGAGAATTGCACCAGAACGAAACTAGCCGCTGTTGCGAAGAATGAGATATAGAACAACCCGATCCAGACGATGGCGGGAAGAGCTGCCCAATCGGTCGCCTTCAGGTCGGACCAGCCGAACAGGACCAATAACAGGCACCCGGCAACCAGCGTTCCGAACGTGAACACGACGGCAGGTTCTCCGCGGTTCAGCCTGCGGATCATGGGGGTGTAAATCGCGTGCGCGACACATCCCCAGAAATAGATGATCTCGCCCCCGCCGATCTGGAAGGCGCGGAACATCTGCCAGTCGGCCCGAAAGATCACCCATAGCGCCCCAATCGCACCGATGGTCAGGGCCATTGCCATGCGCGGCGTGGTGATCTGGCGCAGCAGGACCCAGCCCGCAATGGCCGAGACAACGGGGGTCAGGGTGAAAACCGCGGCAGCGCTGACCGGCGGGGCGGTTTGCAGCCCGTAAAACATCAGGACAAAATAGGTGGCGAACAACCCGCCCAGCACCAGATACCGCCAGGGCGCCTGTGCGGCACTGCGGGGCAGACCGGTTGTCGCCAGTGCCGCCACACCAATCACCACAGCCGCAATGGCAAAGCGCACCGCGTTCAAGGCCGCCGGAGCAATTTCGTTGGCAATCATCGACCCCAGCGAGAAGCTGCCTGCGACAAGGGCCGAAAAGGCCAGCATGGCCAGATGGCCACGCATCTGCGGGTTCATGGACACCAGCCTTTGGAGGCTTCTTTCAGAAAACTCAGGAACGCTTGCACCTTGGTCGTTCGGTGCAGGTCCACATGGGTCACCAGCCACAGGTTGCCGAACCATTCCGGAAGCGGGTCGATCACTTCGACCAGAGTGTCATGACGGGCGGCCTCCCAACGGGCCATAAAGCCGATACCGGCCCCGGCCAGAACGGCCTCGCGCATACAGAAATTGTTGGTGCAGCGAAAGGTGATGCGGTCGGCGGATACCGTGTTGCGCAGCCACCGGGTGAACGGCGCACGGCTGCTTTCATCGTCAGAGCTGACGAAGTGGTGGTTTCCGAAATCCTCGATGCCCGAAGGTTTGCCGTGCCGTTCGATATACGAAGTACTGGCATAGAGGCCGACTTCTTCCTGCCGGAAAGGTTGCACAACGTTGTCGGGCTGATCCGGGGCCGATCCCGCACGGATTGCAACATGCGCCTCGCCATATTCCAGCCGGAACAGGCGGTCTCCGGTCAGGTAGCGCACGATCAGCTCGGGGTGCATCTTTTGAAATTCGGTCAGCGTCGGCACCACCAATGGCGCGATGGAGCCCAGCGACGTCACCACCAGTTCGCCCGATACATCGTCACCGCGCCCCTTCATCCGGCCGACAAGCTGGTTGAACTGGTCTTCGGTAGCCTGCGCCACGCGCAGCAAATCGTCGCCCGCTTCGGTCGGGGTGTATCCCCGCGCGTGGCGCTGGAACAGTTTGACACCCAACCGGGCCTCGATCGCGTCGATGTGGCGGATCACCGTGGCGTGGTGCACGCCCAGAACCTCGGCCGCACCGCTGACGGTTCCCATGCGTGCCACCTGATAGGCGGTCCTCACCTCATCCCAATTGTCCATCGTCACACCGTTCTGTGCAATTTCCAACAATAACTGTTGATGTATCCGAGTTTTGTTCGCAAACGCAACAGCCATATTGGGATCAGAACAAGATTACCCTGACCTTAAGGACCCAGAAAATGGCTAAAACCATCCTGCATATCGACGCCTCTGCCCGCCGCGTTGCTTCGACCACCCGCGACCTGTCTGACAGCATCGTCCGGCAGTTGGGTGCGGACCGCATCATCCGCCGCGACCTGGCTACCCCCCTGCCCCTGCTGACCGAAGACTGGATCGCCGCCAACTTTACCCCTGCCGAGCAGCGCGACGACCTGCAGCGCGACCGGCTGGCCCTTTCGGACGCGCTGGTGACCGAATTGCAAGAGGCCGATACCATCGTTATCGGCCTGCCGATCTACAACTTCTCGGTCCCCGCTGCATTCAAGGCCTGGATCGACCTGGTCGCCCGCGCGGGCCTGACCTTTTCCTATTCGGAGAACGGCCCAAAAGGGTTGCTGGAGGGGAAACGCGCCATTCTGGCAATCGCGTCGGGCGGTACTGCCGTCGGATCCGAGATCGACTTTGCCACCAACTATGTGCGTCACGTTCTGGGCTTTATCGGCATCCATGATGTAGCGGTCATCGCTGCGGATCAGATGGCGGTGAACCCCGAAGCCGCGTTGGAAAGCGCCAAAAAGGCGGTGACAGAACTGGCGGCCTGATCGCCTCTGGTCATTGAGCCCTGAAACGTCCAGTCTGCTGGTCAGATGGAACTGGCGGACTGGATGGCGCGCATGAAAAAGATCGGAATTCTGGGCGGTGTGGGTTGGGCCTCGACCGTGGACTATTACCGTGCCATTGCCGAGGGTGCCGGGCGTCACTTTGCGGCGCGCGGCCACGGCGCGCCCCTGCCGATCCCTGCCATGACCATCGAGTCTGTCACACAGGCCAAGACCCGCGCCTTGCGGGGTGTCGCCGGGGACGAAGCCAGCTGGGCGGCGTTTGATGCGGTGTTTCGCGACGCGCTGCTGACGCTGGAGCGCGCAGGATGCGATTTTGGCATCATAGCGTCCAACACCCCGCACGCGCGGCTGCACGCGATCAGACAGGGTGTTTCCATGCCCATCCTCAGCATTTTCGATGCAACGGCAGAGGCCACGGCCAGCACAGGCGTGTCAAACGCATTGGTGCTGGGAACAACCGTGACAATGCAGGCCACCAACTATGCGGATCGTCTGGCGGCCGAGGGCATCACCGCGAATGCGCGGCTGCCCGACTCCGAGATTTCCGAGATGCAGGCGATGATCGACAGTGATTTCTACGGTGGTGCCTCTGATGCGGCCCGCGCAAGACTGCTGGCCTTTTGCAACAAACATGCCCGTCCCGGAACCGCCATCCTGCTGGCCTGTACCGAACTGCCGCTTGCCTTTCCAAAGCATCTGGATGACCCTGTATTCGAGGCCGATGGGCACCTGTTCATCAACCCGTCCGCCGCGCATGTCGCCGCCGCGCTGAAACTGGCGCTTGAGTGATCAGGGCAGCCACGTAACGGTGCAACCGATGCGATCGAAAAACGCCATCACGTCGGATTGTTTCATCACAACGGTACGGTCATTGACCAACGGGTGCATATAAATCATCTCGGCCCCTTGGGCGGCGGCGTCCATGAAGAACTGCACATCGTTCTGCACACCGTTGATCATCGCCAGCGGGCTGACCGCGCCGGGGCGAATACCAAGGTTCTGCAACAGCCGGTCTGCCGAACCGAAAGACAGGGCGCCGACACTCAGTTCTGCGCCCAGCGCCTTGAGGTCAATCTCGCGGCTTTGTTCCAGCGTCACCAGGTAGTTGCGCTTTTTCTTGTCGCGCAAGTACAGGTTCTTGACCCGCAACGCGTTCTCGCCCGGCACCATGAACTGGCCTTCTACGGCCTTGGAGTCCTCGACCGTACGCAAAGGAACATGGGTATGCAGGCGGTAGGGCAGCCCCCAGTCATCCAGCTGCGCCAACAGCGCGTCAGAACTGAGCGGCAATGTATCCTGAAATGTGGATGATGCGTCCATGGGGCCCTCCTGTTTGTAGCGCTCATCGCGCAACATGGCGGCGAATTCAAGCTGGGGCAGAGCAGAAAACGGTGCTAGCGTGCCGCCATGAAAGTCACACGAAACACTCCGACCCAACTGATCCTTGCCGACACGCCCTGGTTCATTGGAATCATGCTGGTCTTTTTCATATTGACCTTTGTCGGCGCAGGGCTGGTCATGGTCAGTGACGGCGGCGAGAATATCTGGTTCGGGCTGTTCTTTGCACTAATCGGCGGCGGGCTAGGTGTCGGAGCGTTCTGCGTTTTCGTGCGGCGGGTTCAGGTCATTCTGGACCGCACAAAGAACCGCATTCTGATCCGCAGGCAGTCTGTCTTTGGCTATGAAGCGGTCGAGCCTCAGCTGTCCAGCCTGTCCCATGCCGAAGTTGAAAGCTCGACTTTCCGCAGCGACAGCAGCAGTTCGACGCTGTATCGCCCGGTTCTTGTGCTGGACAAGGGAATGAGCGAAGGGCGTCATCCGATTGTCGATGCGTACTCGAACGGGCGCGGCGCGCATAAACTGGTTGACGCGGTCAACGCATGGCTGCCCGCGCAGCAGGAAGACACGAAGGAACAGGCCTGACGATTACAGGACTTGTCCGTGCTCCAGCCAGGCTCGGTCAGCCGGTGTGACCATTTCGGACAGGCGCGCGTCGTATCGGGCCATGTCATCGGCGGTCAGCTTGCCCTCCCATTTGTTGCTGGTCCCGGACGAGAAGAACTGCGCGTAGTCCTGAAACGCGCTTTTGAAACCAGGCTGCTGCGAAGCGCGCCGGGCGTTTTCCTTCATTGAACCAAAGCTTGCGGCCTCAGCGATATCGTCGATCATTTCTGGTGCGATCTCGGTCCCCAAGATGTTTGCGATCCGCGCCACCTGTCCCGGCAAATCGCGGCTGAGTTCGGCGTAATGCAGGAAATGGATGTTTGGCAGATGCCGGAACGCGCGGAATGAACGGTAATGGTGGACGTATGAGGCCAGCGTCAGATCGTCAGTGCCCTTTGACGAGGCGGGCCGGTCCAGAAACATCGCGAAGGCTTCGGAAAGATCATCGGGAAACAGGTAGTCCAGCCAGTCGTCTTTCATGTTTTCCACATGGCGGCGCAGCGAGAAATGCACGTCAACCGGATGGCGATGCACCACCAGATAGGTCGCATCCGGGGAATAGGTGATCCCGTCCAATGGCGTGTGGGTCTTGATGCACCGTCTGTGCGTCTGTGCGGCAAGTATTCTGTCCTGCTCCTCACGATCTCTGAACCCGCAATCGAGCCAGGGGGAGACCGCGTTGTTGTACACGACTGGATCCGCGGTTTTGGTGATCAGCATTCGTACCAGCGTCTGTGTCCACGTGGTGCCGCATTTGGGAGGCGTGCAGACAAAGATGTCGTCGGGACGGATTACGAAGTCGGACCAGATATCGGTATTCGTGACTTCACCGACATAATCCTTGGTGCGCTGCGGCAATGGTTGACTCATGACCAAACTCCAAAACTGACCCCGACCTTTGGACGCTACACCAAGTGGCCAGATGCTCAAAGCGTTTGCCTTGACTCGCAGAGCCCAGAGGCGTAGATGACCGCCAAACATCCGGAAGCGTCTTGATCTTCCGGTCCCTTGAGTCGTTCAGGGATCGCCCCCCACCAGCGAGTTTCGCCCGTGGGGGCGTTTGTGCATTTAACCGACGCATCCTATCTAGGACGCGCCATCAGATAACCGGCTAAGGAGGCCGAAGGCATGTTTGAAAATCTATCCGAACGCCTTTCCGGCGTCTTTGACCGGCTGACCAAACAGGGTGCCCTGTCTGAAGAAGACGTCAAGACCGCCCTGCGCGAGGTCCGTGTTGCCCTGCTCGAGGCCGACGTCTCGCTGCCGGTGGCGCGTGAATTCGTCAAGAAGGTGCAGGACCAGGCAACCGGTCAGGCGGTGACCAAGTCGATCACCCCCGGCCAGCAGGTCGTCAAGATCGTGCATGACGCGCTGGTCGATACCCTGCGTGGCGAGGAAGACCCCGGCAAGCTGAAGATCGACAACCCGCCTGCCCCGATCCTGATGGTCGGTTTGCAGGGTTCGGGTAAGACCACCACCACCGGTAAGCTTGCCAAACGCCTGAAAGAGAAAGAGGGCAAGAAGGTCCTGATGGCCTCGCTCGACGTTTATCGCCCGGCGGCGATGGACCAGCTGGCGGTTCTGGGCGCGCAGGTCGGCGTTGATACGCTGCCGATTGTACCGGGCCAGAAACCCGTCGACATCGCCAAGCGCGCCAAGCAGCAAGCCACATTGGGCGGCTATGACGTCTATATGCTGGATACCGCCGGTCGCCTGCATATCGACGAAGTGCTGATGGACGAGGTCGAGCAGGTCCGCAATGCGGTTGACCCGCGCGAGACCCTGCTGGTGGTTGACGGCCTGACCGGTCAGGTCGCCGTTGAAGTGGCCGAAGAATTCGACGCCAAGGTCGGCATCTCGGGCGTGGTCCTGACCCGGATGGACGGGGACGGGCGCGGTGGTGCGGCGCTGTCGATGCGCGCAGTGACTGGCAAGCCCATTCGCTTTGTCGGTCTGGGCGAGAAGATGGACGCGCTGGAGACCTTCGAGCCGGACCGGATCGCCGGACGTATTCTGGGCATGGGCGACATCGTTGCCCTGGTCGAAAAGGCCCAGGAAACGATGGAGATGGAACAGACCGAGCGCATGATGAAGCGCATGGTCAAAGGTCAGTTCAATATGAACGACCTGAAGATGCAGCTGGAACAGATGATCCAGATGGGTGGCATGCAGGGCATGATGGGCATGATGCCGGGCATGGGTAAAATGGCCAAGCAGATGGATCAGGCGGGTCTGGACGACAAGATCCTGCGCCAGCAGATCGCCTTGATCCAGTCCATGACCAAACGCGAACGCGCCAACCCACAGCTGCTGCAAGCCAGCCGCAAGAAACGGATTGCAGCCGGTTCGGGGATGGAAGTCAGCGACCTCAACAAGCTGCTCAAGATGCACCGGCAGATGTCGGACATGATGAAAAAGATGGGCAAGATGGGCAAAGGCAAGATGCTGAAACAGGCCATGAAGGGCATGTTCGGCAAAGGCGGCCCCAGCCCCGAAGACATGGCAGCCGGCATGGACCCCAAGGCACTGGAACAGGCGGCCAAGGCGATGGGCGGCAAAATGCCCGGCGGTCTGCCCGGCCTGGGCGGCGGCATGGGGCTGCCTCAGGGCCTGAGCGGGTTTGGCAAGAAGAAGTAATGAACGCCATCGCCCAACATATCCCCCGGCTTGAAACCGAGCGCTTGATCCTGCGCGCGCCGTCCGAGGCTGATCTGGACGCCGATACCGCGTTTTTCGCCAGCGATGCGGCGAAATTCGTCGGCGGGCCACTGCGCCGGGATGAGGTCTGGCGACTGATCGCTTCGCTGCTGGGCCACTGGTCCCTGCGCGGTTACGGGTTCTGGAGCGCCGAAGAAAAAGCCTCGGGCACTTATGTCGGGCGGATCGGGCTTTGGTGCCCCGAAGGCTGGCCCGAACCCGAAATCGGCTGGACGCTGATGAACAATGCCACCGGCAAGGGTTACGCGACCGAGGCGGCACTGGCCGCGCGGTCTTATGCGTATGATGTTCTCGGGTGGGAGACGGCGATCTCGTTAATTGATCTGGACAATCATGCCAGCAAGGCGGTGGCGAAACGGCTGGGCGCACAGTTCGAGTATCACTATGACCACCCCAAATTCGGCAAGTCCGAGATTTGGCGGCACCCCGCGCCTGCCGATCTGGTGAATGGCGGGATGGAGGCCTACGCATGACCGCGTTCACCATCCCCACCGTTGAAACCGAACGTCTGATCCTGCGCGCGCCGCATCTGGATGATCTGCCTGCGCTGACCGCATTCTTTGCAACCGAGCGCAGCCATTTGGTGGGCGGCCCCCGGGACGCGCTGGAAAGCTGGGGCATGTTGGCCAGACGCCTTGGGCACTGGGCGTTGAAAGGATTTGGCCTTTGGCACCTGACCGAGAAATCCAGCGGTCGGTTCGCAGGCAACGTCGGCCTGATTGACGCCCCCGGCTGGGACGAGCCTGAACTGGGCTGGACCGTGATGGAAGATTTCGAAGGCAAAGGCTTTGCCTACGAGGCGGCGCTTGCCGCCCGGTCCTATGCGGCGCGGCATCAGGGCCTGAACGGGGTGATTTCGTATATCGCCCACGAAAATGACCGCTCGCGCGCTTTGGCCGAACGGTTGGGTGCTACGCTGGAGCGCGACAATGCCGAACTGCTGGGCCAGCCCTGCCAGGTGTGGCGACACCCCAAGATTGACGTTTCGACAGCCGAAAGGACCGGCCAATGAACAACCCCGTGACACGCGCGGCTGCATTGCTGAAAGAGCATCGCGAAAGCATCGACCGGCTGGACGCGATCCTTGTCTATACGCTGGGCGAGCGGTTCAAACACACACAGGCCGTTGGCAAGCTCAAGGCCGAACACAACCTTCCCCCGTCCGATCCCTCGCGTGAGGCCACGCAGATCGCACGGCTTGAAGACCTGGCGAAAGAGGCCGATCTGGACCCCGATTTCGCCAAGGCTTTTCTGAATTTCATCATTCAGGAAGTCATCCGACACCACAGGAAACACCAAGGGTGAACCAGAGGTTCAACAAGTTGAAAGTGAACCAGAGGTTCAACAAACACCAGAATTAACCGGAAATGACACCGGCCAATCAAATACACGCCTCCGGCGTGATGCCATTCAAAGGAGATACCACCATGGCAATGAAAATTCGTCTCGCCCGCGCAGGCTCGAAAAAACGTCCGTTTTACCGCATCGTAGCGGCTGACAGCCGGATGCCGCGCGACGGCCGTTTCATCGAGAAACTGGGCACCTACAACCCGCTGCTGCCGAAAGACAGCGAAGAGCGTGTGAAAATGGACATGGAACGCGTTCAGCACTGGCTGGATCAGGGCGCTCAGCCCACCGATCGTATCGCGCGTATGCTGGAAGCAGCCGGCACCCGTGACAAGGCCGAGCGCAACAACCCCAACAAGGGTACCCCGGGCAAGAAAGCTCAGGAACGCGCGGAAGAGAAAGCTGCAAAGGCTGCGGAAGCTGCCGAAGCGGCTGCTGCACCGGCTGAAGAAGCGGCCGCAGAAGAATAAGCAGGCCGAAGCGTGCGGGATCAGACCTTTACTGACGCATTTCGCACGCAGTTCGATCTGTTGTTGCGGCTCCGGCGCGATGTGCGACGGTTCCGCGGCGACGCGGTAGACGAGGCAGTGCTTGCGCGCTGCCTCGACGCGTTTCGGCTGGCCCCCTCCGTGGGGTTAAGCGAGCCGTGGCGCGTGATCCGCGTCGAAAGCGCGGCGGCCCGGGCTGCGGCGCTAAGGAATTTCCAAACCGCCAATGATGACGCCCTGGCGGGATATTCCGGCGACAGGGCGCAGCTTTACAGCCGCCTGAAACTGTCGGGAATGCAGGAAGCGCCGGTGCAACTGGCCATCTTCTGCGACGACAGCACCGACAAGGGATTGGGTCTTGGCGCGGGCTCGATGCCCGAGATGCGGCGCTATTCCGTGGTCTCTGCCATCACCCTGTTCTGGCTGGCCCTGCGGGCCGAGGGGCTGGGGCTGGGCTGGGTATCCATTCTGGACCCCGAACAGATGGCGCGCGATCTGGATGTGCCGGGCAACTGGCGTCTGATCGGGTATTTCTGTGTCGGATGGCCGGAACAGATATCTGACACCCCCGAACTTGAGCAGGTTGGCTGGGAAAACCGGGCCGACAGCCTGAAGATCGAAACAAGGTAGGGCCGCATGTTCGGATTGATACGCCTTCCCATTCTGCTGCTGATCGCCTTTATTGTGGGCGTGTTCTTTGAGCGCAACAATCAGCGCGAAGCCTGCGAAGGGCTAGGCGAATGGAGAAACGGGATCTGTTTGACGACGGGGGCTGCCAATGAATGATCTGATCTGCGTCGGCAGCGTCGCGGGGTCTTATGGTGTACGCGGTGAAGTGCGCCTGAAAAGCTTCTGCGCCGTTCCCGAAGATATTGAGACGTATTCGCCACTGACGGATGAAACCGGCAAGGAACGTTATCCGGTGGTTCTGACGCGTACGATCAAGAACGGTTTTGCCGCCCGTCTTGGCGGGATTGAAACCAAGGAACAGGCGGATGCCCTGAACGGTTTGCGCCTGTTTGCGCGGCGCGATCAGTTGCCCTCGTTGCCCGATGACGAGTTCTACCACACAGACCTGATTGGGCTTGAGGTCTATGACACCGGCGGCACCCTTCTCGGCAAGGTCAAATCCGTGCAGAACCACGGGGCCACGGACCTGCTGGAACTACACGGGCCGGGCCTGAAGGCGACGGTTCTTCTGCCGTTCACGATGCAGGTGGTGCCAACCGTCGATCTGGAACAGGGCCGCATCGTGGCCGACCCGCCCGAAGGCCTGATCTGATGCGACGTGTTCTGCTGCATCTGGGTTTTCACAAGACCGGCATGACGGCAGCACAGTCCTTTCTGCACGAAAACCGCGAGCTGATCTGGCCGCATTTCGCTCTGGTTCTTCCGTATAAGACCCGCAAGGCCGGGTTGAACGAAGCGGCCACGCGCCATTCGATCTATCGACTGGATGACACGCTGGCGGGTTTTGGCGGTCAACTGCACACTTTTTTCGGCGGTCTGGATTTCGGAGCACGCCGGGGATTGATCCTGAGCGAAGAGAATTTTCTGGGCCTGCGCCCCAGCAGGAACAAAATCGAAGGATACGGGGCCGCACCCGAACTGGCGGAAACGGTCGTCAGCGTGCTGCGCCGCCGTCTGGTGGGCGAAGAAACCGACATTACCGTCTACCTGTCGTTGCGCAATCGCGATGTGTGGTTGCGCAGCCTTTGGGCCCACGATCTGCACCTGTCGCGCATGGTTCAGGACCTGGACGGCTATTGCGCTGATCTTGCGCACCTGCCATCGCTACAGAACACGGCAGACCGGATCAGGGACCGGTTGCCAACTGTCACGGTACGGACCGCGTGGATGGAAGCGCTGAAAGGCCACCACCTTGGATTGGGCGCACCATTTGCCGAATTTCTCGATCTGCCACCCGGGAAATCTGCGCAGCTTGTGAAGCCCGCGCATGAAAGCCCACAGCTTTCCGACGACGTCCTGAGAGAACTGCTGGCTCTGAATCGATCATCGCTGGACGAAGCGGCATTGATCACTCAGAAAAAGGTCCTGATTCGAACCGCCCAACATGAACTGGCCCGCCAGAAATGACTGACAAACCCGGCAAATCCCATGGTCGCAAGGCGATCCGGGCCACGCTGAAACCGCGTGAGCTGATGACACCCACCCCGGACCTGCACGGCGTCTGGAAGGCGAAGATCATCACCCTGTTTCCAACCGCTTTTCCGGGCGTTCTGGGAGAAAGCCTGACCGGCAAGGCGCTGCAGGAAGGGTTGTGGCAGCTGGAAACCGTGGACTTGCGGCAATTCGGCGTCGGCAGGCATCGCAACGTGGATGACACGCCTGCCGGGGGCGGCGCGGGTATGGTTTTGCGGCCCGATGTGTTGGGCGAAGCCATTGAGCACACCATGGCGGGCATTCAGGGCAACTGGCCACTGATTTACCTCAGCCCGCGCGGGCGGCGCATGGACCAGCGCATGATGCAGACCCTTGCGCGCTGCGATGGCATGACCCTGTTGTGTGGGCGGTTCGAAGGCGTGGATGAGCGCGTGCTGGAGCATTACGGTGTGCAGGAGGTCTCTTTGGGTGATTTCGTGATGACCGGTGGTGAGATTGCGGCACAGGCCCTGATCGATGCCACAGTGCGCCTGATCCCCGGCGTTCTGGGCAATCAGGCCTCGACCGAAGAGGAAAGCTTTTCCTCGGGCTTGCTGGAGCATCCGCAATACACCCGCCCTGCGGATTGGAAAGGCCGCCCGATACCCGAGGTTCTGATGTCGGGCCACCACGGCCGCATCGCCGAATGGCGTCACAAGATGGCTGAGGACATTACCCGCGAGCGGCGCCCGGATATCTGGGCCGACTATGCAAAATCCCGATCGGATTCGTCTGATTAGAACGCCCGAATGTTGCAGACATGCCTTAGGTTCTGTGTTTGCCGGAATTCTATTTGCAGTTGATCGTCCTCCAAAATATGCACGTTTGAAAGCCCTGCGTTTTCAGGACCTTAAAACGAAAGACTAATTGCATAATGAAGAAGTTATTGCTTGGCGCTTTTCTGGTTGCCTCTGCCTGCACGACCAAACCACTGGGGATGTCCGTTCCAACGCAAGCCGGTCACAATCTGCATTCGGCGCGGGTTGCGGTCGATTCCTGCTCTCAGGAAGCTGACGAAGGTGGAAACAGCGCCGTCATCGGGGGATATGCAACGAATATCCTGCTGTGGGGTATCCTCATCGGCCCTGCGATTACCGCCCCGATCCAGGACGAACTGCGCACGCAGGGCGAAATCGATCAGGTGGACCGTTGCCTGCAAGAGCGCGGCTTCGAACGCCGGGAACTGAGCGCAGGTGAATCGTTCTGGGTGCGCAACGCCTTTGGGGAAGAGCGGGAGCGCCGGTTGGACCATCAGGTTGGCGGCGGCACCATTGAAACCTACGGCGCACCAAAGACCTAACCTCCGGCCTTCCATCTGGCCCAGACGTCTGGCGTGCCGTTGAAGGTGTTGATGTCCACCCGGCCCTGAACGCCCGGAACCAGACCGGTGCCGGTATATTGCCAGAACCGCCAGACCGCGCGGGGATAGACATTGCGGGGATGGCCTGCAACCGACCTCAGCCAGAACTCGGTCTTGGGCAGGCGTCCGATATCGGTGTCTTCATAGAAATCCACCGTGGTATAGACGATCGGGCGGCGGCCATAGTGTCGTTCGAGAATGTCCAGGAAACGCTGCGCCTCGGCGCGGACGGTTCTGCCATCGGGGCGCAGCGTGCAGGTCTTGGAATGCGGTGTCCATTCCATATCCAGCACATGCGGCAGGTCTGCCCCTTTGGGCACGTTCTGGATGAACCAGCGGGCCTGTTCCCGGGCCGACCGGCAGAAATAATAATAGTGATAGGCGCCCCAGGGCACACCGGCCGACTGCGCGCCGCGGCGGTGATCGTCGAACAGGGGATCGGCCACGTCGCCGCCTTCGGTCGCTTTCAGAAACACAAAGCTGACACCTGATGCCCGGGCCGTGCGCCAGTCAATCGGCCCTTGCCAGCGTGACACGTCAAGGCCATGGATCGGGTATTGTCCGGGGTGACGCCCTTCCCAGTCATGGGGATCCGCGTCGCCGAAATCGGGGTAGATCACAAGCGGTGCTGTCCTGTCCACGCCCGGAACGGGTTCAACGGTCTGAGGTTTTGGGCCGCCGCGCCCGCAAGACATCAGCGCAACGGCCGTTATGGCCAGCATGAATGCCAATCGCATCATAGGGTCCTGTCTGAAATATCTGCTCATATTATTTGCCTCAGAATGCCTGATCTGGGTCGCTTGGCAACGCCTTAGTTTAAGGCTGGCGGATTCCTACCGGCCCGTTGGGCAAGACAGGGCGTTTTTCCCTTGATCCCTGCCTGCAATACCCTTAAACGACCGCAATCCGGTGCCGCGTTTTGCGACTCCGGTGTTTTGGTTTGCACCATGGCGTGACGTCCCGCTTTCTTCGGCAGGGATGCGTCGGGTCAGGCCAGACCAAAGGAACATTCGATCTGACCTCTGGCGGGCTGTACGCAGGACCCGGTGAAGACCAAGAGCTCTCAGGCCGTGCCCAACTTCGTGGACCAACCACGAGCAGATAGGAGAAACTGCGATGGACCTGATCGCACAGCTTGAGGCGGAACAGATTGCCGCCCTGGGGAAAGACATCCCCGATTTCAAAGCCGGTGACACTATCCGTGTCGGCTATAAGGTGACCGAAGGGTCGCGCACCCGTGTGCAGAACTACGAAGGCGTCTGCATCGCGCGCAACAACGGCAGCGGCATTGCCGGTTCGTTCACCGTTCGCAAAATCTCGTTTGGCGAAGGCGTGGAGCGTGTGTTCCCGCTGTATTCGACCAATATCGACAGCATCACCGTTGTCCGCCGTGGTCGCGTTCGCCGCGCCAAACTGTACTATCTGCGCTCGCGTCGCGGTAAATCCGCACGTATCGCAGAGGTCACCAACTACAAGCCTAAAGCTGGCGCCGAAGCGTAAGGAGCGGAAAGATGAAAAAAGACATCCATCCCGATTATCACGTCATCGACGTCAAGATGACCGATGGCACCGTCGTTCAGATGAAATCCACCTGGGGCAGCGAAGGCGACCAGCTGGCACTGGAAATCGACCCTTCGGTTCACCCTGCATGGACCGGTGGTTCGTCGCGCCTGTTGGACGCTGGCGGCCGCGTGTCGAAGTTCAAGAAGAAATACGAAGGCCTGGGTTTCTAAACCTTTGCCACAGTCTTTCAAAGGAAGGTCGCCAGCGGGCGGCCTTCTTTCGTTTCAGGCCCTTGCTTTCCCCGGTATCTGATCCTTGGGTTTCGTGAGTTCGGCCGCGTCGTGCAATGGCGGAACCGGACCGCGCAGCAACAGCAGCGCGATCACCAGCCCGATACAGGCCGCGATAGCAGCCATGAGCATCGCCGCATCAAATGCATTATCCTGCAGGTCACGCAGTGCTTTGGCCAGTGTTGAGCCTGTTGACGGGTCAAGTCCGGCAATCAACTGTTCCACCTGTGTTGCCGTGCCATGCGTCAGGGCGCGCGCAAGGTCGCCGCGCTGTGCCGACCCGTCGGGTAGCGCCGCGATGACTTCGGACAGGCCGGAGCGGATGGTCAGGGATGCGGCCAGACCGCCGACAACCGATCCCATCGTGGCCCCGAAATACAGGAATGTGTTGATCACCCCGGACCCCTGTCCGACATGTTCGTCGGGCAGCAACCGAAGCCCGAGACGGGGCAGCAACGAAAAACAAATGCCGATGCCAACCCCCACAATGATCAGCTTCCACCAGATTTCAGCATAGCTGTCGATGTTCGAGGTTGTTGTCAAAAGCAGGAAGCCGCTGGCCATCAATCCCATTGCGACGGTCACCGGCCATTGAAAACTGTATGGCGCAAGCAGGCGCGGAGCGGTGACGGAAATGACAAACATGCTCAGGCTTAGCGGCAGTATCGCGACGCCTGCCTCAACCGGTGAATAGCCGAACGCGTCCGGGGATTGGACGAACACGTTGAAATAGATAAAGAAACAAAACAACGCAAATCCCACAAAGAACATCCCTGTTGCCGCCATAAGGTAGCGCGGGTGCCGGAAATAGCGGAACTCGACCAGCGGATCGTCGCTGCGCCGCGAGGTATAAACCAGACCGACAGCCGCCAAAGCGGCGACCCCCAAAGGAACAATGGTCAGGGCATTGTCCCATCCGCGCGCTTCACCGTTGCTGAGTGCGAATGACAATGGACCCAGAAGCAAGACAATGGCTATCGCCCCTGCGGTATCGAATTTCGCACCCCGAAGGCGCGTATCCGGGACATAGTTCTTCCTGCTGACCTGCAGGCCGATCACAAACGCAATGGCAAGTAACACAAGGTCTGTGGCGAATACCCCGCGCCAGCTTAGGAAATTGGCAAAGCTTCCTCCGACTATGGGCCCGACGCCTATCGCAAGGCCCACGATCGCGCCCCACATACCGGTCACGCTGGCCCGTTCTTCCTCGGGCGTTGCGGCGGTCAGCAGGGACAATGAGGTGCCGAACAGGGCCGCAGCCCCTGCCCCTTGCGCGCCACGCCCAATCAGCAGCATCGACGCATTCTGTGAAAACAACACAGAAGCAGAGCCGCAGGCAAACACGATCATGCCAAAGAAAAAGACACCCATCTTGCCCGTGATATCCCCAAGCCGACTTACAATCGTCACAAGGGCCGCGCTGGCCACCGTATAGATCGCCATCACCCATTGCAGGCCCGAAGGTGTCAGGTCGAACTCGGCCTTCAGATATGGAAGGATGGTCGCAACAGCGGTTGTGTTGAAGCCAACGACCATCATGCAAATGGCCGTCATTGCAAGAACAACGCGTGAACCGCCTGAACTTTCCGCAGCAGTGTCCGGCATGCCAATGCCCCTTTCACCTGCCTTGAAGATGAACCGAAGAGGACCCCTGCAAAACCTGCAAGACCGTTCGGTGTAAATCTGTTTGGTATTTAACCAAATTTTCCGTCCCCCGCATAGTTTTCCCGATCCGGCCCAACCGGCGCCACCGCGAAAGGACCCATTGGGCGGGCGATCCGTGCGTGTATGAATCAGGCAAAAGGCGCGATTGATTCCGACGCGGATCGTTGCAGGCAGCGGTTGGTGTATGCGTTCGGAAACAGGCGCTGACGCAGCGATTTCGCCGCCAAAACCGCGATCGGCTAGCCGATCAAGGCAGATCACCCGACAGGCGCCTTCGTGTAACCCGCGCAGGGCGCTGTGTTTTCCAAAATAGAGTCCGATAATGCCCAAAAGCGCCGCTTGAGGTTCTTTTCATCGCAGGCGACACAACATATAGTGGGTGCCAACAACGTGTAGTCAAACACGGCAAGACTTGGGAATACAAGCATGGCACATATCATTGTGGTCGGGAACGAAAAAGGCGGCGCTGGCAAATCGACCGTGTCGATGCATGTGGCAACCGCATTGGCCCGACTGGGGCACAAGGTCAGCACGCTTGATCTGGACCTGCGGCAACGCAGCCTTGGACGGTATTTCGAGAACCGGAACAACTTTCTGAAAAGCGCGGACCTGACACTGCCCAGCCCACGCCATCACGACCTGCCCGAGATCGATGCCAGCACGTTGAAACCGGGCGAGAATATCTATGACCACCGCCTGTCCGCTGCCGTGTCGCAACTGGAAAGCGACAGCGACTTTATCCTGATCGACTGCCCCGGCTCTCATACCCGGCTGAGCCAGGTGGCCCATTCGCTGGCCGACACGCTGATCACCCCACTGAACGACAGTTTCATCGATTTTGACCTGCTGGCGCGGATTGATTCAAAGGGTGAGAAAATCCTCGGCCCGTCCGTCTATTCCGAGATGGTCTGGAACGCCCGGCAATTGCGGGCGCAGGCCGGGCTGAAGCCCATCGACTGGGTCGTTGTGCGCAACCGCGTCGGGACCCAGCGCATGGTCAACAAGGAAAAGATGCAGCGCGCGATCGAAATGCTGTCGCAGCGCATCGGCTTCCGCGTCGCCGCGGGCTTTTCCGAACGGGTGATCTTTCGCGAACTGTTTCCGCGCGGCCTGACCCTGCTGGACCTCAAGGATATTGGCGTCAAACAGCTGAACATCTCGAACATCGCAGCACGGCAGGAACTGCGCGACATGATGCGAGAGCTGAACCTGCCGGGTGTCGAAGTCGATTTCTGATCAGTTGTATTGGAGGCAGGTCTGAGGGGAAAACGGGCAATTCAAAACGCGAAACTCTCAGCCCCTAAGCCAGTCAGTGCTGGGTAATGTCGGGGCCATAACTGACTGATTGGTCCGAAAAGACTACGTGACCACGTCTTTTCAACTCATCAACCAGCCTTTCCAGCTCTTCCTGCTCCAAGGTCTTTAAAAAAAGGGCGTTCATCGTTCCCTTAAGGGTTTTGATCTTCCTAGGACGCGAAGTTCCTCTAGACTTCAAGCTGTCAACAATCGCATCAATTTTTTGATCCAGCGAGCTTGCATTCGAGATTTTGACGAATGGAATCTCGGATAGGTCTGCATGACGGAAAGCGGGGAGCTTCCTTTGTCGCAGATGTGCAATCAATGGGTCGAAGCCTTTGTCACGAGAAATAACATGGAAGTACGCATTGGCGTCTTTAGCAGAGAGTTCTCCTAAGTAGAACGCAATATGAAAGTCCAAGGCGTTCGAGCCATTCCCTGCTATCTTCTGATAAACAGCATTTTCTCCCAAGCTTTGCAGTGCTTGTGCAAAGTCATAAGGTATGCTTTTTTGATTGGCTCCTACGAAAACAATCAAGGTGCAAACATGTCCCCGAAGGAGTTCGAGGTTCTTGGGTTGAACATTTTCAAAGTCGATTAGTATGTAGTTGTTTTTCAAAGGCCGCACTCCAATTCGAGCTCAATGCAAATACAGGACGCCGGATCAGGTCAATATGAAGGTTTCCCTGATTACCCTGCTTAAAACCGCATTGTCGGCAATGGCCTCAAACCAGTTATTCGTTCAAATCCTCACCATTCTCGAACATTCGCTCCAACCCGCCGCTCGTACCCAGCTAAACAAAGGTGTTCCTTCACGACTTTCAGTTTCGGAATCGCTGAACAGAATAGCCTCGGTTTCACCCGGTAACTGATGGCCCGCCGGGACTGTATACCGTGAACAGCTCTTTGGGTTCGTTCACCCCGCGCAGCATGTAACGCCCGACCGAGATGAGGTCTTGCGCGCAGGGGCGTGCCGCGACCGCGACGTCGTCCGAGATCAGGATTCTCTGACCCAGCGACCGGTGCATTCCCGCGATGCGTGCGGCCTGATTGACGGCGGGGCCGATCACCGTGAAATCCAGCCGCGTTTCGGAGCCGATATTGCCATACAGGATTTCGCCGGAATGCAGGGCCAGCGTGAAATTCGCAACCGGCAGCCCCTGCGCCTGACGTCTGGCGTTCAATTCATCCATACGGGCTTGCAGCAAGGGCACCGCGCTGAGCGCGGCACGGGCGTCCTCGTCGATTTCGCCGACATCGAACATGGCCATCAGCCCATCGCCCATGAATTTCAGGATATTCCCACCCTTGTCGTGCACAACGCCCACGGCCACGGCCAGGTAATCATTGAGCATGTCGATGATCTCGTGACCCGGCAGGTCTTCTGACAGGTTGGTGAACCCTTCCAGATCGAAATTCCAGATCACCGCATCGATCTGCTGCAATGATCCGCGACGAATCTCACCCGACAGGACGCGGCGCCCGGCATCACGACCCAGATAGACCCGCATCAGGTCTTCGGTCAGGTTCTGGTTCTTGGCGGATTTGAGCGCCAGCCCCAGATGCGGCAATACCGCATGAATGTGCCTGAGATCGCTGTCATCAAACCCGGACGGCGCATCGCTGGCCCAGGACATCAGGACGCCATCACTGACTTTTTTGGTACCGTCGGGGCGCATCTTCCCCGACCCCTCATACGAGATGCCGGTGGCATAATAATCGGTCGCCCCAACCTCTCTCAGGTCGTTCAGCAACGGAAATCGGCTGGGTTCGTTTTGGTCGACCAGTTTGACCCGAATTTCATTCAGATCCTCGTTCAGCAGCGCATAAAGCGGGCTTTGTTGCCACATTTCGCTGGGCGTATCCGTGTTTTCAAACTTCTCGGATTCACCGCCGGTGCTTTTGTACCAGCTATATCCGGTTCCGCCGTAAACCGGGTGCAAGGCCGACTGCGCCGCATGAAACCGCATCAGCGGAATGCCCATATCGACCAGACTTGTGCAGAACCCTTCCAGCAACTCTTCCTGCCCGGCACCCTCAAGCCCCTTTTGGACCAACCAGTCGATCAGGGTGTGTGTGGATACCTTGGCAGGTTCGAATGACGTCATTTCAAATTCCGTATCAAGCATGACACACATCTGGGGGCGGCAGGCGGCAATTACCAGTGGTCAGTCCACACCAGCCAACCGTCGCAACATCTGGCGCAGCAAGGCGGCCTCTTTTTCGCTGAACAGGTCCGACAGCCTGGCGTCATAGCTTGCAGCCACCCCGTACAAGTCGCGATACACGGCTTGCCCGGCGGGTGTCAGTGTCAGCCATTCCGCCCGCCGATCAGCCTCGTCCCGTGTGCGTTTCAGGTACCGGCGCTCCTCAAGCTTGGCAACTGCACGGCTGATCTTGGTCTTGTGCATTCTGGCCCGTTCACCAATTTCCTTGGCGGTCATTTCGCCAAACAGCCCCAGATGGAACAGCACCCGCCATTCGGTTCTGAGCATTCCGTACCGCCCCTTGTAGACAGCCTGAAATTCCAACGAGGCGCGCTCGGCCGCCTGGTTCAGCAGGAACGGCAGAAAATTCTGCAGGAAAAAGTCATCATTTTTTTCAGATTCGTCATGTGCCATGCTTGTTAGTTACAAAATCAACTATTAACCGACAAGCAGCAAACGGAGGAATACGTAATGAACCGTCCGACGGATCCGCATTCATTGACGCAAGCAGCAACGCCTGTTGGTACCCATGCCGGTTACATGCCCGGCTTTGGCAACGACTTTGAAACCGAGGCGCTGCCCGATGCGTTGCCGCAGGGGATGAACAGCCCGCAAAGGTGCAACTACGGGCTTTACGGTGAACAGCTGAGCGGCACGGCCTTTACCGCCAACCCGCCTGAACGCACCTGGTGCTATCGTATTCGCCCGTCGGTAAAGCATTCGCACCGTTACGAAAAAATCGACTTGCCCTATTGGAAATCGGCCCCCTGCATCGACCCGGATGTGATCAGCCTGGGCCAGTATCGTTGGGATCCGGTGCCGCATTCCGACGAAGGTCTGAACTGGATGACCGGGATGCGGACCATGACGACGGCGGGGGACGTGAACACCCAGGTTGGCATGGCCTGCCATATCTATCTGGTCACCGAATCCATGGTCGACGACTATTTCTTCTCGGCCGATTCCGAGTTGCTGGTGGTGCCACAGGAAGGACGCCTGCGCTTTGCGACTGAACTGGGAATCATTGACCTTGAGCCCAAGGAAATCGCGATCATCCCGCGTGGACTGCTCTACCGGGTTGAAGTTCTGGAAGGCCCGGCACGCGGCTTTGTCTGCGAGAATTACGGCCAGAAGTTTGAACTGCCGGGTCGCGGTCCGATCGGGGCCAACTGCATGGCCAACCCGCGCGATTTCAAAGCTCCGGTCGCTGCCTATGAGGATCGTGAAACCCCGTCGACCGTGACGATCAAATGGTGCGGCCAGTTTCATACCACTAAAATCGGACACAGCCCGTTGGATGTGGTGGCGTGGCACGGCAATTATGCACCCTACAAATACGATCTGCGCAACTATTGCCCGGTTGGCGCGATCCTGTTTGACCATCCCGACCCGTCGATCTTTACCGTTCTGACGGCACCCTCTGGCCAGCCCGGCACCGCAAATATCGACTTTGTCCTGTTCCGCGAACGATGGATGGTGATGGAGGATACGTTCCGCCCGCCCTGGTATCACAAGAACATCATGTCGGAACTGATGGGCAACATCTACGGTCAATACGATGCGAAACCGCAGGGCTTCGTTCCCGGTGGCACCAGTCTGCACAACATGATGATCCCGCATGGCCCCGATAGGGAAGCCTTTGACAAGGCGTCCTATTCCAATTTGGGGCCGGAAAAGCTGGACCAGACGATGTCGTTCATGTTCGAAACCCGGTTCCCCCAGCACCTGACACCGTTTGCCGCCAATGAGGCACCGTTGCAGGACGACTATATCGACTGCTGGACATCGCTTGAGAAGAAGTTCGACGGCACACCGGGCAAGAAATGACCCTCAGACTGGGCTCCCCAGACGGCACCCGTCCTGATGGCGATAAGCATTCCCATTCCGGTTGCAGGCGTACCGTCGCTGCAACCGGAAAACAAAGACGGAGCCTCGGCAGCCAACCTGCTGCAACCGCGCCCGCTCTGGGCTTTGGCGCCTGTCTATTCGGGGTTATGATCGTTTCGAACCACGTACCAAATACAACAATATAGGGGCAAAATATGCCTTTGATGAAATCCTGGGTGGCCTCGGCCAACGACGCGGCGCATCCGTTTCCACTGAATAACCTGCCTTACGGTGTTTTCTCGACCGAAGGAGATGATCCGCGCTGCGGCGTGGCCATTGGCGACATGATCCTCGACATGGCCGCGGCCGAGGCCGAGGGTCTTGTCGCGCTGAACGACTATCCGCTGTTCGACGTGCCCTATTGGAACGATCTGATGGAAGAAGGCCCCGCCGTCTGGGCCGCCCTGCGCGAGCGGCTGACCGCGCTTCTGTCCAAAGGGTCGAAAGAGCAGGAGACTGTTGAACCGCTGCTGGTGCCGATGGCCAAAGCCACGCTGCATATGCCGCTGGTTGTCAGCGAATACACAGACTTTTACGCCGGCAAGCAACACGCCCAGAACATGGGCGCCATCCTGCGCGGCTCGCCCGATCTGCCGGCAAACTGGCTGCATATCCCGATCGGGTACAATGGACGAGCCTCCTCGGTCGTGGTGTCGGGCACGCCGATCCACCGCCCCAATGGCCAGACCAAGGCCCCCGATGCCGAGATGCCGTCCTTTGGCCCCTCGAAACGGCTCGATATCGAGCTGGAGATGGGCGCCATCGTCGGCACCGGGTCGGAGTTCGGCCAGCCGATCACGGTGGACGAGGCCGATGCGATGATCTTTGGCTATGTGCTGCTGAACGACTGGTCGGCGCGCGATATCCAGGGCTGGGAGTATCAACCGCTGGGGCCGTTCCAGGGCAAGGCATTCGGCACCTCGATCTCTCCGTGGATCGTGACGGCTGCCGCGTTGGAGCCGTTCCGCGCGCCCACCCCCCCGCGTGAGAAAGAGCTTTTGCCCTATCTCAAGGGCAGCAAGGACGGGCTATACGACATCGAGCTTGAGGTTCTGATGCAGCCCGAAGGCGCCGACCGCGCCTCGGTCATCGCCAGGACCAACTATAACCGCATGTATTATTCGGCGGCTGAGCAGCTGTGCCATCACGCCATTGGCGGCTGCGCGATGAACCCGGGCGATCTGTTGGGCTCGGGCACCATCTCGGGGCCGGAACGCAGCGAATTCGGCTCGCTTATGGAACTCAGCTGGGCCGGGCGCGAGCCATTTACGCTTGAGACCGGCGAGACCCGCAGCTTTATCGAAGACGGCGACACAATGACCCTGACCGGCGCTGCCAGGGGCGATGGCTATACCATTGGCTTTGGCGATTGCACCGGCACCGTTCTGCCTGCACTCAATTCCCCATTCGGGCGATGACGCACTGAGCTTCATCTTTTTCCAAATACTCCCGCCGGAGGCATCCAACCTCTGCCTTCCGCGCAACCGCAAAAGGACAAAACCAAGATGGCCAAAGCATTCGCGTCCCAGGGGGACATGTCGGAAAAGAAAATCTCGTTCACTGAAGTGGGCGAAGGGCTTTATGCTTTCACCGCCGAGGGTGACCCGAACTCGGGCGTGATCATTGGCGATGACAGCGTGATGATCGTCGAGGCACAGGCGACCCCGCGCCTGGCCAACAAGGTGATCGAATGCGTGCGGTCTGTGACCGACAAGCCGATCACCCATGTGGCGCTGACCCATTACCACGCAGTGCGGGTTTTGGGTGCCAGCGCTTTTGGCGCGCAACAGATCCTGATGTCCGACATGGCCCGCGCCATGGTGGTGGAACGCGGTCAGGAAGACTGGGACAGCGAATTCCAGCGCTTCCCGCGCCTGTTCGAAGGGCATGAAAGCATCCCCGGCCTGACCTGGCCCACCACCACATTCAGCGACACGATGACCGTTTATCTGGGCAATCGCCGGATCGACCTGATGCATCTGGGGCGCGCCCATACCGCCGGCGATATCGTCATCCACGTGCCAGACCAGAACGTGATGTTCACCGGCGACATCGTCGAATATCACTCGGCCTGCTATTGCGGTGACGGGCATTTCAACGACTGGGGCGACACGCTGGACGAGATCAAGTGGTTCGATGTCGACGCCATCGCACCGGGACGCGGCGATGCGCTGGTTGGCAAGGACATGGTCAATGCCGCCATCGAAAACACTCGCGATTTCGTCGAAAGCACCTACCGCCCGGCGGCCAGGGTTGCGGCGCGCGGTGGCAGCCTGAAAGAGGCATGGGATGCAGTCCGCGCCGAATGTGACCCGAAATTCGCCAATTACGCGATCTACGAACACTGCCTGCCGTTCAACGTCGCCCGCGCCTACGACGAAGCCCGTGGTATCGACACGCCTCGCATCTGGACCGCCCAGCGCGATCTTGAGATGTGGGAGGCCCTGCAGGGGTAAGGAAAAACGACCCAGTTTGATCCAGATCGTTTTAGGCGGCGGGATTCAATGAAACCATATGCCAAAGGCTTCGGCACATGTTGCCGGAGCACAGGACATGCAGCACTTTGGCCCATCTGCTTGGGGGGAAGCCCATGAACAAGATCTTTGAAACTCCGCTTTACGGCTATGAACGCAGTCCGGATCAGGACAGCCCGACGCCAGTTCGGCGCAAGGTTATCGTGATCGGCGCGGGCCCGGTTGGTCTGGCCGCGGCGATTGATCTGGCGCAGCAAGGGGTCGACGTCGTGGTTCTGGACGAGAATGACAAGGTCAGTTTCGGCAGCCGCGCCATCTGTTTCTCGCAACGCACGCTGGAAATTGCCGACCGGCTGGGATGCGGGGGCCGACTGGTCGACAAGGGCGTCCTGTGGGACCGGGGCAAGGTCTTCTTCGATGATCGGCAGGTCTATGACTTCAACCTGCAACCGGATGAAGGTTATGCCAACCCTGCCTTCATCAACCTTCAGCAATACCATTTTGAGAACTATTTCGTTGAACGGGTCCGCGAGTTGCAGGCAGAAGGCGCACCGATTGAGATACGCGGGCGCAACAAGGTCGAGGCGATTGGCACGCATGACGATCACGTGCGGCTGGAGGTCGAGACACCAGAAGGACCTTACACAATCGAAGCCGAATGGCTGATTGCCTGTGATGGCGCGACATCCCCTGCCCGGCGGATGTTGGGCATTGATTTCGAAGGACGGATATTTGAAGACAACTTCCTGATTGCAGACGTGATCATGGATGCGGATTTTCCGTCTGAACGCTGGTTCTGGTTCGATCCGCCGTTCAATCGCGGGCAATCCGCGTTGTTGCACAAACAGCCCGACAATGTGTGGCGCATCGACTTGCAGCTGGGTTGGGACATCGACAAGGAACGCGAAAAGCGCCCCGAGAACGTGATCCCCCGCCTCAAGGCGATGCTTGGGGATGATGTCGAATTTGAGCTGGAATGGGTCTCGATCTATACGTTCCAGTGCCGTCGCATGGAAAGCTTCCGCAAGGGCCGTGTCCTGTTTGCGGGCGACAGCGCGCATCAGGTCAGCCCCTTTGGCGCGCGCGGGGCCAATTCCGGCCTTCAGGACACCGACAACCTGTGTTGGAAACTGAAGCTGGTTCTGGACGGGAAAGCACCTGAAACTCTGCTGGACAGCTACAACGCCGAACGCGTGTACGGGGCGGACGAGAACATCCTGAATTCCAGCCGGTCGACCGATTTCATCACCCCGAAATCCGAGATGTCGCGGATCCTGCGCGATGCGGTACTGGACCTGAGCGAGCATTATGACTTCGCGCGCCCGCTGGTGAATTCTGGCCGCCTGAGCCAGCCCTGCACCTATGATGGATCTTCGCTGAATTCTGCGGACGCGCTGAACGGCCCCGCCGGAACGCGCCCGGGTTCGGCCTGTCCAGACGCTCCGCTTGGTGACGAGTTTCTGCTGCCCAAGCTTGCAGGCAAGTTCACGCTTTTGACTATCGATGCAGACGCCCCAGATACCCTGGAAGAAGATGGGATCGAGGTCACGCGACTGGCGCTGTCGGTCAAGGATGATATGACGCTGGCCCTCAAACGCCGCTATCTGGGCGACGCGACCAGCGCAGTCTACCTGATCCGCCCGGACCAGCATGTGGCCGCCCGGCGTGACAGTTACGAAGAAAACACCTTCCGGCACGCGATCCGCAGAGCCTGCGGTAAGGAGTAAGCCCCATGTCAGACCTGATCCTAACCCCGAACATCAAAAACGCCGATGACTTCTATGCCGAACTTCTGGCCGCGCATGAAGGCCTGGAAAAAGCAGACAGCGACGCGCTGAATGCGCGGCTGGTACTGGTGTTGGCCAACCACATCGGTGACAGTACGGTGCTGACGGACGCCCTTCGCGCTGCCGCTTTGACTGACAGTTGACAGGCCCGGACGTGAGCGACGTCGTCCTTTATGACTATTGGCGATCCTCGGCCAGTTACCGGGTGCGGATCGCCCTGAATCTGGCCGGGATCGCGTATCGCCCGGTTGTTGTCGATCTGGTGGGCGGCGCACAAAAGGGCGATGAACATATCGCGCGAAACCCGCAGGGCTTTGTGCCGGTTCTGGATATTGACGGGCTGCGGTTGACGCAATCGCTGGCCATCCTCGACTATCTGGACCGGACCCGGCAGTTGAACCTTCTGCCTGATGATCCGGCGGAACGCGCGCGTGTTCAGGCGCTGGCTTATGCGATCGCCGTCGACATCCACCCAGTCTGCAACCTGTCGGTTGCGCGCTATGCCACGACCCTGAGCCATAACGCCCCCGACATGCCCGGCGACTGGATGCGGAATTTCATCAAACCCGGGTTGCAGGCGTTCGAAACCATGTTGGGTGATTTCGAACAGGCCCCCTACTGTGTTGGGTCAAAGCCCGGTCTCGCCGACCTCTGCCTGATCCCGCAGATCTATAACGCGCGCCGGTGGCAGGTTGATTTGTCGGATATGCCCCGCCTGCTGCGGGTTGAAGAGGCCTGCGCCAATCACCCGGCCTTTGTCGCGGCACATCCCGACGCACATGCGCAGGGTTAACATTGCACAGACCCTGTGTGCATGCGCAGCTAGGTTTTTTTCCTTTTAGGCCTTAGCTTTGAGCCAACAAAGCAGACGAGGTTCCTATGCCCGAGATCACCGGCTATCACGCCCATGTCTATTTCGACGCCGACACGCAGGACACCGCGCGACAGGTCTGTGAAGAGGCGGCCCGCCTGTTCCCTGTTCAAATGGGCCGGATGCACGCCCGAAACGTCGGCCCCCATTCGCGCTGGAGCTGCCAGCTGGGCTTTGCTGCAAGCGCATTCGACCAAGTCATCCCATGGCTGATGCTGAACCGGCAGGGCCTGACGGTCTTCACGCACCCGGAAACCGGTGAACATCTGGAGGATCACCGCGACCGCGCGCTCTGGATGGGTGAGATGCTGGCGTTGGACCTGTCGATCTTCGACAATCTTTAACCCAGCGCCCGTGCCTGATCCCGCAGAACGAATTTCTGCACCTTGCCGGTAGATGTCTTGGGCAGAGTGCCGAACACAACCGTTTTGGGTGCCTTGAAATGGGCCATCCGGTCTCGACAGAAGGCGATAAGCTCTGCCTCGGTTGCGGCTGCGCCGGGTTTCAATTCGACAAAGGCGCAGGGCGTTTCGCCCCATTTCTCATCGGGACGGGCCACCACGGCGGCCTCCATCACCGCCGGATGCTTGTAGAGGATACCTTCGACCTCGACAGATGAGATATTCTCGCCGCCCGAGATGATGATGTCCTTTGAACGGTCCTTGAGCGCGATATAGCCATCGGGGTGCATGACACCCAGATCACCGGACGCGAACCAGCCGCCGTGAAAGGCCTTGTCGGTAGCGTCGGGATTCTTGAGGTATCCTTTCATCACCACGTTGCCCTGCATGAATATCTCACCCATGGTTTCGCCATCAGCCGGAACCGGTTCCAGCGTTTCCGGGTCGGCCACCATCAGTCCGGACAACGCGGTATAGCGCACCCCTTGCCGCACCTTGAGGGCCGCGCGATCTTCAGGCCCTTTGCTGTTCCATTCGTCTTTCCATGCGCAGACAACCGAAGGCCCATAGGTTTCGGTCAGGCCATAGACATGCGTGACCTCGACACCCATCGCCTCCATCGCTTCGATCACGGCCGCAGGCGGCGGGGCACCTGCCGTCATCACCTTGATCTGGTGGTCAAAGTCCTTCAACTCATCCGGAGCGTGGGCCAGCATGTTCAGAACGATCGGCGCACCGCAGAAATGGGTCACTTTCTCGTCCCGGAAAGCAGCATAGATCGGTTCGGCCCGCACCGCGCGCAAGCAAACGGAAACACCTGCATTGGCTGCCATGGCCCACGGGAAGCACCAGCCGTTGCAGTGGAACATCGGCAGGGTCCACAAATAGACCGAATGCTTGGGCATATCCCAGTCCAGCAAATCGGACTGCGCATTCAGGGTCGCGCCGCGATGGTGGTAAACCACGCCCTTGGGGTTGCCCGTGGTGCCCGAGGTATAATTCAGGGTGATCGCGTCCCATTCGTCCGCTGGCAGTGACCAGTCAAACGCGGGGTCGCCTTCGGCCAGCAGGGCATCATAGGTCAGGCGGCCCAGCTTTTCACCGCCGTCGAAGGTGGGGTCTTCGATATCGATGACCAGAATGTCATGATCGACCTGTTGCAGCGCATCTTTCACCACATCCGAAAACTCGGGGTCGACCAGCAGCGCCTTGGCTTCGGCATGGCTCAGGATGAATGCGACAATCGGCGCATCCAGCCGTGTGTTGATTGCGTTCAGAACAGCGCCCGTCATGGGCACGCCAAAATGCGCCTCGTACATTTCCGGGATGTTGGCCGCGATTATCGAAACGGTATCGCCCCGTCCAATCCCACGCGCTGTCAACGCACTCGCCAGACGCCGGCAACGGGCATAGGTTTCAGCCCAGGAATACCGGCGATCCCCATAAACCACGGATGGATAATCCGGGTAGACCTGCGCCGTCCGTTCAATGAACGTAAGGGGCGACAGGGGTGTGTAATTTGCCCGGCATTTGTCCAAATGACGCTCGTAGATATGTGTCGCTGCCATCCGCTGTCCTCCCGAAACGCAGTTTGGGCGAATTGAGCACAAAGTTCGCGTTCTGACAAACCCGTAGAAATACGGCGGCAAAACTGACTGGCGATACGGGATGATACGATCTGGCCCTATCTACATCCGGGCTTTCGCGGTGATCTGAAGCATCTTAAACACATGCCGGGATGAGGCATTTCCATATCCCGTGCACCGCTTCCTCACTGAAAGGACATGTCATGGACGGCACGTTCAACGAAAACGATCTTTCCCGCGTGGTCGAGGCCGACCGCGCCCATATCTGGCACCATCTGATCCAGCATAAACCCTTTGAAACCAATGACCCACGCATCATTGTCGAGGGCAAGGGCATGCGTGTCTGGGACCAGAAAGGCAAAGAGCATCTGGATGCGGTTTCCGGCGGCGTCTGGACCGTCAACGTCGGCTATGGCCGCGAATCGATCTGCAAGGCGGTTTACGACCAACTGATGAAGCTGTGCTATTTCGCCAATTCGGCCGGTTCGATCCCGGGTGCGCTGTTTGCCGAGCAACTGATCGACAAGATGCCGGGCATGAGCCGGGTCTATTACACCAACTCAGGTTCCGAGGCGAACGAGAAGGCGTTCAAGATGGTGCGCCAGATCGCGCACAAGAAATATGGCGGCAAGAAAACCAAGATCCTGTACCGCGATCGGGACTATCACGGCTCGACGCTGGCGACCATGTCGGCAGGCGGTCAGGACGAGCGCACGGCGCAATACGGCCCCTTCGCACCTGATTTCGTGCGCGTGCCGCATTGCATGGAATATCGCAAGCATGAGCTGGATGGCGCACCCGAAGAGAATTTCGGCGAATGGGCCGCAGATCAGATTGAAGCCGTCATCCTGCGCGAAGGCCCCGATACCGTAGGTGCGCTGTGCCTTGAGCCTGTAACAGCGGGTGGTGGTGTAATCGAAGCGCCTGAAGGATACTGGCAGCGCGTGCAGGAGATCTGCAAGAAATACGATGTGCTGCTGCATATCGACGAGGTTGTCTGTGGCGTGGGCCGCACCGGCACATGGTTCGGGTACCAGCAATACGGTATCAAACCCGATTTCGTGACCATGGCCAAGGGCGTTGCATCGGGTTATGCCGCGATTGCCTGCATGGTTACCACCGAGGAAGTCTTTGACTTGTTCAAAGACGATGCCGCGGACCCGATGAACTATTTCCGCGATATCTCGACCTTTGGTGGGTGCACCGCTGGTCCGGCAGCGGCCATCGAGAACATGCGCATCATTCAGGATGAAAACCTGTTGCAGAACTGCACGGACATGGGCGCGCGTATGACGAACAACCTTCTGGCGCTGATGGACAAGCACAAGGTCATCGGCGATGTGCGCGGCAAAGGCCTGTTCCTGGGGGCCGAACTGGTTGTGGATCGTGGCACCAAAGAGCCGGTGGACGAGAAACTGGCGCAGGCGGTTGTGGCCGACTGTATGGCGCAGGGTGTGATCATCGGCGTGACCAACCGCTCGATCCCCGGTCGCAACAACACGCTGTGCTTCTCGCCTGCGCTGATAGCTACAGCCGATGACATTGACCAGATCACCGACGCGGTTGACGGCGCGCTGGGGCGTGTGTTCGGGTAAGATCACCGATATTGGCTAAAAAGAAACCGGCGCGTGTTGCGCCGGTTTTTTTTGTCGGGATGCTGGTCGTGAATGTGTACGTTCAGCCGTGATTATTCGGCCGCAACACCAACCTTTTCGCCGGTTGCGATCAGGCTGTCCGGAAGAACGAAAGCAACCAGAACAAAGACGGCACCCAGTGCGATACCGAGAATATCGCCGGACATTAACAAAACACCCTCGTAAGCGGATCCCGGAACTGTACCCAGGGTGACTTTGCCGCCAGCAATTCCATCGAGCAGACCCGTGGCCTTCCAGGCCGGATATGTCGCCATGTAGGCCGCAGCACCCAACAAACCACCGACGATGAAGAACAAGGCGTCACGGCGACCGGACGCAGCGGCGCAGACCCCTGTTCCCGGACAGTAGCCCGATGCAGCCCAGCCCGCACCCAGTAACAATCCGCCAATGAAGACACCAACATAGGCCGATTTCACCGACATATGGCCGACATCCACAAACCCCAGCATCTGCCCGCCGAACATGAGGATCGAACCGGTTCCGATTGCCAGGAGGATCGTTTTCATCAGGTGGAGTCGACGCAGTGTCAACATGCGCACAATCCAATTTGGATTCGCCGCGCCAATCCGGTCAAGTACGGCTCCGAAAGCGGTACCAATGATGATCGCAAGAATGATTTCCATCGCCTTATCCTTTCCGGTAGATCAGCATTGCCGTGGGAATTGCCGCCGCAAATGCCCCGGCTGCAAAGATGTAACCTGACAGGGCTGTCTGCATCATACCGGACATCATGTGACCGGATGTGCACCCACCCGCCAACCTGGCGCCATAGAGGACGACAAAACCGCCCAATAGCGCGACCAGGTTTCGGGCCAAGGGCGTATCGCCATAGTTTTCGCGCCAGATCATGGGCAGCTTGCCCTCACCGCGTTCCAGACCACCGCGCGCCTTGACCGACAAGAACGCCCCCGCGGCCATAGCCAAAACGAAAACAAAGCTGTAATTCAACGGATTGGATACGTATTTGGCGTATTTACCATTGGATTTCGCCATGTATGCGTTGGTTGAACTGTAACCGTCATCCGTCTGCGTCACGAATTCTGAATTGACGGTGTCCGCGATAATTCCGTCAAGGATGACGAATTGGGTCGAAACACCGATCGGCTTCACCAGAAGAACTGCCCCGAAGAACACGAGCCCTAGCAGAACACCTCCAACTTTCCAGTTTAGTGTCATGATTTCACCCTTCTCACTTATATTCACAAAATCATATATAATGTGATCCGGGGATTGTTACATGATCTAGATCAAACCGGTCATGCCTGAAACTGGTTGGCGTCATCCCAATGCATAAGGGGTGGATGTCCTGATCCAAGAAGCGCCTGGAATGCGCCGCATGTTGCAACAAAAAAGACCGCCCCAAGGGGACGGCCTTTCTTTCACTGTCTCTTTTCAGAGGTTCAGGCAGCCAGAGCAGCCTGAGCTTTGGCGACGATCGCGCCGAACGCTTCCGGTTCGTGCACGGCCAGGTCGGCCAGAACTTTGCGGTCCACTTCGATACCGGCCAGGTTCAGACCGTTGATGAAGCGGGAATATGTCAGAGCCTCGTCATGGCTGCGCACAGCAGCGTTGATCCGCTGGATCCACAGCGCGCGGAAGTTGCGCTTGCGGTTCTTGCGGTCGCGGGTCGCGTACTGGTTGGCCTTGTCGACGGCCTGAGTTGCGACTTTGAAGTTGCTCTTGCGACGACCATAATAGCCTTTTGCGGCCTTGATGATCTTCTTGTGACGGGCGTGAGTTACGGTTCCACCTTTAACGCGGGACATCTCTTACATCTCCTCTTAGCGGTCGTAGGGCATGTAGCCCTTGACGATCTTTGCGTCGGGGGCGGACAGGGTGGTGTTGCCACGGGCATCGCGGATGAATTTCTTGGTCCGCTTGATCATGCCGTGCCGTTTGCCGGCCTGGCCAGCAAGGACCTTACCGGTCGCAGTCACCTTGAAGCGCTTCTTGGCGCTTGATTTGGTCTTCATCTTAGGCATTTCCGTCTCCTTTTTCGGGTTCGGTTTCAGACGCGACTCGGCATGCCATCTCGGCCGGTCACGCGATCAGAAGCGCCGTTTACGCAAGTTCGGTCATACTGGCAAGGGGGTTTGGACCAGAATCTGTGCTTTTTGCAGGCTGGTCAGGCACCGGGGCGACACAGGCCGCCCCGGTGATTGGATTTAGTGTTCGAATTTGCGGATTTCACCGCTTTTCAGCCTTGCGGAGTAGGACGCCAGTTCCTGCCGCACCACTTTCATCAGGAAGTAGAGAGCAAAGACGTTCACAACCGCCATCGCAAAGATCGCCGCATCCGAGAAGTCGATAACCGGGCCGAGGTTGGCCGCAGCGCCGATCACCACGAAGACGCAGAAGATGACCTTGAAGATCAGCTCTTTTGTGTGTCCTTCTCCGAACAGGTAGGTCCAGGCCTTGAGGCCATAGTAGGACCAGCTGATCATGGTCGAGAAGGCAAACAGGATCACCGCGATCGCAAGGATGTACGGGAACCAGCTGAACGCGCTGGCAAAGGCGGCAGAGGTCAGGCTGACGCCGGAATTGCCATCCACCGTTGCGATGGCGGAACCCGCCTCGTTCAGCATGTAGTTTCCGGTTTCGGGATCGATGATCAGCTGTTGCGTAATGATGATCACCAGCGCCGTCATGGTACAGATCACGACGGTATCGATGAACGGTTCAAGCAGCGATACAAAACCCTCGGTGATCGGTTCCTTGGTCCGAACCGCCGAGTGAGCGATAGCTGCAGAGCCCACGCCCGCCTCGTTCGAGAATGCCGCGCGCTTGAAGCCCTGGATCAGCGCGCCGACCATGCCCCCTGCAACGCCCAGCCCCGTGAAGGCACCGGCAAAGATCTGACCAAAGGCCCAGCCGATCATGTCCGCATTCATCGCGATGATGACCAGTGCGGTTGCGACATACAGCACACCCATGAACGGCACGACTTTTTCAGTCACCCGAGCGATGGATTTCAGACCGCCAACAATGACCATGAACACGACCGCAGCAAAAACAATGCCAGTAATCCAGCCCGGATAGTCGCCAACGATACCCGCGATCTGCTGATGTGCCTGGTTGGCCTGGAACATGTTCCCGCCGCCCAATGCGCCCAGAATACAGAAGATCGAGAACAGCACCGCCAGGATCTTACCGCCCGGCAGGCCCAGCTCGTCAAAGCCCTTGGACATGTAATACATCGGGCCACCTGAAACGGTGCCATCTTCGTATTCGTTGCGGTATTTCACGCCCAGCGTACATTCGGTGAACTTTGATGCCATACCCAGAAGGCCCGCAAGGATCATCCAGAAGGTTGCACCCGGCCCACCGATGCCAATGGCAACGGCCACACCTGCGATATTCCCCAAGCCCACAGTGCCGGACAGCGCCGTGGCCAATGCCTGAAAGTGGCTGACCTCGCCCGCGTCGTTGGGATCGGAATAGTCACCTTTGACAAGGCTGATCGCGTGACCAAAGAACCGCAACTGCACAAGCGCGAAATACAGTGTGAAAACCGATGCAGCAATCACCAGCCACATGACGATCCACGGAAAGCTGGTTCCGGGCAGCGGTGCAAAGATGAAGCTGACAAACGGTCCGGTCAGGTTTGCAAAGGCCTGATTGATTTTTTCATCCAGTCCGGGCGCCTCTTGTGCAAGGGCAGGGCTGGCGGCAATGGTGGCGGCCGTTACGGCGCCAAGTGTTTTTAGCGTTCTCATTTTAGCCCTCCCCTCAGTTCACGACCGTAACCGGAACGTCGGCATGCATTACCAGATATTGCGTCGAACTGCCGAACAGGCGTTTCTTGATCCCGTCCGCAGATGCCCGACCCACGACGATTTGCGAGCCTCCGTTTTCGACCGTGATGGCGTTCAGCGTTTCCGCAACATCGCCATGGCGCACAATGCCCTGCGCTTCGAATCCCGCAGCCCTGAGGGCCTCAACAGCAGGTGTCACGACACGCGACATTGCCAGATCAACCTCTTCTTCGCGGCGCTTGTGGCGCTGGGCGTTTTCTTCAGGTGTCTGGAATGTGTAAGGTGACCATTCGATCACATAAGCGACCAGCAAATCGCACGTTCCGATCAGCTTTGCCAAATCCTTGGCAAAGGCAATCGCACGCTCGCCGGTTTCAGTCCCGTCGAGTCCTATGACAATCTTTGTTGTCATTTCGTTCCTCCGTTTTTGTTGTTAAGGCCGGGGCCCACGCCCCCGGCAGGGCGGCCGGAACTTGGAACTTTTCAACAAGACCGCCCTTTGGTAAGTATTAGGAAATTTCACTAGGAATTGGAGATTTTTTTGGGCCAATTTCAGTGTAATTTATCGTATTACGCCAAAAATACAGGGAATTTTACTGATTAGCAGAGATTTAGACAATATCGATCAACGCATCCTGCACGAGCTGGAGGCCAATGGCAGGCTCTCGATAGTTGAGTTGGCGGCGCGCGTGAACCTGACCAATACACCCTGTTCCGAGCGTGTAAAACGACTTGAGAAGAATGGCTATATCAAAGGGTACAGAGCCGTTGTCGACAAGGAAAGAATGGGGCTGGCACTGCTGACCGTGGTGCAGGTATCCCTGGTCGCAACTGCGGAACAATCCCTTGTGAAATTCAATGAAGCCGTTCGGAGTGTTCAGGAAATCGAAAGCTGCCTGATGGTGGCGGGCTCGTTTGATTATCTTCTGACCGTTCGAACGCGCGATATTGCGCATTTCCGGCTGGTGCTGGGCGAGAAGATCAACAAGCTGCCGGGCATACACCAGACCAGCTCTTTTACAGTTATGGAGATTGTAAAAGAGCCGGTTGGCTGACACGACACTCGGGCCCGAGTGTCGGCCTTCCGTTATTCCGGATCCGTGCTGTAGATCAGCCGTTCATCACACGGGGCCACGCGCAGAATGTTAGTCGTGCCCGGTACGTTGAAGGGGACACCGGCCGTAACCACGATCTGATCGGTTTCGGTTGCAAACCCCCCTGCCCGCGCCGCGCGGGCCGCGTTGACCACGGCGCTTTTGAACCGCTGGAGTTCTGGCGTCATGACGCAATTGCAACCCCAGCTCAGGCAAAGCCTTCGCGCAGTTCCCATCAGCGATGTCATCGCAATGATCGGAACACCGGGACGTTCACGGGCTGTCAATGAGGCGGTGGTTCCACTTTGCGTAAAGCAGCAGATGGCCTTGATATCGGTCTTTTCAGCAATCTCGCGGGCAGCCGCAACAATGGCATCGGCCACAGTGCTTCCTTTTGCCGTGCGGGACGCGGCGATAATCTGGGAATAGGTCGGGTCGGCCTCGACCTCGATGGCGACCTTATTCATGGTCTGCACAGCCTCAACCGGATAAGCACCTGCCGCCGATTCCGCGCTGAGCATAATGGCGTCCGTGCCCTCATAGATCGCGGTGGCCACATCCGACACTTCGGCGCGGGTGGGCATCGGGCTTTCGATCATGCTTTCCAGCATCTGGGTGGCGACAATGACCGGCTTGGCGGCACTACGGCACTTGCGGACCAGCCTCTTTTGAATGGGCGGCACCGCAGATACCGGCAGTTCCACACCCAGATCGCCCCGCGCCACCATAATCCCGTCCGACGCATCAAGGATGTCGTCGAACGCCTCGACCGCCGCCGGCTTTTCGATCTTCGACAGGATCGCAGCGCGTCCATCAGCCAGCGCCCTGGCCTCGAACACATCCTTGGCGCGTTGCACGAAACTCAGCGCCAGCCAGTCAACGCCCAACTGGCAGACAAACTCAAGATCACCACGGTCCTTCTCCGACAAGGCCGCAAGCGGCAGTACCACATCCGGGACGTTCACACCCTTGCGGTTCGAGATCGCACCGCCGACCTCAACTGTGCAATTGGCAAAGTCCTGACCACAATCTTGAACGATCAGACGGATCTTGCCATCATTGACCAGAAGGCGCGCGCCCGGTTCAAGGGCCGCGAAAATCTCGGGGTGCGGCAGGCACACGCGGGTGGTGTCGCCGGGAGCTGGATCAAGGTCCAGACGGAACGCCGCGCCCTCTTCCAGATCCTCCGCATCATTTGCAAAAACACCAACCCGCAGCTTGGGACCCTGAAGGTCAGCCAGAATGGCAATCGGGCTGTCCAGATCCTTTTCAACCTGCCGAATGATCTTGTGGCGTTCACGTATCTCGTCATGGCTGCCGTGGCTCATGTTCAGACGGAACACATCCGCCCCGGCCTCGTGCAGGGCGCGAATGGTGTCATAGTCACTGGACGCCGGTCCCAGCGTCGCCACGATTTTTACATTCCTCAGGCGTCGCATTGGTCTTGACCTCCTCATGCCGGTTCAGATTGCGCAGATCAGCTTTTGCAAAATGTTACCGCAAACACTGCTGTGGCGCTTATTGCGCAATTCCCTTTTTAAAGCAACTGCCCTACACCTGCGACAAACTAGATGACAGGCTTATGACTTACACCCCGTTTTTTGTTCACGGCGCGGATCGCCCGTCCCGATGGCTGATCACATGCGACCACGCAACCAACATCGTCCCCCCCGAGGTCAATGACGGAGACCTTGGCCTGCCGCGCGAGGATATGGAGCGCCATATCGCCTATGATGTCGGCGCGTATGAGGTATCAAAACATCTGGGCGAGATTCTGAACGCGCCAGTGATTGCCGCCAATTTCTCGCGCCTCGTAATTGACCCGAACCGAGGGGAAGATGACCCCACGTTGTTGATGAAACTGTATGACGGGTCGATCATTCCCGGCAACCGCCATGCCGATGCCGCCGAGCGCGAACACCGCCTGAACATGTGTTATCGCCCCTACCACACAGCGTTGTCCGAGATGGCAGCACTGCCACATGCGGTAATTGTTTCGATGCATTCCTTCACGCGTCAGCTGCGCGGACGTGATCCGCGTCCGTGGCACATTGGTGTGCTGCACACGCCGGACGAGCGGTTCTCGCGTCCTTTGATCGAACGGCTGCAACAGGAAGATGACCTGTGCGTTGGTGTTAATGAACCCTATACCGGCGTTTTGCCGGGTGATGCGATTGACAAGCACTGCACCGCTTTTGGCCGTCCCAATGCATTGATCGAGCTACGCAATGATCTGATCGCCGATCATGCCGGACAACGGCATTGGGCCGAGCGGCTGGCGGTAATCCTGCAAGAAGCGCTGGACGCCAGCGACCTTTGACCGCAAGGTTTTCAGGGACGTTCCACCCCTCACGCCATTGTGAGCAATGCCTCTGATCCCCATATAATGCGGGAAAGGGGATCGTCATGACACATGAGTTTCTGACAACGTTTTTCGGTTGGATGGCCACGCTTAATATCGCGGTTTTGCTGTTCACCACCGTCATGATTCTGCTTTTGCAGGACTGGATCGCTGGCATTCACGGCAGGATGTTTCAGATGGATCGCGCCGACGTGAAACGTGCCTATTTCAGATACCTTGCCAACTACAAGATCCTGACACTGATCTTTTGCATCGTGCCCTGGCTGGCCTTGAAACTGATGTAGGTAGCGCTGACCACAAGCGCCGTTGTTGTAACGACACGGCAGGATTGTTAGGTCAGACGCAACACACACTGCCTTCCGGAGCCACAAGATGGACAAGCAAACCGAAATCGAACTTCAGGCTGCCGCCTTTCGTCGGCTGCAAAAGCACCTGATGGAAGACCGCACCGATGTGCAGAACATCGACATGATGAATCTGGCCGGGTTCTGCCGAAACTGCCTGTCACGGTGGTATCAGGAAGCGGCCATTGAAAAAGGCATCGAGATGGGCAAGGACGAGGCCCGAGAACTTTTCTACGGCATGACCATGGATGAATGGAAAGCCAATTATCAAACCGAGGCCAGCGCTGAAAAACAGGCCGCCTTCAAGGTCGCGTTTGAAGAGAATGTAACGAAAAAGGGCTAGGCCCAATACGAAAAAGGCCCGCCAGATTGGCGGGCCTTTTTCTTTAGATCGCCGCCTTGCGGCTTTCGTCCAGATAAATCTCGCGCAAGCGTTTTGCAATCGGCCCCGGCGTACCGTCACCCAGCGCAACTCCGTCGATTTCAACCACCGGCATTACAAAGGCACTGGCCGAGGTGGTGAATGCTTCGTCCGCCTCTTTGGCTTCGTCGATGGTGAACAGACGCTCTTCGATTTCCATCTGCGCCTCAGCCGCCATGCGCAGCACGGCCTTTCGGGTGATGCCGTGCAGGATATCGTTGGACAGCGGGCGGGTGACAATCTTGCCGTTTTTGACGAAATAGGCGTTGTTGCTGGTGCCCTCGGTCACAAAGCCGTCCTCGACCAGCCATGCGTCGTCGCAACCTGCCTTCTTGGCCATCATCTTGCCCATCGACGGGTAGAGCAATTGCACCGTTTTGATGTCGCGGCGGCCCCAGCGGATGTCTTCGATCGAGATGATCTTGGCGCCTTTCCTTGCCGCCGGGCTGTCAGCCAGCCCCGGCTTGTTCTGCGTGAACAGAACGAGGCTGGGCTGGGTATCTGCCGACGGAAACACAAAATCCCGGTCGCCATCGCTGCCGCGCGAAACCTGCAGATAGACCAGACCTTCCTCGATACCGTTCAGCTCAATCAGCTTACGGTGGATTTCCAACAGTTCATCCTTGGTGCAGGGCTCGGCCATCTCCAGCTCGTCCAGCGAGCGCTTCAGACGGACTGAGTGACCTTCGAAGTCGATCAGCTTGCCGTCCAGCACACTGGTGACTTCGTAGACCGCGTCCGCAAACAGGAAGCCACGGTCAAAAATGGAAACCTTGGCCTCGGTCTCCGGCAGATATTCGCCATTTACGTAAACAGTGCGGATCATGTTCGTCTCCTCAACCCCAAAGTGCGGCCGCAGGCGGGTGCACTCCGGCGTCGTCAAAATCCAGCGGGGTGTCGCGGTCTTCGGCCAACAGAAGCGGGCCGTCAAGGTCCGTTACCATCGCACCCTGCGCCAGCAATGTCGCAGGTGCCATGGCAAGCGAGCTGCCGACCATACATCCCACCATAATGTCATAGCCTTCGGCTATCGCCGCTTTGCGCAACTCCAGCGCCTCGGTCAGGCCCCCGGTCTTGTCGAGCTTGATGTTGATGACATCATATTTGCCCTTCAACTTGGGCAGGCTGGCGCGGTCATGGCAGGACTCGTCAGCACAGACTGGCACCGGGCGCTTCATCCCGATCAATGCGTCGTCATCTCCTGCGGGCAAGGGCTGTTCCACCAACGCCACGCCCAGCCGCACCAGATGCGGCGCGAGGTCGGCGTAAACCTCGGCCGACCAGCCTTCGTTTGCATCCACAATGATCTTGGAATTCGGAGCACCGGCGCGCACCGCCTCAAGCCGGGGCATATCATCGGGCGTGCCCAGCTTGATCTTCAGAAGCGGGCGATGCGCGTTCCCGGCGGCCTGCGCCTGCATTGCCTCGGGGGTGTCCAGCGACAATGTATAAGCGGTGATTTCGGGGCCGGGCTTGGGCAGACCCGCCAGGTCCCAGGCGCGCTTGCCAACACGTTTGCACTCCAGATCCCACAGGGCACAATCCACGGCGTTCCGCGCGGCGCCTGCGGGCAGCAGATCCGTCAGCGTCTGGCGGGTGACATCCGCGGGCAGACCGGCAATCTCAGCCTCAACAGACTCGAGCGTTTCGTCATAACGCGCGTAAGGAACGCATTCGCCCCAGCCGTGATGGCTTCCGTCCGAAACCCGAACCGTCAGCACCTTTGCTTCGGTCCGCGACCCGCGCGAGATGGTGAAGACCTGCGCCAGCCGGAACACATCGCGAGAAACCTCAATCTGCACGCACCCGCTCCTTCATCTTTTCCCAAATACTCACGCCGGAGGCGGAACAGTCCGCCACCGGCGCGTTGTTCAGATCATATTGCGGCCAGCGCGTCCACCAGCTTGCCCGAACCAAAACGGAACGGGTCGGTCGCAGGCAAGCCCATATCCTCTTCGATCTTGGCCAGATAGGCGGTCGCGTCTGCCTCGGACATGTGCTGGGTGTTGACCGAAACGCCAACAACCTGACAATCCGGGTTTGCCACCTTGGCCAGCGCCAGCGCGGTGTCGCGCAGGGCTTCCAATGTTGGCAGTTGATAGGTTGGCAAGCCGCGCATATGCGCACGGGTCGGTTCATGGCTCAGGATCAGGGCGTCCGGCTGGCCGCCATGGATCAGCGCCATGGTCACGCCGGAATAGGATACGTGGAACAATGATCCCTGCCCTTCGATCAGATCCCAGTGATCCTCGTCATTGTCCGGTGTCAGCCATTCGACCGAACCAGCCATGAAATCGGCAATGACTGCGTCCAGCGGCACACCGTCACCGGTGATCAGGATGCCGGTCTGGCCGGTCGCGCGGAAGGTCGATTTCATCCCGCGCTCACGCATCTCGGCGTCCATCGCCAGCGCGGTGTACATCTTGCCAACCGAACAGTCTGTTCCGACGGCCAGACACCGCTTGCCCTTGCGTTTGATCCCGTTTGCGATCGGGTAATCGATCTCGGGCACCCGTACATCGTGCAGTTTTCGTCCTGTTGCTTCGGCAACCGCTACCAGGTCGGGCTCATCCCGCAGCAGATTATGCAACCCCGAGGCCAGGTCGAACCCTTCCTCAAGCGCCATAACCAGAACCTTTTTCCAGTCCTGGCTGATCACACCGCCGCGGTTTGCCACGCCGATCACCAGCGTCTTGGCTCCGGCTTCTTTCGCTTCGGTCAGGGTCATGTCAGTCAGGCCCAGATCGGCCTTGCAGCCATCCATTCGATACTGGCCCACGGCGTTTTCCGGACGCCAGTCCTTGATCCCAACAGCCACTTTGGCCGCTAATTGGTCGGGCGCATCGCCCAGGAACAGCAGGTACGGTGTCTCGATCATTGCGGTCACTCCTTTGATTCCGGGGCAGGCTAGAGAAGCGGCAAAACGAGCGCTTCGCGTTTTGGCCCGTCAACCACGACCTATGCGCGAGTTTCTTGTGCAATATTCGCAATATGCGCAAAAATCTTCGAAGTTTTCAAAATGATTAAACTTTAATCGCCCCGGTCGGGCAGTTTTGAAGCCGCTTTCTGCAACCGCATTGCCGCAGATGCACAATCGCTCTTGCGCCGCACCACGCAATTTAATACCTCATTGAGCAGAAAAATCGTAATTTCATTACTCAGACGAGGTCCAGATGAGCTTTCGCATCCAACCTGCCGCACCGGCGCGCCCCAATCGCTGTCAGCTGTTTGGCCCGGGATCGAACACCAAACTGTTCCAGAAGATGGCAGCATCCGCCGCAGATGTGATCAACCTCGATCTTGAAGACTCGGTTGCACCTTCGGACAAGGATGCGGCCCGCGCCAATGTCATCGAAGCACTGAACACCGTGGATTGGGGCAACAAATACATGTCCGTTCGCATCAACGGATTGGACACCCCGTACTGGTATCGCGACGTTGTCGATGTACTGGAACAGGCGGGCGACCGTCTGGATCAGATCATGATCCCCAAAGTCGGCTGCGCGGCGGATGTCTATGCGGTAGACGCACTGGTCACTGCCATTGAACGCGCCAAAGGTCGTGCCAAACCGATCAGCTTCGAGGTTATCATCGAATCCGCAGCTGGCATCGCCCATGTCGAAGAAATCGCGGCCTCCTCGCCCCGTTTGCAGGCTATGAGCCTGGGAGCTGCGGATTTTGCTGCCTCGATGGGGATGCAGACAACCGGCATCGGTGGCACGCAGGAAAATTACTATATGCTGCACGCGGGTGCGAAACACTGGTCCGACCCATGGCATTGGGCACAGGCCGCCATCGTTGCCGCGTGCCGCACCCATGGCGTGCTGCCAGTCGACGGGCCCTTCGGTGATTTCAGCGATGACGAGGGGTACATTGCGCAGGCCAAACGCTCGGCCACGCTGGGCATGGTCGGTAAATGGGCGATCCACCCCAAGCAGATCGCGCTGGCCAATCAGGTGTTCACCCCATCAGAAGAAGCCGTGTCAGAGGCCCGAGAAATTCTCACCGCGATGGAACAGGCCAAAGCCAATGGCGAAGGTGCGACAGTTTACAAAGGACGTCTGGTCGACATCGCGTCGATCAAGCAGGCCGAGGTAATCGTGGCACAGGCCGAACTGATCGCGGCCAACGGCTGAGAACCAAAAAAAGGCGCCTGCCCTGGCGCCTTTTTCAGGTGTTTTCTGGCGTCACCGCCCAAAGACAGCATTCGGCGTCCAGGTGAACCTTTCGCCCTTTTTACCCGACTTCATCATCAGGCAGGATGTTCCAAGCTTCTGGAAATAGATGATCTTGAGCGGGTACCACCCGGCCTTGGGCACTTCGACTTCGGTCCGCTGGTTGGCCTCGCAGCCCTGAATACCCGTGACATAGCCGATATTCTGGCCTCCGACGAATGCTTCTATCCCGTCATTCGACCAGGTTTCCAACTCGTAAACCCCAGGCGAGTCGAACCGCATATATCCCGTAATCTCGGCGGCAACATTGTAAGCTCCGTCGAATGTCATGACATTGTCACCCTGATTGGTGTCCCTGTAATCCAATCCCTGCAACGGTTGCCCAGGCTGTGCTTTGGACAGCATGCTTTTTGCCTGACTCAGATCGCGGATCTTCTTGTGTTGATTGCCCGTGCCAATGTATTTCACATTCAGCCCCGCCTTCGGAGAAGGCTGCGGGTTGGCAGGTTGCAGTTTCAGCGGGGCAGACAAGGCGGCCCCGGCAACCACTGACAAGGCAACTGCGGCCGCCACTGTTCGAACGCGTTTCATCGTAATCTCCCTGTTTGCGTGCCGTTATGGCTGTGCATATCCACTGGCAACGTCATTTCCACGACATTAGGCCGTGAGTTTTCGCCCTGCAAGTGAGTGTGCCTTCACAATTCAAGACGTCACGCCCGTAAATTCTTGGGCGAACCCATAACCACATAGGATGTGATCGAGGTGACATGCGGCAGCGTTCCCAACACCTCGGTATGGAAGGTCTTGTAAGACGGCAGGTCTGCACATTCGACCCGCAGCAAGTATTCGATTGTTCCCGTGATGTTGTGGCACTCAACAACTTCCGGCGCTTGTTGGAGCGCGCGTTCAAACCCCTCCTGCGCGGCCTTCGTATGCTCGCCCAGCCCTACACCGATGTAGGCGACAAAGCCGATACCCATCGCCGCCGGGTCCAGAACTGCGCGATACCCCGTGATCACCCCGGTCTTTTCAAGCTCTTGCACGCGGCGCAGACAAGCAGAAGGGGAAAGGCCCACACGCTCGGCCAGATCCAGATTGCTGATCCGTCCGTCGCGAGATAGCTCTTGCAATATCTGGCGGTTTATCCGGTCATTCTTCATCATTGATTGCACAATTACAGGAAACACGCACAAAAAAGCAATTTCATTTGCCGCAGCGCGGACAATACTTCGCTCCATGACTTATGACATCCTGATGGCCCTGATCGCCTTTGCCTTCGTAACCTCGATCACACCGGGGCCGAACAACCTGATGCTGATGGCTTCGGGGGCGAATTTCGGCTTCCGACGCTCGATCCCGCATATGTTGGGCATTGGGCTTGGCTTTACCTTCATGGTGCTGCTTGTCGGGGCCGGTCTGGTGCAGGTCTTTGACCGGTATCCCGTCAGCTATACGGTGTTGAAAGTCCTGTCGGTGATCTATCTGCTCTATCTGGCCTGGAAGATCGCGCATGCCGCGCCGGCAAACAGCGCCGAAGCCACCGGCGTGCCCATGACATTTCTGCAAGCCGCAGCGTTTCAATGGGTAAACCCAAAAGCCTGGGCCATGGCCCTGACCGCCACCACGGCCTATACACCAGATCGGACGATGTATGCGATTGCCATCGTTGCGTTTGTCTTCGGAGCCGTCAACTTACCGTCCGTCAGCACATGGACCGTTCTGGGACAGCAGATGGCCCGGATGCTGACGAACCCGCGCCGATTGGTCGTATTCAACTGGACAATGGCTGTGCTGCTTGTGGTTTCGCTCTATCCCGTGCTTTGGCCGGGGTGAGTTTCCTCAATGGTCGATTTCAGTGATTGTTTTGCTGGGCATGTCGGGAATGTGCTGGCAAGCAAACGAATCTCTTAATCTGATCAACGGCTTTTGACATGAAAGATGCCGCTTCCGTGTCATCTAGTTGCATCTGAGGCCAGCCAGCGGCATATAGCTAGGAAAATTCACGCAGATGAGGCGTCATGACCCAGTATCTGGATTTCGAAAAACCGCTGGCCGAGATCGAAGGCAAAGCTGAAGAGCTGCGCGCGCTGGCCCGTGCCAACGAAGAAATGGATGTGGCCGAAGAAGCCGCCGCGCTGGATGCCAAAGCCTCCAAGCTGCTGGATGAACTCTATCGCGACCTGACACCCTGGCGGAAGTGCCAGGTGGCGCGTCACCCGGAACGCCCGCATTGCAAGGATTACGTGGACGCATTGTTCACCGAGTTCACACCGCTGGCTGGTGACCGGAACTTTGCCGACGATCTGGCCGTTATCGGTGGTCTTGCGCGCTTTAACGATCAGCCGGTGATGGTGATCGGCCACGAAAAGGGCAGCGATACCAAGTCGCGGATCGAACGCAATTTCGGGATGGCCCGCCCCGAGGGCTATCGCAAGGCCGTGCGCCTGATGGAGATGGCGGGGCGTTTTGGCCTGCCCGTCATTACCCTGATCGACACCGCTGGTGCCTATCCTGGCAAAGGAGCCGAGGAGCGCGGTCAATCCGAGGCGATTGCCCGGTCGACCGAGATGTGCCTGAAAATCGGCGTGCCGCTGGTTTCGGTCATCATCGGCGAAGGCGGCTCGGGCGGCGCTGTGGCGTTTGCGACCGCTAACCGTGTGGCGATGCTGGAGCATTCGGTCTATTCGGTGATCTCGCCAGAAGGCTGCGCATCGATCCTGTGGAAAGATGCCGAAAAGATGCGTGAAGCGGCCGAGGCGCTGCGTTTAACCGCTCAGGATTTACACAAGCTGGGCGTATGTGACCGGATCATCCCGGAACCCAAGGGTGGCGCACATCGCGATCGCCCGTCTACGGTTGAGTCGGTGCGCGCGGCCATCACCGCCATGTTGGCGGAATTGGACGGCAAGGATGGGGCGGCCCTGATAAAAGACCGCCGTCAGAAATTCCTTGATATCGGATCTAAAGGGCTGGCGGCGTAACCGTCAGCCACCCAACCTGCGCAACAACGCAACCGAAGGCTCACCTGTCACGGGCAGACCATTGGCGCTTTGATACGCGCTGATGGCTGTGGTGGTGTTGTTTCCGATCACGCCGTCTGCACCTTGCGTGTCATACCCCGCAGATGTCAGGCGGCGCTGCAATTCCTTGCGGTCGTCCAGTGTCAGCCCGTTTGCATCCGGTCCGAACGAGGCCTGAAACGGCGCGCCGCCCGCGATCCTGTCCGCCAGATGACCGACACCAATCGCGTAGCTGTCCGAGTTGTTGTAGCGTTTGATCACCTGGAAATTGCGGAACACGGCGATGCGGGGGCCAGGTTTTTGCGGCTGCAATATGGCCACCGGAGTACCGGAAACGGTTCCGGCCTCTCCGCCCCAGGGTTGGCCCCGCACCCAACCTGCGCGCGACAGATAAGCAGCGGTCGAAGCCAGCGAATCTGTCGGGTCGTCTGACCAGATGTCGCGCCGCCCGTCGCCGGTGAAATCCACGGCATAGGCAAGATACGAGGTCGGAATGAACTGCGTGTGCCCCATCGCCCCGGCCCAACTGCCAGTCATGTTAGCGGGCGTGGTATCGCCATTCTGAAGGATTTTCATCGCCGCGATCAGCTGGCTTTCAAAGAACTGCCCGCGTCGGCCATCATAAGCCAGCGTAGACAGCGCCGATACAACGGGCACATCACCGCGGCGCGCGCCATAGCGGCTTTCCAGCCCCCAGACGGCCACGACGATTTCCTTATCCACGCCATATTGCGCCTCGATCCGCGACAGAGTGCCGTTATGTTGCCGCAGCATCTGCTGGCCGGTGCTGATCCGCTCGTCCGACGCCGCGATGGCTAGGTAATCTTCGAGGCTGCGCTTGAATTCGACCTGATTTCGATCGCGTTCGATTACGTCGGGCAAATACCCGGCCCCCTGAAAGGCGCGGTCAACGGTTGTCCGGGAAATCCCCTGCGACACTGCCCTGCCCTTGAAACCGGCAACCCAGGCATCCCACCCGGCATTGGGAACAGCCCGCATCCGGGTTGCAGGCGTGCCGGACGGAGCGGCACCGCCCGTGCAGGCGGCCAAAAGCGTTGATCCGAGGCAAATGGAAAAGGTCCGGCGAGTGATCATGGTTTGGGTCTGCTCTTGTTTGTGATTTGCCGCAAGAGTAACCCAGCCGGGTTGCACAGGCCAGAACAGTGACACCTTGGAAGGGCGCTTTGACGATGTCGGCAGGAAGCCGCTCAGCTGACCAGCAAACGCAGCCCTTGTGTCACATCCGAGCGCACTGCCAGCCGCAATCCCGGCTCGTCCCCGGCCTTAAGCGCGGCGATGATCAGCTTGTGGTAATGTGGCGGCTCTGCGCGTCTGAGGCGTCCGTAAAGAGCCCGCATCGTCGGCCCAAGCTGCAGCCAGACAGTTTCGGCAATGGCCAGCATCGCAGGAGCCTGAGCGCGCAGATACAGGGTTCTGTGAAATTCCAGGTTCGAACGGATATAGCCAACCGCATCCCGTTTGGTCACCATCTCGGCAACTGTCATGTTGATGCTCTGCAACCTATCGATCAGGGCCATGTGTGCCCTGGGCAAGGCCCGGCTTGCCAGTTCGACCTCAAGCAAGGCGCGCAAGGCAGCCAGTTCCTCAATCCGGTCATTCGTCAGCTCCGGGGTCGATACCCGGCCCGATGTAGACAGGAACAATGCCCCTTCTGCGGCCAGGCGGCGCACCGCCTCTCGCGCCGGGGTCATTGAGACGCCGAACTCCTTGCCGATGCCCCGCAGGGTCAGGGCCTGCCCCGGTGCCATCTCACCATGCATGATCCGGGATCGCAGTGCCCGGTACACCCGGTCATGTGTTGCGGTCTGGGTTTCGGAAGGGCGCGCGGTCAACATATGCTCATGTGATCACAAAAAGGCGCCACGTCAACTCGGCTCGGTATCAAATCTGTAGCGATGCAACTCGGCCCCGTTGTCGCGCAACCAGCGGCGGGGCGGCTTATACGGGCCAAATATCTTTTCGACCTGCGCCCAGAAGGCAGGTGAGTGGTTCATCTCGGCAAGATGTGCCACCTCATGCGCCGCAACATAGTGCAACACATCAGGAGGCGCCAGAATAAGGCGCCACGAAAACATCAATCCGCCATGCGAGCTGCACGACCCCCAACGCGACCGCGTGTCACGCAGGCTGAGTGTCGTGTACGAACGCCCCAGCATGGCTGCATAATCATCACAGGCTCCGGTCAACCGGTCCCGCGCCAGTTCCTTCAGGAACCGGCCCAACCTGCGGGCCTCGGCTCCTGTGGGCACGGCAACCTCATCTGCATTCAGAAGAACCCGCCGCCCGGTTGCAGGAACGATTCGGCGCGCTTTCCCTTCGATCGGGATCACTTGCCCAAACTGCACGGTGGTCATATCGGGCCGACCCTGAAGATGCTGCCGGATCCACCCTTCTTTGGTGCGCGCAAAACTCAAGGCCTCAGATTCCGGCACGCCATTCGGGTAAGTCAACGTGACGCGCCCATCCAGCTGGGAGATTCGCAGGCTGATACGCCGCGCCCGAGCCGATTTGCGCAATCTCAGTGGCACCGGCGGTGTCCCTGGCAATGCGTGCTCTCCCATATCGCGACCTCTCTTGCGCAAAGACTTTGACAGTGCCCTCTGCCTGTGGCAGGTGAGCTGAATCATTTAGACGACTCACCTGATATCAAGGGGATTTGACATGCCCAAGGAAGAATGGGGCGTAAAGCGTGTTTGCCCGACAACCGGTAAGCGGTTTTACGACCTGAACAAGGACCCGATCATCAGCCCCTACACTGGCGAGATCGTGGAGCTTGAAACATCCAAAAGCCGTATGATCTCGGCGGATGCAGAAGACGCAGCTTCGGTCAAAGCACGTGAAAACACGGCGGATGACGATCTGGTTCTGGACGATGATGACAACGTCGACGTGGATTTGGATGACGATCTGCTGGACGATGATGATGACGACAATGATGATGTTTCTCTGGACGACATCACCGACATGTCATCAGACGACGACAACTGACCAAGTAAAAGGCGATCCCCAGGGTCGCCTTTTTCACCTGAGGAGCAGCCCGGGTGAAAATTCGCGCCCGATTCAAACTTTGGACTTGCACTCGCTGCCGCTGTCTCCTAAACGTCCGTCCACCGTACCGATGGTACAATGATGGGGCCTTAGCTCAGTTGGGAGAGCGCTTGCATGGCATGCAAGAGGTCAGGGGTTCGACTCCCCTAGGCTCCACCAAAACCTAACAATACAACCAGATAGCAAGCATTAGAGCGGTGTGACACACAGGTGTGACACAAAATGAAGCTGTATGCATATCTCTCTCTGTCCCGACACGGCATCTACTACTTCCGTTGGCCCTTGCCCGGCACAAGACCAAGCACCAAACGTCGGGCAGTGCATTGATCTGTCGCCCACCAGCCCCGGAAAACATCATTCCAACGGATCAGAGGCCGACGATGCACTAACAATCAAACTGGACCAGTCAGATGAGGCTGTTCACTATCAACAGCGGCCTCGTGATCACCAAACATAAACTGGCTAGACTGGTTGTTTGCGAGTGCGCCTTTGCTAAGTAGCTTACTCAAACGCCCCACAACGAGCTTCGCCGATAGCGTCATGGTGGGGTGCATAGCAACCCTCTACACCATGGCCGTGCCAGTCACCGTGGTGATGCCTGCCCGTACATCCGGCAATAGCTATTAGTACGGCCAAAAGCGTCACCGCTATCCGGGATGTATTTATGCTATGGCTCTCATCCATGTGCGAAGCACCTTTCTAACAATTTGGCAATCGACGCTATGACACAGGTCATCGCACATCCACAGCGTCGTCCACATCACTGCAGTTAGGGGGTTATTAAGACGGTCCTTCTCGTGTTGCTGTCTAGGAAAAGGGGAAGCTTCAATCAATTGTCCGAATAAAAGCTGGTCGTGATCCGAAAAACCAAAGGGCTGGCGTTGTCATGCTTGGTCTACTGCAGTAGCGTCCTGAACCATGGTCATCCGACGATACTCAATTGTGCTACTAGTCAGCGTTCTGGTCACCCTGACCGGTTTTGGCACCGTTGTTCATGCGCTATCAGATGGCTGCATCGGCCTTCACTGTGAAAGCCAAATGCAATCAACGAAACACGCTTCCGTGGCAAAAAATAGCATCGATAACTCGGCCCCAAACAGCGACCATGACCCGGACAGTTCAGGAACCGGTGAGTGTAATCCCTCTATCTGCCAAGCCGTTGTTTTGCTCGCCCAGAACGGAGAAGCCTCGCAGGATCAACGTGAAATTGATCCAGAATTTCAGATTGGAACTCAAGCCAAGCCGATTGAACCGGATAACCCATACAAGCCCCCTGACCTTTGAAGCAGCGTGAATCCTTGCGAACATCTGCGACCTGCGCGTGCCGCTGTTCGCAATGAACCGCAGCACTATAAGCTTCCAAAATGTCAGGACCAATCCATGAAAAAAAGTTACTTACTAGTCGGCGTATGCACCGTCGCTGCCGTCGCCGCTTTCATAACCCTTCGGCCCGGTTCAATCGAAGAGACTACGCCGCAGGAGGCACTTGAAGGCGATGCTATGGTCGCAATTCAGATGCCGTCAATTGAGGGCAATGCTGTAATCGGTCAGCGTGTCTTTGATGTCTCCTGCACTACTTGCCACGGCGCCAACGCGGTCGGAGTAGAAGGCGCAGGACCGCCTCTGATCCACAAGATATACGAGCCCAGCCACCACGCTGACGAAGCCTTTCAGAGGGCGGTTTCACAAGGTGTAAGAAGCCATCATTGGCAGTTTGGAGACATGCCGCCGGTCGAGGGATTGACGCGAGGCGACGTTGCCATGGTGATCGCGTACATTCGTGAAATTCAACGTGCCAACGGAATAAATTGAGGACAGGACCATGAAAAAGATCGTAACTCTCGCAATCATGGCTGCTATTCCCAGCGGGGTACTGGCGCATTCCAAGGCCGAAGAAACGACACCTGCCAACGGGGCTACTGTAACGTCTGTGCCCGCCGAAATTGGCCTCAGCTTCACCAAGGACATCCGGCTGACGCGGATAGAGATGGCCCATGAAGAGCAAGCGGCGATACGCTTGGATTTGGGGGACCAAACAAGTTTCCGTCAGGTGTTCACGATCCCATTGCCGGGCAATGGAACCGGCACCTATGTCATCGAGTGGCGTGGTTTAGGTAAAGACGGCCATGCGATGCAGGGCGAATTTTCCTTTTCCGTGGAATGAGCATGCCAGACATTTGGGGAGTTGTCGCAATCCTCGCAAAGCTGGTGCTCTACATCGGCTTTGCTGGGTCCACCGGGCTTGTCGCCGTTAAGTGCCTTTTTTCCGAACTAGTCGCGCCGGTAAGCCTTGCGATGAAACGCCAAGCCTTGGTCTTGGCGTGGCTTTCCCTCGCAGCAACGGTATTTGGCTTCATGCTCCGAGGAGCCGCCTTAACGGGCGGAGTTGACGGCATGGTCGATCCAGAGATGCTTGGCTTGCTTTGGCAGACCTCCGTAGGCGACGTACTTGCTTATCGCCTTTCAGGCGCAGTTTTGATCCTTGTGGGACTGTCTGTTCCTCGCTTTGGTCTATGGATCGCGCTGTTGGGTGGCACATTGGCCATGTGGTCCTTTGCACAGATCGGACATGTACCGGAGCTGGAGAGTGTTGGCGTCCAATTGTTGCTGCTGTTGCACCTGCTGTGTGTGGCCTTTTGGGTGGGTATATTTGGCCCGCTGCGGAGTATGGCTCTCATGCCTGAACACCTGACAGATGCAGCAGTGTTAGGGCACAGGTTTGGACAGGCTGCTGCACTTATTGTGCCAACGCTAGTCGCGGCGGGTCTGTGGATGGCTTGGTTGCTTGTCGGCAATCTCCAAGGGCTCTTGTTCACCGGCTACGGGCAGACGCTTTTGATCAAGGTGTTTCTTGTGGCACTGCTGTTGATCCTCGCCGCTGCCAACAAGCTCCGATTTGTTCCGGCCATGCAAAGTGGAGAGGCAATAGCAGCGCAACGCCTCGCCCGATCCATCGAGGTTGAGGCAATAATCGTATTAGTGGTGCTGGCGACAACGGCGACACTCACGAGCGTACTAACGCTTCCGAGTTAAGGTAGGTAGAGATGAACAATCACCTTTGCGCACTGGCTATATGCAGCATTGGTACGAGCCTTGCTGCAGATCATGAGTTGATAGATAGAGACCTAGCGAATGGGCAGGAACTCTACGCAGTGCACTGTGCCTCATGCCATGGAGTGAATCTGGAAGGACAACCTGACTGGCAAACACCCAACGATGACGGGGTGTTGCCCGCGCCACCACATGACGTGACAGGGCACACTTGGCACCACGACAACCAGCTACTGTTCGAGTACACCAGACTAGGTGGGGCAGACGCATTGGCAGCACGCGGCATTAAAGACTTCAACAGTGGTATGCCGGGTTTCGAGGGCACGCTGACTAACGAAGATATTTTGGACGTGCTGGGTTACATACGCTCCACATGGCCCGACGATGTTCAGCAAATGCAGGCCAGCCGCAACCTTCCCCACCAGTAAAAGACAGCTGGCCTCGTAAAGGTTTGGACGTACACAGTACACCGTAGCAGGTTGTGCAACTTCAAGTGTGACTTCAAGAGAAGCCACAGTGCAAACAAGAAATCTACAATAGTATTTACGATCAGTGTATCAGGCGTTCGGCGGCGTTTCCCGCAGGCTCCACCATATCCAAACAAAAAAACAGAGGGCAAACACTGGAGCGGCGTGGCACACAGGTGCGACCCAAAATGAAGCTGCATACTTATCTCTCACTTTTCAGACACAGCGTTGAACGATTAAGGTCGGCACCTTGGCGATATCCATCGAGCCTATGTTCCCGGCATATGGAAAGATGGGGTTACTCGACCCGAGAAAGCAGCAGAAAAACAGGTAAGAGGTCGTCGAACAATTCTATAGTTCTTTCAATGAGGTTTGGTTCGATTGCAAAGGCGGGATTTCCCAGATCCATCCAGACGGTAAAGCCTTTGCGGCGCAATGCTTCATCATTTGGATGATCTTTGTCAAAACCGGAGGGAACACGTTTCAATTCAGGATCCCCGACCCGGAATCCACGCTTTCGCATCTCAGCGGCAAGCTGTATCATCTCTGCCCCTTTGGGGCCTGCCATCTCTGTTCGAAAGGCATCCAACGCTTCCTTTTCGTACTGAAACACCCCGCAGCCAAGCGCCAGATCATCGGGTGAGAGCCCAAAGAACCACATCGGTGGCTGATCCGCATTCCCGTCAGGGATAAACGCAATATGCAGGTGTGCGTTGTAAGGTGTTTTGTCCTTGGAAAATCGGACATCCCGATGAATCCGAAAAATCTTGCTGCTGTGGTTCTGGCCAGTCAGATCAAGCAATGCATCCGCCATGTTATCCGCGAAGTGCCTGCTGGCCTCCTTCAAATGGGTCTCGTAAATTGCTTTGTTGGCTGCAAACCATTCCTTCGTGTTATTGGCCCGCAAGTGCCTGAGAAAACCAAGCGCTGCGGGTGAGAAACTGTCAAATTTGGCCATTGATTTCTCCGTTCAGTCTTTCGCGGGAAGGGCTGCGGCGTGTTCGAGACAAAGGTGTAACCAGCGCAGCAAAGCGGCGTCATCGCAATCACTCTCATCCACGCGGATAAAACCACCCAGTTTGCGTGCACCGTGAATCACTTCCTGAGCCGCAGGGTCCGCCAGCGCAATGCTTTCGTTGTCCTTGCCCACCCGGAACATGAAACGGCCCAGCCCGTCGTTATGCCGCCGCGCCCCGCACAGCATGTTGCCGTTCAAGAAAAAGCAATTGCCACCCATCATGCGCTTTTCTGAAATGCCCACATGCGCGGCCAAAGCGTCACGAATGCGTGCGTTGAGGGTTTCATCCACCGGCATCAGCTGGATGCCTCAGGCTGCCGGTGGATCGACGGCGTGAACGAAACATATTCGACGAAGTTTCCATGTGACCGCATTACGCGCAAGAGCCTGTTGCCCCCATCCCATAACGGATGGATACCCGCCCTGGACCGACGCAGGCCAAAAGCAGTCGCCAGTGGAACGGTTACCCAGACCAATACCGCCGCAATAACCTGCACGATGTGCGAATATTGTTCCATCTGCGCCCTCCTTTCAGGCAGTTCTCAGGGTCTCATGCTTTCATAAGTGATCAATGCAAAGCGGGCACCTTGCGGGTCGTTCAGCGTGGCCATGCGCCCGACACCCGGCATATCCATCGCGGGTTGAAGAACTGTGGCGCCTTTGGCTTCGGCCTTTGCAACACTCGCATCCAGGTCGGCCACTGTGAAGAAGATCGTCCAGCTTCCACGCTCTTCCGGCATTGGTGAAAAGCCTCCGATAGCGGTCTCGCCCACAACTGCGGCCGAATAACTTGACCCATCCTGCATCGGCATATCGCTGATCGTCCAGCCCAGCACATCCTGATAAAAGGATTTGGCCTTGCTCTGATCCGGCCCGGAATGCCCGATCCATCCTGAATTTCCGACAGCCGTCATCTCAAGTATACTCATGGGTACCTCCGTTGGTTACGCCCGCCACATACGGGTCTGACCCAAGGACGTATGAGGAGTGTGTTTTCCTACAGGCCCTCCAATTCTTCTTTGCTAATTTTGATTTTTTCGTTGATCACGTCGCATTCCAACGCGGTGGGAGAAAGCGCCAACACGGTTTCAAAGGCGGAAATGGCGTCTTTATGATCCCCCGCTTCTTGCAAAAGGCCACCTCGCATCGCGTGAAACCAACGATAGTTGGACAGCTCCTGTGACAGAGGATCCATTGCCTTCAAAGCATATTGTGCGCCGTGTAGCTTGGCCTGTGCGGCAATCTGGTTGAGCCGGATCACAGGTGTCGGCTGCAATGCGTAAAGGGCGGCGTAGTGGCTTTCGATTAACGCCCAGTTGGTTTCTTCGGACGAGGTTGAACAGGCATGTGCCTGGGCGATTGCAGCCTGGATGACATAGACCCCGCGGTGGCCAATCCGCTGGGCTTTTTGCAACAGGGATGTAGCCTCAGCGATATTCGAGCGATCCCAAAGATCGCGGTTCTGATCGTCGAGTGCGACGAGCTTGCCTTCCGCGTCAATCCGGGCCCGGCGCCGGGCGTGTTGAAACAACAACAGCGCCAGCAATGCGGCCTGCTCGCCCATTGCAGGGAACAATGCGGCAAGAAGGCGGGCAAGCCGGATCGCTTCTTTGCACAGCGTGAGCTTGATTTGCTGCGGCCCGGCCGAGGTCGACCACCCTTCGCTGAACATCAGATAAACCATTGTCGAGACTTCGCCCAACCGGGCTTGTCTTTCAGCCGGGCTTGGCGTTTCAAAGGCGACCGGGTTATTTGCTGTTTTCTTTTTGGCGCGGGTAATGCGCTGTTCCATGGTCTTGGACTTGACCAGAAATCCGCTGGCGATCTCATCGACGCTCAGCCCCGCGACCACCCGCAAGGCGATGGCGATCTGATCCCGCCGGTCCAGTTCCGGGTGACAACAGATGAACAGCAAGCGCAGGACATCATCCCGCATCTCGTCAGGGTCGGGTGTTTCCGCCGGCATCGGTTGAAACTCCTCTGCGTGGCGCGACAGGATTGCCGTGCGTCGCCGGGATTTGCGTAATTCGTCCAGACCCGCATTCCGGGCCGTGGCCAGAAGCCATGCCAATGGATCACGAGGCGTCCCGTCCTGAGGCCAAACCGCCAAGGCTTTCAGGCAGGCGTCGGCAAAGGCCTCCTCTGCGGTGTCCAGATCCCGAAAAGCCCGCGTCAGGGCAGCAATGGCGCGCGGGCGTTGTTCAGCAAATGTGGCCTCCAGCCAGTCTGACATGATCTATTCCGACGATATGGCTCCCCCAGCCCAGGCCACAGGCCGAACTTCCAGCCGCGCGACCGGTGAAGAGATCAGTTTTGCATGTTCCAATGCTTCTTCAAGGTCTTTGAAATCAGCGGCGTAAAACCCAAGGAAGTTTTCCTTGGTCTCGGAAAACGGGCCATCGGTGATCAGGGGTGCAGCGCCCTCAGACGCGGCTGGTTCGACCATTACCGCTGACGTTGGCGGCATCAGTTTTATCGACACGAACTCTCCGCGTTCCGACAATACCGTTTGCAAGGCGCGATGGCCCGACATCACTTCGTCCTGGCAATCTTTCGGCAATGCCTCGAACACACCCGGTTCCCCATAAATTGTAATCGCGTAGATCATTATCGCCTCCATGCGTTGGTCGCATTGTGCAAGGACGCGCGACGCCATGCAAATCCGACAACGCGCAGAGCCGACAGATTGCCCAGACCGCTTTTGTCTGAAAACCCAGAAGCCCGGGCTTCCATTGCCATCCAGATAACAGGTCGGTGGATTTCAAAAACCGGAGCAAAACCGGTACCTTGAAAACCGGTTCCCAGAAAAATGTCCAAATGGTAGGCTGCGAAACTATGGAAAGCCGGCCAAATCGTCGATTAGCAGCCATCTTAGCCGCCGATATCGCAGGCTATTCAAGATTGGTTGGCTTGGATGAAGAAGGCACCATCGACAAGCTGCGCCGGATCCGCGCTGAAGTCATCGAGCCCTTGATCGCCGGGTATTCAGGGCGCATTGCGAACACAGCCGGTGATAGTTTTCTGATCGAATTCCCCAGCGCAGTCGATGCGGTTCGCGCCGCAGTCGAGATACAGGCCGAACTGTCGAAAAGAAACTCGGATACCGAACCTGATCGCGCAATTGTTTTTCGGATCGGTTTGAATGTCGGCGATGTCGTCTCAAACGCCGATGACATCCTGGGTGATGGTGTCAACGTTGCCGCACGGCTTGAGGCGCTGGCAGAACCTGGGGGGATTATCGCCTCGCAGGCGATTGTCGGATACGCGCGCAACAAGGTGCCCTTCGCCTTTACGCCAATTGGCCCGCAATCCGTCAAGAATATCGCGGACCCCATTGAGGCGTTCCGCGTCGAAACAGATGCGTTGACCCCGGCGGTAAAGCAAAAAACGAAGAAAGCGCCGCGTTTAATGAAGCTAGCTGCAATCCTGATCGTGTTGGGCGCGACCGGGTATATCGGGACAAAGACATGGGAAAAGGGTCAGTTGCGCGCTTCTGAAGCACAGATGGCTTACCCTCTGCCGGACCTGCCCTCGATCGCCGTGCTTCCCTTGACGAATTTCACCAGCGACGCGTCCAACAAGATGTTGATAGATGGCGTTTCCGAGGATCTGATAACGGACTTGTCCCGCATATCAGGGTTATTTGTCATCGCCGGAAACACATCCTTTGCATTTCAGGACCGCGAAATTGATGTGGCAGGTTTTGCCGAGAAACTGGGCGTTCGCTATGTCGTTGATGGAAGCCTTAGACGTAGCGGAGAAGGTTTTCGGGTCAACATCCGCCTGACGGACACGTTGAACGGCAGATTGATCTGGGCGGAACGTTTCGACGGTGAAATCGACGAGATCTTCGACCTGCAAAACAACATTGTACTGGCGATTGCGCGCGAGTTGGATGTCCCGCTCGACACGCAAAGCCGGATTGCTATCGAAAGCATAGAGACTGAAAAGATCGAGGCGCGCGAAGCGTTCCAACGCGGGTGGGCGCTTTATTCACGCTTCAATGAACAGGACAATCTGGCCGCAATTCCGCATTTTGAGCGGGCTGTCGAGCTGGACCCGAATTATGCGCGCGCCTGGGCGATGTTAGCTATGGTACATTTGCGACCGCACATCTTCCACCACTGGTCAGGCTTTGCGAATGCTGAAGAACAGATGCATATCGGGCTGTTCTATAAATACTACCGTGAACTGACGCATCAGGACACCTCGCTTATCCACGTCATCAGGGCAATAGTCGCTCTCAACCTTCCGGACTGGGACAGCGCCGAGGGTGTAAGTCGGGGAACGGAAGAAGCGAGACAAGAAGCCGCGAAAGCCATTGCCCTGCAACCAAGCGACCCCGAAGCGCATGTGACAATGGGATGGGCCTTGATCGCGGGTGGCGAGCCAGAGGAAGGGTTGGCATTTGTACAGGCTGCAATGCGCCTCGACCCGGAATACCCCAGCCACTACGCGCTATTTCAAGGTGCTGCGCTGTTTGCGATGAATGATCTGACAGGTGCAGAGGCTGTTATTAGGTCTGAGCTGGACCGAAACCCGCAGGCAGTAGAGTTGATGCCATTTGCAGCGTCGGTTCTGGCCTCGAATGGCGATCGAAGCAGCGCGCGTGCAATGATCGAACAATGGCAGAATGGAAAAAACGAGAAGGTTCTGGGCGAAGCGGTGCGCGATTATTTCTTTATCGTGCGATGGATCGGCGAGCATCAGCATTTGAACAATCGCTTGAAAAACGGCCTTCAATTGGCCGCGCTTCCGCCGAGCACGACAGTTGCGAGCCTCAAAGCTGATCTGATGCGCGGAGATGCCAAGGAACAACGTGACGCGGCTCAGTCTTTGGCGCTCTTTGGAGCTGACGCAGCCCCAGCCGTTCCGGAACTGATCATGCTGTTGGGCAGCCCTTCGGTTTTTGTCAGAAAAGAAGCCGCCAACGCATTGGGTGAAATCGGCGGGAAAGCATCCCCCGCTTTGCCTGCATTGGAAGCAGCCGCAGACGGGTCTTTGTCGGGTAGATTTGCCGCCCGAGCCATTGAACAGATACGCGGAGCCTCACAATAACGACGACTTTGGGCGTATTCGATCCCTTGGCTCCTGCTTTTTCTGGAGAGTGTTGGCTGGAAACGCGGGCAGGTATCCTTCGTCCCGGTGACCGCAGCCTCACGCAAGTGTTCTGAACGCATTCAGACTTTCGCTGAAATGCTCGATGAACTCCAGTGTTATCAAAGACGGCTGCTTCAGAACCGGGCGTACCAGCGAAAGTGTATGCGGCAAAAACGGCTTGAATGGCCTGTAGCTTAGCCCCCGGTCTGTGTAATGGACAGCGTCCAGTTCGCTGACGATTGAGACACCAACGCCTTTTATGGCCAATTCACATGCCGCCGTGAATTGCCGGACTTCGATATGAGAGTTGAGTGTAACATTGGCCTGCTGAAATGCCTTCGAAAGCCGTCCGAAAAAGTCGCTGTCGCGCCGCGTATGTATGATGTTCTCATCTGCAAGATCGGATGGCGTCACCTCCGAGAGGTTCTCAAGCGCGTGATTTTTCGGGAATACGCAAACCGTGCGCACATCTACATTTCTGCTTTCGACCCCCGGATGACCGTTAAAGCCATCGGTGATTCCAAAGTCATATTGTTCGCCAACCATCCATTCCAATATCCGTTCCGGCCTGTCCGGTTCGATCGTCATGGTGACACCTGGCCGGTCTTTCAGAAAACTTGCCACAACATCCGGCAGATGGCTGGTGGCGAAACCGGGCAGGCAGGCGACGCGGATATGCCCGGCTTTACGCTGTGTGATATTCTGACTCGCGTCCGATATCTGCTTCATCAATTCCAGGACACGGTCCACGCTGGGTTGCAGATAGCGAACTTCCTGGGTTGGCACCAATCGCCCTTTGCGGCGATCAAAAAGTTGAAAACCAAACGATTTTTCAAGATCCGACAGCAACCTGCTGACAGCTGGTTGGCTCACCCCCAAATCGGCGGCCGCTGCTGTGACCGAACCATTGGTGGTCACCGCCATGAGTGCTTCCAATTGCCGAATTCTCAAAGTTTGTCTCATTGCAGACCCAGTTCCGCTTTTTTATTCACACTGTATAACATTGTATTATGTTTTTTGCCAATAAGTAGGGCTTGAATTATATTTCTGTAACGGTAACGTCGTGAAATCGTCATGTGTGTCGAATACGCGTTGCAGTCGGTACTCAACGAAGCATCAAACCTGATGCATGGGAGGAATCATGAAAAAGAATTTGCTTGGCGCTCTTGCCGTTACAACTGCCTTGTCCCCCTTGGCGGCAATGGCACAAACCGAAGTTCAATTCTGGCATGCCTTTACCGGCCGCCTTGGCGAACTTGTCAAAGCGCAGGTTGAAGAATTCAACGCCGGTCAGGATGAGTTTGTCGTGGTCGAAAGCCACAAGGGCAACTATTCAGAAACCCTGAACGCTGGCATTGCCGCTTTCCGTGCTGGCGAACAGCCACACATCCTGATGGTTTTCGAGGTTGGCACCGCAACGATGATGTCAGCAAAAGGCGCGATCAAGCCGGTCTACGAAGTCATGGCTGAAAGTGGCGCGTCTTTTGATCCCGATGCCTATATCGGCGCGGTGAAGGGTTACTACACCACCACCGACGGTGATATGTTGTCGCTGCCGTTCAACTCGTCCACGCCGGTCTTGTGGGTCAACCGCGACGCCATGCAGGCGGCAGGTGTTGATCCTGATACTGACCTGTCAACTTGGGAAAAAGTCGGCGATGTGCTGGAGCAACTCAAAGCCGGAGGCGAGGACTGCCCGCTGGTGACGGCATGGCAAAGCTGGATTCACCTGGAAAACCTGTCAGCCTATCACAACGTTCCGTTTGCATCGCAGGACAATGGTTTTGCCGGTCTGGACACAGAACTGATGCTGAACGGCCCGGTACAGGTCGCGCACCTGAGCGCCATGGGTGACTGGGCCAAGGATGGGAAATTCATCTATACCGGTCGCAGAAATGAAGGCGGCGCAAACTTCAGGGCCGGAGAATGTGCCTTGTTCACCGAAAGCTCGGCCGGGTATGCCGGGATCAAAGCCGAGGCCGAGTTCGACTTTGATGTGCGCCCGCTGCCGTATTGGGAAGCGGTCACAAGCGAGCCTCAAAACACCATCATCGGCGGTGCATCCCTATGGGTGATGGAAGGTCATGATCCCGAAGAATACAAAGGCGTTGGCGAGTTCCTTAGCTTCTTGTCCTCGTCCGACGTTCAGGCGGCATGGCACCAGAATACCGGCTATCTTCCGATTACCGCAGAAGCCGGTGAAGCGACTCGTGCGGCCGGTTTCTATGATGAAAACCCGGGCACCGATATCGCTGTGATCCAGATGACCGCGAAAGAGCCGACAGCAAATTCGAAAGGTCTGCGTCTGGGATCGTTCGATCAAATTCGCGGTATAATCGATGAGGAACTTGAGGCCATCTGGGCCGGTGAGAAAACTGCCCAGGAAGCCATGGACAGCGCAAAAGAACGCGGTGACGCGCTTCTGCGCAGGTTCGAATCGGCGAATCAATAAACCTCTGAAATCCGGTGCGGGCTCGGCAGAGCCCGCATCCACTTTTCCCGGCGGGTCATCAGGATGGAAAAACGCGTCACATTCCGCGGCTGGCTGTTGCCATTGGCGCTGATCGCCCCACAGGTCGTCATTTCTGCCGTATTCTTCTTTTATCCCGCTGCACAAGCTGTGTGGCAGTCGCTGTTCATCCCAGATCCGTTCGGGTTGTCGTCCAAGTTCGTCGGTCTGGGCAATTTTGAATTTCTGCTAAGCGACAAGTTTTATCGCGCATCCTTTGTAACCACGGCCGTGTTTTCGACGCTTGTTACGCTCTGTTCCATGATCCCGGCCCTGTTTCTGGCAGTCATTGCAGATCGGCTGATCAAAGGATCCGGAGCTTATCGGACGCTGCTGATTTGGCCTTATGCAGTCGCACCGGCGGTTGCGGGTGTGCTATGGCTGTTCATGTTCAACACGCGCGTCGGTGTCGTGTCGTGGTATCTTGGACAGCTGGGCTATGACTGGAACCACGTCTTGAATGGCACCGAGGCGATGGGGCTTGTGGTCGTCGCTTCGGCCTGGGGGCGCATCAGTTATAACTTTTTGTTCTTCTTCGCCGCACTCCAGTCGGTTCCACGGTCGGTCATCGAGGCCGCAGCGATCGATGGCGCACGGTTCTGGCGCAGGTTTTTCACGATTGTCCTGCCGTTGCTGTCACCGACAGCGTTTTTCCTGCTTGTAGTGAATGTGGTCTATGCGTTCTTTGAAACTTTCGGCGTAATCCACACAATCACCGGTGGCGGTCCGCAGCAGGCCACGACCATTCTGGTCTACAAAGTCTTTTCAGACGGGTTTGTCGGTCAGGATCTGGGCTCGTCTTCGGCGCAATCGGTCATTTTGCTGATTGTCGTCGGCCTTCTGACCGTCATTCAGTTCAAGTACGTGGAAAAGAGGGTGCATTACTGATGGCAGCCCAACAGCACGGAATGGTCGAAAAGCGCGGAGCGGGTATCTGGCTGACACATGCCCTGATGATCTTTGGCGTCCTGGTCATCTTCTTTCCGATTTGGCTGGCATTTGTCGCCTCAACCGTTACCCAGCCGGAAGTTGTATCACCACCCATGCCGCTTTTGCCGGGTGATCAGTTCTGGGAGAACTACAAGGCAGCCCTGTTTTCCGGCGTGAATGTCCCCGTCGCAACGATGCTGTTCAACAGCCTTGTGATGGCCATCGGGATCGCAGTGGGCAAGATCGTCATTTCACTGCTGTCGGCATTTGCAATCGTCTATTTCCGCTTTCCCGGTCGAACAACATTCTTTTGGCTGATCTTCCTGACCCTTATGTTGCCGGTCGAAGTGCGCATCGTTCCGACATTTGAGGTCGTGGCCGGGTTCGGCATGCTCAACAGCTATTACGGGCTGATCTTTCCGCTGATCGCCTCGGCCACGGCGACCTTCCTGTTCCGTCAGTTCTTTCTGACAATCCCGGACGAGCTGGCCGAAGCTGCGCGTGTGGATGGTGCCCGGCCTATGCGGTTTTTCATCGATATCGTCGTACCGATGAGCCGGACAAACATCGCGGCACTGTTCGTCATCCTGTTTATCTATGGGTGGAACCAGTATCTGTGGCCGCTGCTTATCACCACCGACCCTGAAATGAACACCATTGTGATGGGCATCAAGCAGATGTTCCCGTCTGGCGATGATGTAGCTGATTGGCCGGTCATCATGGCAACCTCCATTCTGGCGATGATCCCGCCGGTCATCGTGGTGGTGTCGATGCAAAAGCTTTTTGTCCGCGGCCTTGTTGATAGCGAGAAATAGAAAATGGCAACAGTAACCCTGGAGAATGTCAAGAAGAGCTTTGGCCCGACAGATGTCATACATGGCATCGACATCCACATCGAAGATGGCGAGTTTATTGTCATCGTCGGCCCTTCGGGCTGCGGAAAATCCACGCTGTTGCGGATGGTGGCAGGGCTTGAGACCGTGACCGCGGGTGAAATCCGGATTGGTGCGGAACGGGCCAACGAAAAAGAGCCGATGGATCGCGACATTGCCATGGTGTTCCAGAACTATGCGCTCTACCCGCATATGTCGGTCCGGCAGAACATGGGCTATGGCCTGAAGATCGCAGGGTTGCCCAAGGCCCAGATCGATCAAAAAGTGACCGAGGCGGCCAGGCTATTGCAGCTTGAACCATTGCTCGACCGCAAACCCAGACAATTGTCAGGCGGCCAACGTCAGAGGGTGGCTATGGGTCGCGCGATTGTCCGCGAACCTGCTGTGTTCCTGTTTGACGAGCCTCTTTCGAACCTGGATGCCAAGCTTCGCGTGCAGATGCGGCTTGAGATTCGTGAGCTTCAGGAAAAACTGGGGATCACGTCGCTTTATGTAACCCACGATCAGGTTGAAGCCATGACAATGGCCGACAGGATGATCGTCATGAACGGCGGTATCGCCGAACAGGTTGGCACACCGCTAGAGGTATACGAAACGCCAAGAACCCTGTTTGCGGCACAGTTCATCGGCAGCCCCGCGATGAATGTCTTTGAGGCCCAACGCGAAAACGGAACCGTCATGATTGGTGGGGTCGCGGTTGGTTCGTCGCAGGGCCCTGATATTGCCTTCAAGCTGGGGGTACGACCCGAGCATCTATTGCTGGATGACAATGGCCCGATTGAGGCTACGATTCAGATGGCAGAGCCACTGGGGGCAAACACGCTGTTGCACGGTCAACTGACCGGCTTGGGCGATCCGATCACGATCAGCCTTCCGGGTGTGCACCCGATCGAAGGCCGACATCCGAACATGCGGTTTTCTGTGTCCTCAGACCATATGCATCTGTTTGACCGATCCACCGGTGAAAGGCTGGAAGGCTGATGGCATTCCCACAGGTCGAGGCTTTCCGGGGGGGCGACAACCTGATCCGCATCGTAGGCCACCGGGGTGCGCGAGGCGTATTGCCTGAAAACAGCATGATTGGTTTTGACTTTTCGCTGTCCATTGGCGTGCCGCTGCTGGAGTTTGATGTTGTCCTCACGGCTGACGACGTCCCCGTCATAACCCATAATCACCGGCTGCACGCCCCCAGTTTTCGCGATGCTGACGGCCAGTTTCTGACCGGGGAAGAGCCAAAGGTTTCTACCCTGACGTTTGAGCAGATTCAGAAGTTCGATATCGGGCGATTGGATGGGAATACTGCCTATGGTCGGCGTTTTCCTGATCAGGCACAAATGGATGGCGTTCGCGTTCCAAGGCTGCTTGACCTGCTGGATCTGGTATGTGATCCCCAACATAGCGATGCCTGTCTGATGCTCGAGCTCAAATCGGACCCCGATTTGGCCCATGACGCGTGCTACAGAGAGACGTTTGTCAGTCTTGTCCTGCAAGAAGTTCGTTCCAAGGCCCTGTCGTCACGCGCGGTGCTTCACAGTTTCGACTGGAATCTGTTGGAAGAATGTCAGCGGCAAGCACCGGATATGCCTTCTTCTTATCTGACCCAACTTCCCGAAAACGCCGAGGATGTTGGGGAGGATTCTTCCAAAGCAGTCTGCCCGGATTTTCGCAGCTGCGAGGGCGATATTCCGCGATTGGTCAAGCAAGCGGGCGGCTCACTGTGGTGCCCGTATTATGCGGATGTAACTGCCGAAAACGTCGAACTGGCCAAAGATTTGGGCCTTTGCGTCGCGGTTTGGACGGTCAATGACCCCGATGACATTGCCAGAATGATCGACCTGCGTGTGGATGCCATTGTTTCTGATTACCCGGGTCGGGTTCAAAGGCACTTGTCTGACCGGGGTAAAAACTGGCGCTAAACCGCCCTGAAGGCCGGGGCTGAATGCCTCGTCCTTCAGTTTCTTAAATTTCCTTCGTAAGGGCAGAGAACCGCTAGAACAGTTGCAAATCCTTCGCGCCGCTTTGGATTTCAGCAAAGTTCGGCATGTTCTGGATCGTAACAGGTGCGGGTTTCGTGCCCGGCATCGCAACCGTCGGTTTCGCCACGTTCGCCATCCCAAAGACCGGTTTTTCCAGCTCACCCCGGATATCGCGCAGCAGCGTTTTATGATCCGGCATCACTTTGACTATCTGCGCAAGATCCTCTTTCGCACGCTGCATGCCCTGGAACCAGATCACTTTCTTCAACGGTCGCAAACGATCTCGGATGCCGGTACCGTAACCCGTATCATAGACCTGTTTACCCAACAGAACCGTTTGATAAACACGATGGTCAAACAGCGTGGCAAATTCCACATCGTGATCCATCGGCAGACGGTGCTGCCACAGCTCCAGATTCTCGGCCAGCCGATCCGGTATCTTCATCTCTGTCCGCGCGTCGATCCAATAGGGATCATCCTTTCGGTTGCCCAATCGGTAGTGCAGGCAGATGAATTCCAGAACCTCGTTATAAAGCTTGTCCATCTGCCGGTTGTATCTTGCCCGCAGTGACGGTGCGACGTCGCGCGTCGGCAAGTGTTCTGCAAACCAGCGCACTGCGTGGTCAATCATGTGGATCGCGGTACTTTCCAACGGCTCGATAAACCCGCCGGACAGACCAATTGCCACACAATTCTTGACCCAGGCATTGCGCACGCGCCCGACGCGCATCGGGATGATCCGCGGTGTCAAACCCTTGCCGCTGTCACCCAGCCATTCAAGATATTCGTCGGCCGCCTGATCATCCGTTCGATGCGCCGAGGAGAACACATAGCCTGTACCCACACGATTGTAGAGCGGCACCCGCCACGTCCACCCCGCGCCCAGCGCGGTCGACCGCGTGAGGCTTTCGATTTTATTGGGATTGCGGTGTTCAACCTGCAACGCCATGGCGCGGTCATTGGGCAGATAGTCCGAATAATCCAAAAACGGCTCGCCCAGTGCCTGATTGATGATCAGGCCGCGGAACCCGGTGCAATCGATGACCATTTCGATGTCATGACGTCCTGCCCGCTCCAGCATCAGATGGCTGACGTTGCCTTGTTCATCCAGCTCGACCTTCTGTACCTCGTCCTGGATATGCTCGACGCCGCGCTTTGTGCAGACCGTGGTAAGCATACCCGCAAACTTCACCGCATCCAGATGATAGGCATAGCCAAAACGCTGTTCAAACTCGGGCTGACCCAGCTGCCGCGCGCCTTTGCACAGACGGCCCAGATGATCGTGGGGCGAAATGGACTGTGTAAAGTCCCTCTCTCCATTGCCAAAGCGCAGGAAATACTCGGCGGCGTCCAACCCTTCCAGCATCTGGCCATGGGCAAAGGGGTTCACGTAATCGATGCGTTTTCCTTTGGGGTCCTTGTTCCAGTTGCAGAACTTCACGCCCAGCTTGAATGACGCGTTTGTCTCGCGGAAAAAATCCCGTTCGGAAATGCCCGCCTGACGGAGCGTGACCGGCATGCGCGGCACCGTAGCCTCACCCACACCTACAGTCGAGATATTGGGGCTTTCGATCAGGCAGATATGTGGTCGGTCTTTTGTTGCTGAAGTGCGTGAAAACACCATGTCCAGGATCAACGCGGTCATCCAGCCTGCCGTGCCGCCACCTACGATGGTGATTTTGCGCAAACGATTGTTCATATTCTTCTGTCCCCATTGGTTTTGAGGACTATATCAAGTTTCCGACGCTTATCTAGGCTCTGCCATTATGTGCCTTGTGACCCGGCTTTGAACATGTCCCTGAACTGGTCACGCAAGATGTTCTTTTGGACTTTTCCCATTGTATTGCGGGGCAATTCATCCAGTTGAATAAGCGTGCGGGGATGTTTGAACCGCGCCAGGCTGTCGCGCACTACTTCCATGACCGCGTCGAGATCCGGAGACTGCCCGGGTTCGGCAACAATCAGGCCCAGCACGGTTTCACCGAAGTCGGGATGCGGCACGCCGATCACTGCGCTCTCCAGAACACCGGGGTGGCTGTCCAAAACCAGCTCAATTTCCTTGGGGTAGATATTGTAGCCACCCGAGATGATCAGGTCCTTGTTGCGCCCGACGATATGGACATACCCATCTTCGTCGACCCGTCCCAGATCACCGGTGATGAAAAACCCGTTTTCGCGCAGCTCGGCAGCCGTCTTTTCCGGCATCTGCCAATATCCCTTGAACACGTTCGGGCCACGCACTTCGATCTCACCGACTTCACCCTGCGGCAAAGGGTTGCCGTCTGCATCGCATATCTTCAGTTCGACCCCTGGCAAGGGAAACCCGACCGTACCCGCGCGACGTTCGCCGTCATAGGGGTTTGAGGTGTTCATATTGGTTTCAGTCATGCCATAGCGTTCTAGGATACGATGCCCGGTACGCTCCTGGAATTGTGCATGGGTATCCGCCAGCAATGGGGCCGAACCCGAAACGAACAGGCGCATGTGTTCGGTCAGCTCGCTGGTAAAACGCGCGTCTGCCAGCAGGCGCGTATAGAAGGTCGGAACGCCCATCATCGACGTGGCTCCGGGCATTCTGTTAATGATCTGATCCGGGTCGAATTTTGGCAGCCAGATCATGCTTCCGCCGACAGCCAGAATGATATTGGTGGCCACAAACAGCCCATGCGTGTGAAAGATCGGCAGCGCGTGCAACAGAACGTCTTCCGACGTGAACCGCCACTCTTCGACCAGTGTCCGCGCATTGGACAACAGGTTGTTCTGGGTCAGCATCGCGCCTTTTGAACGTCCGGTGGTGCCCGACGTGTAAAGAAACGCCGCCAGATCCTCACCGTCCCGATCCACGGTCGCAAAGCTGTCTGGCATTGCAACCGCCAGATCCATCAGCGAGCCCGAGCCATCCGCATTCAGCGTTTCCACCCTGCCCCCAAAACGCACGGCAATCAGGGTCAGTTGGTCTTTGCTTCGGCCATCGCAAACAACAAGTGACGCGCCGCTGTTTTCGATGAAATACGTCAGTTCGTCCACGGTATAGGCGGTGTTCAGCGGCAGGAAAACCAGGCCTGCCTGCGCGCATGCCGCGTATAGCGCCAGCGCCTCAGGCGATTTATCGACCTGAGCCGCAACCCGGTCCCCGGGTTTTAGGCCCAGTTGCGTGGCCACATGGGCGATCCGGGCGGCTGTACTCAGAAAGTTTCGATAGGTGACGGTCGTCCCGTCTGTCAGGTGCAGGAAAGCCGTATCTTTGTCGGCGTGAATGCCAAACAAATCATCATAGAGAGGGTTAGCCATGTTCGATCCTCCGTTTCCCCAGCCATAACGGCGAACCGCTTCTTAGGGGAAGGTTCAACTGTGTCACACTGCGCTTTTGCTTGCAGTTCAATGCCTGATCGCGTCGCTTTTATTGCCCGGCGCGAGTTGCAGCTCGGAACCCGTGGTGGGTAATGCCTTTCACCGCCTCTGCACATTTTCTGCACGAAAGCCCCATGAAGGCTGCGGATACGTCGCGCCAAAGATGCAAGCGCCGCAGGCAATCTGCCGGGAAAGGAAACCTGCAAGCAGGAGACAGGACATGAGGCAGGAACTGACAATTCGCGGCGTGCCGGACAGCATCGTGCTGGACGCGTGGTGGCTGGGAAAGATGGACGAGGCCCCCCGATGGGGAGGCAACAGACGACAGCAGAGTGGCTCTCTGATGTCCACGCTGAAAATGCGCCATGCGATCCCGCTTCTTGCATCGCTGGTAGCGCTTGCTGATTGGTTGTTTTGGGAACAACCGCTAGGCATTTCTGTCTCAGTCTTCGCGCTGGTCTTGTCCGCCGCGATCATGGCGATGAAACCCCGGCGGGCGACTGCAACGGAATGGCTCATAGCCGCCGCATTTGCCTTGTTCACCAACCTGCCGGTGGCCATCGATTTGCAGCTTCTATCGTTATTGTTCAGCCTTGCTGGTTTGGTCAGTCTGGCCACCTGGGCGCTATTCGGTCAGGCCGTAAACGAACGTCTGCTGCTGCGCTCCGCCCTGCGCCTGCCTTCCATCGGCGCGACGCTTTTGCTGCGCGACACATGTCGCACCGCGGTTGCCGCCGATCTTGGGTCCGACAGCCGTCGCCACGCAGCCTCGCTGGCGTTGCCCCTACTATTGGGTGCGGTCTTCCTTGCCTTGCTGGCCGCCGCCAATCCGGTGCTGGAAGATCTTCTGGCAGAGCTGGACCCAAGTCTTTTGTTCGAAGGGTACTTTTGGCTACGACTTCTGTTCTGGGGTGTTATGGCCTCGCTGCTGTGGCCGTTCCTTAACCTCAGCGATCCATGGCTGGGCGGCATTGCCCGCCCCGCCACCATGCCAAAGACAGGCCCAAGCCGGGCCGCATTTCTGATCAATCCAATCTCGGTGCGCAATTCGCTGTTGCTGTTCAACCTGATGTTTCTTGTACAAACCGTGATGGACCTTGGTATCCTGACCGGCGGTGTATCCCTGCCTCAAGGGATGAGCTATGCCGCTTATGCCCATCGGGGCGCTTATCCGCTGGTGGCGACGGCCCTGATGGCGGGCGTATTCACTCTGGTCACTCACAGCATGATCGGCGCGGACCGGACGTTGCGCATTCTGATCTACATGTGGTTGGCGCAAAACGTGTTCCTGGTGCTGACAGCTGCCATCCGGCTGCATCATTACGTCGACGCCTATGCGCTTACCTATTTGCGGGTGGCCGCCTTCATATGGATGGCGCTGGTTTTCACCGGTTTGCTGCTGATCGTGGTGCAAATCCATCGCGGCTTTGGTACGACCTGGCTTCTGCGGCGTTGTTTTGCAGCGCTTCTGGTGGTCTTGTATATCTGCAACTTTGTGAATTTCGCATTAGTCATTGCCAGCTACAATCTGAGCCACGGCAGCGCTCTGACGCAACAGGATACCGGTTACATATGCAGCCTTGGTGCTGATGCTTACCCCGCCATCCGCGATCATGAAACCAGAACCGGACAGCAGGTCTGTGACGTATGGATGCGATATGATCTGAAAAAGGATGCAATCACCAACTGGCGCGAATGGGGCTTTCGGAGATGGCGGATCCAAGCCTATTATCGGCAGCAGAGTTGAAGGACCCCATTTGATGCCTGCACGCATTCTTGTTGTCGACGACGATCCGGATATCCTTGAGGTAACAAGGTTCGCGATTGAAAAGGCAGGTTATGCGCCACTTCTGGCCAGCGACGGCCTGACCGCGCTTGATACAAACCGTCAGGAAAGCCCCGACTTGATCGTGCTGGATATCGGGCTGCCCGAAAAGGATGGTCTGGAAGTATGCAGGGACATCCGCAAATCCTCGGACGTGCCGATCCTGTTCCTGACCGCCCGTGATGACGAGGTCGACCGTATCGTCGGGCTGGAACTGGGCGCCGATGATTATCTGACCAAACCCTTTTCCCCGCGCGAATTGGTGGCCCGGATTAAGGCCATCCTGAAGCGCAGCGCGCCGACACCTGCGCAGCCCGATCCGGTGCTGTCGCAAGGCAGCCTGCACCTGGATGCAGAGCGGCACCTGTGCAGGTTCGCGTCAACGCCTGTGACGCTGACCGGATCGGAATTTCGGCTGCTGGCAACTCTGATGGCCCGTCCCGACCGCGTTTTGTCCAGGGCGCAGCTGATCGATGCGCTTTACGGCTACAACATCCACGTCTCGGACCGTACCATTGACAGCCACATACGCAATGTCCGTGCCAAACTGGCCCAGGCCGGCTGTGCCGAGGGGATCGTGACCATTCACGGTGTCGGCCTCAGGATGGGTGCATGCACGCCCGGCTGAACCGCAAATGGCGCCCCAGATTGTGGACCATCGTTCTGCTGGTGCTGGGTATTGTCCTATGCCTGCCCTTTGCCGGGCTGATCCTGTTCCGTTTTTACGACAGCCAACTGGTGCAACAGACCGAAGAAAGCCTGCTGACACAGGCTGCGGTTATGTCAGCGGCGTATGCCGAGCTTTATGCAGATGCAGCCGGGATCAAGCCGCCCCGCCCGAGTGCAATCTCAACCGAGTACGCGGTGTTCCCATCGCTGTCGGTCAATCGCGAAACGGTTCTGCCACCGCGCCCGGACGCGAGACCGGCAACCGTCCGACCCGGTTCGGGTTATCAGGCCATCGCCACCCCACTAAGCCGCATCGCCAACGCCGCCCAGGCGCAAACCCTTGCGGGCTACCGGATGCTGGATGTCGATGGGAACGTGTTTGCCGGTACTGCGGAAATTGGCCAGAAGCTGGGTCATGTTGACGAGGTTCGCGAGGCCCTTTCAGGGAAAACCGTCTCGGTCGCGCGCACCCGCGTGCGCGAGGATGCAACGCCTGCGCTTTATACCCTCAGCCGCGGTGCCCGCGTGCGCGTTTTCGTGGCGATGCCAGTGTTCGTGGATCAGACCCTTATCGGGGCGGTTTACCTGAGCCGCACCCCGAACCATATTTTCCGCTTTCTGTACGGCGAACGTTTCAACCTTGCCAAAGCTGCGGCATTTGTTGCTTTGTCCACGGCGCTTATCGGGTACGTGTTCTGGCGGTTCATCACTCGGCCGATCCACCTGTTGAACCAGCGCAGCCAGATGGCGGGTTACGGAGGTCAGGCATGGGAACCACCAGACCAACTTGGCACGCGGGAAATCGCGGATCTGAGCCAGAGCTTTCAATCGCTGACGGAACGCTTGCAGGACAAGCAGGACGGATTGAAAACGTACACCGCCCATGTCACCCACGAGCTGAAGTCACCCCTCACTGCCCTGAAAGGCGCGGCAGAGCTGCTGCGCGACGATGATTTGCCACCCGCGCAGAAACACCGCCTGCTGGACACTGTAGAAAAGGGCGGAAAGCGGATGGAGGATCTGCTGGCCAACATGCGCGCCTTCAGCCTTGCCGATCAGAGCGCCATTAACGGTACATGCTGTCTGAACGACATCACTGATCAGCTCGTCCAGACTTTCCCCGCGCTTGCCATCAAGGCTGAGAACGATCACCTGCCCTTACCCGTCGCGGCGCCCACCCTGCACATCATTCTGACACATATGCTTGAGAACGCTCAGCAACACGGCGCGCAGAATGCCGTGCTGACAGCCTATCAAAACGACGGTGTCGTATGTCTGAAAATTGCGGATAATGGCGCCGGTATCAGTGAAGGGAACAAGGACAAGGTTTTGCAGCCCTTCTTTACGACAAAAAGAGAGGCCGGTGGCACAGGTATGGGCCTGAATATTGTCAAAGCGACCATGGAAGCAATTGGTGGGCAACTCAGTGTTGTGCCAAGCAACCAAGGCGCTTGTTTTCTTCTGATTTTTAATTAATTGGGCGCGCAAGCCGCCTGTAAAAGGGGCAACATTCGCTGTTCAGAAGCTCGGAGGTTCTGTCTATCGAACCGCAGTCGCAGACTTTGCGCTTAGCCGCCATTCGCTCTGACACCGCTGCGCGTTTTGGCACATCAATGTCCGAGTGGCGTCAACTTTGCTAAGGATTAGTTCGGGTTGATCACCAAAAGTGAGACAGGTCCGACGCTTTCCAAATGGCCCTTTCCGAGCGCCGCCGCCAGCATATTGTTCAGGTTGTGTCGTGTCTTTCCACCGAGACCTGTTTTCGCACGAGAGGCGGTACCACTCTCAACCGCACCATCGAACAGTCGATCGCGTTATTTTCAACCCAAACTTGGCAATCAGTCAGCCTTGCGGCGTGTACCAGATTGGAGACGTGTAGGCACGCTCCTGCTGCGAAGTAGGAGCGCCTTCAGGGATGTCGATACCGTAGCGGTATGCGTCGTAGACGTACCAGGGTGGTGTCGGAATCTCGAGCACACGCGCGTAATAGAAAGCCGGGCGCGCCGGGTCGAATTCAGGATCAATCCAGATTGTCGCAAGTTCCGCGGCACCAATGGTGTTGGTCCAGGTTGCGGAAGCAACATCCACAGTGTCACCAACGGGCGGAACCTTTCCGTCGCTGCCAGTTTTGGACGTGTCGCGGTTTGCTGCCGCTCCTTTGATAGCATTTATTGCAGCAAAGGAGACGAACTATGGGACTGAAACGGACGGACGAATT